>NZ_CP146022.1:6118690-6424624 GCF_036967205.1 Streptomyces sp. Q6
CGCCGACACCCTTGAAGCGGTGATCGGCGCTGTCTATCTGGACCAGGGTCTGGAAGCGGCGGGCGAACTCGTCCACCGACTCTTCGACCCGTTGATCGAGAAGTCCTCGAATCTGGGTGCCGGCCTGGACTGGAAGACCAGTCTCCAGGAGCTCACGGCGACCGAGGGGCTCGGCGTTCCCGAGTACCTGGTCTCCGAGACCGGTCCGGATCACGAGAAGACCTTCACTGCTGCCGCCCGCGTCGGAGGCGTCTCGTACGGCACCGGCACCGGCCGCAGCAAGAAGGAAGCGGAGCAGCAGGCCGCTGAGTCCGCCTGGCGCGCCATTCGCGCCGCGGCGGACGAGCGCGCCAAGGAGGCGGCCACCGCGGCCGCCTCGGAGGGGGCGGCCGCCGACACCGCCCCTGGCGTGTAGCGCTCGGCTTCCTCGGCCGCCCGCTCCCACCGGTACCCCCGGTGGGAGCGGGCGTTCTGCGCTGTACGTTCTGCGCAGCATCCCGTTCCGCCCCGTCCGGAGGTCCCCGTGCCAGAGCTTCCCGAAGTAGAGGTCGTGCGGCGCGGGCTCGCCCGCTGGGTGGCGCACCGCACCGTCGCCGATGCGGAGGTCCTGCACCCTCGCGCCGTACGCCGTCATGTCGCGGGCGGCGCGGACTTCGCGTACCGCCTCAAGGGGCAGCGGATCGGCGAGCCGATGCGGCGCGGGAAGTACCTCTGGCTGCCGCTGGAGACCACGCACACCTCCGTGCTCGCGCACCTCGGCATGAGCGGCCAGTTGCTGGTGCAGCCGCACGAGGCGCCGGACGAGAAGCATCTGCGGATCCGCGTCCGGTTCGCCGACGACCTCGGGACCGAGCTGCGGTTCGTCGACCAACGCACCTTCGGTGGGCTCTCGTTGCACGAGAACACCCCCGACGATCTGCCCGACGTCATCGCGCACATCGCGCGCGACCCCCTGGACCCGCTCTTCGACGACGCGGCCTTCCACGACGCGCTGCGTCGCAAGCGCACCACCATCAAGCGCGCTCTGCTCGACCAGTCACTCATCAGCGGGGTCGGCAACATCTACGCCGACGAGGCGCTGTGGCGCGCGAAGGTGCACTACGAGCGCCCCACCGCGACCTTCACGCGCCCGCGCACGGCCGAACTCCTCGGCCACGTCAGGGATGTGATGACCGCCGCGCTGAGCGTCGGCGGGACGAGCTTCGACTCCCTCTACGTGAATGTGAACGGGCAGTCCGGCTACTTCGACCGGTCCCTCGACGCGTACGGACGCGAAGGGCTGCCGTGCGGCCGGTGCGCGACGCCGATGCGGCGCCGCGCCTGGATGAACCGGTCCAGCTACTACTGCCCGCGCTGTCAGAAGCCGCCGCGCGTCTCGTCGTAGCGCCCGCGCGCGACCAGTACGTCGTCCATCCGCCCCTCCACGAAGTGGATGAGGGTCAGCAGCCGCTCGGCCACTTCCCGGCCCAGCGGCGTCAGTTCGTAGTCCACGCGCGGCGGGTTCGTGGGCTGCGCGTCGCGGTGCACCAGACCGTCGCGCTCCAGAGCGTGCAGCGTCTGCGACAGCATCTTCTCGCTCACGCCCTCCACCCGGCGCCGCAGCTCGTTGAAGCGGAACGAGCCCTCGTGCAGCGCTCCCAGGGTGAGCGCGCCCCAACGGCCGGTCACGTGCTCCAGCGTGCCGCGCGAGGGGCACGCCTTGGAGAACACGTCATAGGCGAGGTCGGTTGATTCCATACCACGAGCATACTCCGGCGCAGCGCTAACCATCGGGTTGTGCTTTCTAAAAGTTAGTGCTTTCCTTTGGTGGTCGCTTTCATCTGCTCACCGATCCGGGAGTACGTTCACCATGACCACGCACGCCATCGCACCCGTCGTCGCCATCGCCTACCACTCGGGCTACGGCCACACCGCCGTCCTCGCCGAGGCCGTCCGCACGGGGGCCGTCCAGGCCGGCGCCGAGGCTCACCTGATCAAGGTCGACGAGATCACCGAGGAGGAGTGGGCGCGGCTGGACGCCTCGGACGCGATCGTGTTCGGCGCGCCGACCTACATGGGTACGGCGTCGGGCGCCTTCCACGTCTTCGCGGAGGCCACGTCGAAGCGCTGGTTCGGGCTCGACTGGCAGGACAAGCTCGCCGCCGGGTTCACCAACTCCGGCTCCAAGAGCGGCGACAAGCTGCACACGCTTCAGTTCTTCCAGATCCTCGCCGCGCAGCACGGCATGAACTGGGTCAACCTCGGTCTGCACCCCGGGTGGAACAGCAGCACCGCCTCCGAGGACGATCTGAACCGGCTCGGCTTCTTCGCGGGCGCCGCCGCGCAGACCAACACCGACCAGGGCCCCGAGACCGTCCACAAGGCGGACGTCGCCACGGCCGAGCACTTGGGCCGCCGGGTCGCCGAGACGGCGCGCGTGTTCCGCGCGGGCCGCCTCGCCGCCGCGTAATCGCGCTGGATACGACGTAGCCGCGCTGTCCGTCGACGTATGACGGACAGCGCGGCTACGTCATACGTACAACCCCTGCGGGTCATACGTACAACCTCGGGCTAGAACCCGAAGTCCTGCGTCCACCACGGGCCGCCGGAGCCGAAGTGCACACCGACGCCGAGGGTCTTGTAGTCGCAGTTGAGGATGTTGGCCTTGTGGCCGGGGCTGTTCATCCAGGCGTCCATCACGGACTGGGCGTTGGCCTGGCCGCGGGCGATGTTCTCGCCGCCGAGGTCCGTGATGCCGGCCGCCTTGGCGCGGTCCCACGGCGTCGCGCCGTCCGGGTCCGTGTGGTCGAAGAAGTTCCGCGCGGCCATGTCCTCGCTGAACGCCGTCGCCAGCGCGGCGAGACCGCTGTCCGCGGTCACCGGGGAGCAGCCCACCTTGGCGCGCTCCTGGTTGACGAGGGCGAGGACCTGGGCCGCGGCCGCGGTCTCCGACGTCGTCGCGGGGCCGCCGCCCGAGGGGGCCTTCGTCTTCGCGGGGGTGGTCTTCGTCGGGCTCGCGCTCTTCGTGGCGGTCTTGCTCTCGCTGCTCCGGGACGCCTCGGGCGTCTTCGAGGGCTCGGCGGACGGCTTCGCGGACGCGGACTTCGAGGGAGAGGCGGAGGGGGTGGCACGCGCGGTGTCGCGGCTCGCGGCGGACGGCGCGCGGTCGTCGACCGATCCGTCCGTGCCGCCCTGCGCCTCGACGCTGGGGGAGGCGTCGGCGGCCTGTACCTTGTCGCCGCCGTTGTCGCCACCGAGCTTGTAGTTGTCGGCGCCCGGGATGAGGCCCGAGGCCACCGCGACCGCACCCATGGCCACAGCGGCGGACACGCCGAGCAGACCGGTGCGCACGGGCACGCCGCCGCGCTTCTTGCGCCGCCGGTGCGGACGCTCCCCGCGCGGCACCTCGCCGGACCCGCCGGCGGAGGACACGGAGCCGTAGAACCCGGTCACCGTCTCGTCGTACGGGGAGTACGCGTCGTACGACGCGTACAGCGGGTGCTGAGCCGTGGCCTGCTGCCTGTAGGGCGCAGCCGTTCCGTATGCGTCGCCCGGGTACGACCCTGCGTGACCGGCGCCGTACGCCTCGCCATATCCTTCGGTGTACGTGCCCTCGGAGTGCGACTCCGGGGTGCCCGCGGCGCGGCCGGTGGCGGCGCGGCCGGCGGCGGAGCGTCGGTGGCGTCCCATGTCTGGCCTTCCTCGTCCTGGCAGTCGTCAATGTGACTCACCCATACGGGTGAGGCTCATCGGTCCGCGACGGTACCCCAAGACGGATGGGGACGAAGTGCTCCGAGTGCAATTGGCCGGTTAGCGTGCACCCATGAACGAAGACGTACGGCTCGTCGTCTGGGTGCGAGGACGCGTCCAACGTGTGGGTTTTCGGTGGTTCACCCGTGCACGTGCTCTGGAGATCGGGGGCCTGAGTGGCTTTGCTCTCAATTTGGAGGACGGTCGCGTCCAGGTGGTCGCCGAGGGTCCGCGCTCCGCGTGCCAGCAGCTGCTCGACTGGCTCCACGGCGACGACACACCCGGCCGCGTCGACGGTGTGACTGAGATCTGGGACACGCCCCGCGGCGGCTACGACGGGTTCGCCATTCGCTGAGCCGTCGTCCCTGGCCGCGCCGGGTGCGCCCTGTCGGCAGGTGTCGCGGGCAACTGCTCAGGGCAGAAATGCCCTGGTGGTTGCCAAGACGAGGGACTCGTGGCAGGCTCCCGAGGTACGGATGATCACTACGCCCCCTGGGCCCCGAAGGTCAGGCCGCGCCGGAGGTTCTACGGCGCGAAGCCCCCGGGTTGCCCACCAATACGGGGCGTGATCGTGTTGACCGTCAAACTTTTTGGTGAGACTCTGGAATCCCCGCGCACCTTAGCTGTTTGGCATGTGAGAACGGCAGCAATACAAGAAGTGCCAAGCACCGCGGGTGCGATTCCCTCACGACCCACACCGCTTCGGTCGGTCACTCAGTGTGGAGGACCATCCATCATGGCAAAGGCGCTTCTCGGTTACGTCGGCGGCAGCGACCCGCGACTCCTCGCCGAGATGCGACGGCTCCAGCAGCGCGTCCAGGATCTTGAATCCGAGCTCGGCCGGATCCAGGCCGAGAACGACGCGCTCGCGGCTGCCGCTTCTCACGATTCGCTCCTGGAGAGCATCGACGTACCCCAGGCGGAGCCCGCGCTCACCTGACCACATCCAGTGTCGTACGTGGTCGGGCTGTACGTAACAGCCGCTTGACTAAGAGATACGCAAGGGACGCTTCGGCGTCCCTTCTTTCTTGCAGGACTCCCAGAACCCCCAGGACCTGAGGACTCTCAGGACCTCGTCGGACGTGCTCCGGTCTCTACGCCCCCGCGCACCGAAGCGCTTTCTTAACGTCTGATGTGCCCTGCACCTTCATGGGCGAAACCGTGGGTTCATGGAGTGAGACAGGGGTGCCCGGTAGAGTCCGACGGCGTGCACCTCAAGGCTCTGACCCTGCGCGGGTTCAAATCGTTCGCCTCGGCCACCACGCTGCGGTTCGAGCCGGGCATCACCTGTGTCGTGGGGCCCAACGGCTCGGGCAAGTCCAACGTCGTGGACGCCCTGAGCTGGGTCATGGGCGAGCAGGGTGCCAAGTCGCTGCGCGGCGGCAAGATGGAGGACGTCATCTTCGCCGGCACGACCGGGCGCCCGCCGCTCGGCCGCGCCGAGGTGTCGCTGACCATCGACAACTCCGACGGCGCGCTCCCCATCGAGTACGCCGAGGTCACCATCACGCGGATCATGTTCCGCAACGGCGGCAGCGAGTACCAGATCAACGGTGACACCTGCCGTCTCCTCGACATCCAGGACCTCCTCTCCGACTCCGGCATCGGCCGCGAGATGCACGTCATCGTCGGCCAGGGCCAGCTCGACGGCGTGCTGCACGCCGACCCCATGGGCCGCCGCGCGTTCATCGAGGAGGCCGCCGGCGTCCTCAAGCACCGCAAGCGCAAGGAGAAGGCGCTGCGGAAGCTGGACGCGATGCAGGCCAACCTCGCCCGCGTACAGGACCTCACCGACGAGCTCAGGCGGCAGCTGAAGCCGTTGGGCAGACAGGCCGCGGTCGCGCGGCGGGCCGCCGTCATCCAGGCCGACCTGCGCGACACGCGGCTGCGGCTGCTCGCCGACGATCTCGTACGTCTGACAGAGGCGCTCAGCGCGGAGGTCGCCGACGAGGCGGAGTTGAAGCGGCGCAAGGAGAGCGCCGAGGAGGAACTGAAGAAGGCGCTGCTGCGCGAGGGGCACCTGGAGGACGAGGTGCGGCAGTTGACGCCCCGCCTCCAGCGGGCGCAGCAGAGCTGGTACGAACTGTCGCAGCTCGCCGAGCGGGTGCGCGGGACGATCTCGCTCGCCGACGCCCGGGTCAAGAGCGCGACGTCAGCGCCCGCCGAGGAGCGGCGCGGGCGTGACCCCGAGGACCTGGAGCGCGAGGCCGCCCGGGTGCGGGAGCAGGAGGCCGAGCTGGAGGCCGCCCTCGAAGCGGCGCAGACCGCCCTTGAGGAGACGGTGTCGCACCGGGCCGAGCTGGAGCGCGAGCTGGCGGCCGAGGAGCGCAGGCTCAAGGACGTCGCGCGGGCCATCGCCGACCGGCGCGAGGGGCTCGCCCGGTTGCAGGGGCAGGTCAACGCCGCGCGCAGCAGGGCCGCGTCCGCGCAGGCCGAGATCGACCGGCTCGCCACCGCGCGGGACGGGGCGCAGCAGCGGGCCGCCGCCGCGCAGGAGGAGTACGAGCAGCTCAAGGCCGAGGTCGACGGGCTCGACGCCGGCGACGAGGAGCTCGCACTCCAGTACGAGGACGCGAAAGCGGCGCTCGCCGAGGCCGAGGCCGCGCTGAGCGCCGCGCGGGAGGGGGCCACCGCGGCCGAGCGCAAGCGGGCCGCGGTCTCCGCCCGGCGCGAGGCGCTCGCGCTCGGGCTGCGGCGCAAGGACGGTACGGGCGCGCTGCTCGGGGCGAAGGAGCGGCTCAGCGGGCTGCTCGGGCCGGCCGCCGAGCTGCTGTCGGTGACACCGGGGTTCGAGGTGCCGGTGGCGGCGGCGTTCGGCGCCGCGGCCGACGCCGTCGCCGTGACCTCCCGGCCTCCGCCGCCGAAGCGATTCGCCTGCTGCGCAAGCAGGACGCGGGACGGGCCGCCCTGCTCCTGGCGGGCGACGCCGACGGTACGCCGGAGACCGGCGAGCCGAGCAGCCCGCCGTACGCCGCCGAACTGGTGCGCGGACCGGCCGAGTTGATGCCCGCGGTGCGGCGCCTGCTGCGCGGCATCGCGGTCGTCGGAACGCTGGAGGACGCCGAGGATCTGGTCTACGCGCGTCCCGAGCTGACCGCCGTGACCGCCGAAGGAGATCTGCTCGGGGCGCACTTCGCGCAGGGCGGGTCCGCCGGGGCGCCGAGCCTCCTCGAAGTGCAGGCATCGGTCGACGAGGCCGCCGCCGAACTGGAGGAACTGGCCGCACAGTGCGAGGAGTTGGCCGAGGCGCAGCACGCGGCGGGGGAGCGGCGCAAGGAATGCGCCGCGCTCGTCGAGGAGTTGGGGCAGCGGCAGCGGGCCATAGAGCGGGAGCGGTCCGGCCGCGCACAGCAGCTGGGGCGGCTCGCCGGGCAGGCGCGCGGCGCCGCGGGCGAGGCCGAGCGCAGCGCCGCCGCCGCGGCCAAGGCGCAGGACGCCCTGGAGCAGGCCGTCCAGGACGCGGAGGAACTGGCCGAGCGGCTCCTCGTCGCGGAGGAACAGCCCGTCGCCGAGGAACCGGACACCTCCGTGCGCGACCGGCTCAACGCCGACGGGGCCAATGCCCGCCAGACGGAGATGGAGGCGCGTCTTCAGGTCCGTACGCACGAGGAGCGGGTGAAGGGGCTCGCGGGCCGCGCCGACTCGCTCGACCGGGCCGCCCGCGCCGAACGGGACGCACGCGCGCGTGCCGAGCGGCAGCGCGCCCGTCTGAAGTACGAGGCCGCCGTCGCCGAGGCCGTCGCGTCCGGCGCCCGGCAGCTGCTCGCGCACGTCGAGGTGTCCATCGTCCGCGCGGACGCCGAGCGGACCCTCGCCGAACGAGCCAAGTCCGTACGAGAGCAGGAGCTCGTCGGCGAGCGGAGTCGCGGCCGCGATCTCAAGGCAGAACTCGACAAGCTGACGGATTCGGTCCACCGAGGTGAGGTACTCGGTGCCGAGAAGCGGCTGCGGATCGAGCAGCTGGAGACCAAGGCGCTGGAGGAACTGGGTGTCGAACCGGCCGGGCTCGTCGCGGACTACGGTCCGGACCAGCTCGTGCCGCCCTCGCTCCCCGCCGAGGGCGAGGAACTGCCGGAGGACCCGGAGCACCCGCGCAACATGCCCCGGCCCTTCGTCCGCGCGGAGCAGGAGAAGCGGCTCAAGTCAGCCGAACGGGCGTACCAACAGCTCGGCAAGGTCAACCCGCTGGCCCTGGAGGAGTTCGCGGCGCTGGAGGAGCGCCACAAGTTCCTCAGCGAACAGCTGGAGGACCTCAAGAAGACCCGCGCCGACCTGCTTCAAGTCGTGAAGGAGGTCGACGAGCGCGTCGAGCAGGTCTTCACCGAGGCGTACCGGGACACGGCCCGTGAGTTCGAGGGCGTCTTCAGCCGGCTGTTCCCGGGCGGCGAGGGACGGCTGATCCTGACCGACCCCGACAACATGCTCACCACGGGCGTGGACGTCGAGGCGCGGCCGCCGGGCAAGAAGGTCAAGCGCCTGAGCCTGCTCTCCGGCGGGGAGCGGTCGCTGACCGCCGTGGCGTTGCTGGTCTCCATCTTCAAGGCGCGACCGAGCCCGTTCTACGTGATGGACGAGGTCGAGGCCGCTCTGGACGACACCAACCTGCAACGGTTGATCCGCATCATGCAGGAGTTGCAGGAGGCCTCGCAGCTCATCGTGATCACGCATCAGAAGCGCACGATGGAGGTCGCCGACGCGCTGTACGGCGTCTCCATGCAGGGTGACGGGGTGTCGAAGGTGATCAGCCAGCGGCTCAAGTAGCCCGTCGGCCCCCTCTATCAGTGTTCAAGTATTGAACACAAGGCGCCATACCTATGCCTAAAAACTCACAGCAGTTGAAGTATTGACTTCGAAACTTGAAGGCATAGTCTCTGCAACGTTGCTTTTACCTTCAGGTGGTGAGTGGCGCGAAGTTGTGCGCCACTAGGAATCACTACTGAAGGGCTCGCCCCCACCCCCGGCAGTGAAGCCGGTGGCCCGAGGAGTACACGTGACCAGCACTGAGGCACCCAAATCAGGAGCCCGGGAAGCCGTACCCGACCATCTCGGGCACGTCATCTTCATCACGGCGGCTGCCGCGATGGGCGGCTTCCTCTTCGGCTACGACAGTTCCGTGATCAACGGAGCGACCGTCGCCATCCAGGACAGGTTCGATCTCAGCGCGAACGTGCTCGGCTGGGTCACCGCCATCGCACTGCTCGGCTGTGCGGTCGGCGCGGCCACGGCCGGCCGGATGGCCGACCGCATCGGCCGTATCCGCGTGATGCAGATCGCGGCCGTCCTCTTCACGGTCAGCGCCGTGGGTTCCGCCCTGCCGTTCGCGGTCTGGGACCTGATGATCTGGCGCTTCATCGGCGGCATCGGCATCGGCATGGCCTCGGTGATCGGCCCGGCCTACATCGCCGAGGTGGCCCCGCCCGCGTACCGCGGCCGGCTCGCGTCGTTCCAGCAGGCCGCCATCGTCATCGGCATCGCCGTCTCCCAGCTCGTCAACTGGGGCATCCTCAACATGGCCGACAGCGACCAGCGCGGGAAGCTCGGCGGTCTCGAGGCCTGGCAGTGGATGCTCGGCGTCATGGTCATCCCGGCGGTCCTGTACGGGCTGCTCTCCTTCGCCATCCCCGAGTCGCCGCGCTTCCTGATCTCCGCGGGACGTCAGACGGAGGCCAAGAAGGTCCTGACCGAGGTCGAGGGCAACGGCATCGACGTGAACCTGCGGGTCGCGGAGATCGAGGCCGGCATGCGCAGCGAGCACAAGTCGACCTTCAAGGATCTGCTCGGCGGTAAGTTCGGCTTCCTGCCGATCGTCTGGATCGGTATCGGACTCTCGGTCTTCCAGCAGCTCGTCGGCATCAACGTGATCTTCTACTACTCGAACCAGCTGTGGCAGTCGATCGGCAAGGACCCGTCCAGCTCGTTCCTGTACTCGTTCGAGACGTCGATCGTGAACATCATCGGTACGGTCATCGCGATGATCTTCGTCGACCGCATCGGCCGCAAGCCGCTCGCGATCATCGGCTCCACCGGTATGGCGATCGCCCTGTTCACCTGTGCCTGGGCCTTCTCGTACAAGACCGGCTCCGGTGACACGGCCTCGCTGCCCTACGGACAGGGTCTGACCGCGATCATCGCCGCCAACGCCTTCGTCCTCTTCTTCGCCCTCTCGTGGGGCGTGGTGGTCTGGGTGCTGCTCGGCGAGATCTTCCCGGGCCGGATCCGCGCCGCGGCGCTCGGTGTGGCGGCGGCCGCCCAGTGGCTGGCCAACTTCGCCATCACCAAGACCTTCCCGAACATGTCGGAGTGGAGCCTGAGCGGCTCGTACATCATCTACGGCGCCTTCGCCGCGCTCTCCATCCCGTTCGTGATGAAGTTCGTGAAGGAGACCAAGGGCAAGTCCCTGGAGGAGATGGGCTGACCGCCCGCGTCCTCCCCGCAGGTTCGGGGGGATGGATTCACGACCCCGCTGCCATCTCCCCGTTGACGCGCCGCCCCCGCCCCGGATCACTTCCGGGGCGGGGGCGGTGTCGCATTTCCGGGTGGCGCGCGGGTGTCACATTTTCGGGGATCGCGTCTTCTGAAGGCGCTTCTCCTGGCGCGGATCGCTTCCTTGGTGCGGATCACTTCACTTGCTGAGGGCTGCCTTCCTCGGTCAGAGGGTGCTTTCCCTCGGTGAGGGTCACCAGATCAGGACGCCGCCGCCGATGGCCAGCGCCTTGTGGCAGTTCTCCTCAATGATGCGCAGCCGGTCCTCGATGCCGTCCCGGTGCTCCTCGACGCCGCGCGGACGCCGGGTGCCGTGCGCGATCTCGTCCAGATGGTCACGCAGCAGGGCCACTTCGGCGAGCAGCTCGGGCACCTGGTCGGCCTCGGCGTAGAGATCCCCGTCGGCGAGCACCGGGAGCAGCCGGGCACCCAGGGCGCGCACACAGGCCGAGCCCCACACCGTCGTACGCCACGACTCGAAGCCGCCGGACTCGTAGGCGTCGGCGTCGGGGATGCGCAGCGTGCCGTCCGGGTCGCGGACGAAGACGTCGACCAGAAGACTCATGACCGCAGTGGACCACCGGCTGGCGCGCCGCGGCCACCGGATATCGCCCGGGTTCAGACCGCGAGCCGCGGCACCACGTTCTCGCAGAACAGGTGGAGGCTGCGCCACCCTTCGTCGAGCGGCATGCCGCCGGACAGCGGGTGCAGGACGAAGTTGTCGAGTCCCTGGGCCAGGCACTCGTCCGGGGTGACGATCCGGTACACGCCCTCGGCACGCAGTTCCTCGACCGTCGTCGCGCCGGACTTCACCGCCGACTTGATGTCGCCCGACTGCCAGGAGGCGTACGTACGCGCCTCGTGCAGGAAGTGGGCGCCGTGCTCGGCCCAGGTGCGGTCCGGGTCCTCGGACAGGTGCAGGAGCGGGGTGGTCTTCGCGGGCATCATGGTCCAGCCCTCGGTGCCGTACTCCTTCAGGCGCTCCTTGTAGTACGCCTCCAGTTCGGGCAGATGCGCGCTCGGGAAGAAGGGCAGTCCGAGCCGGGCCGCCCGGCGCGCGGCCGCCTGCGAGGAGCCGCCGACCAGCAGCAGCGGATGCGGCTGGGTGAACGGGCGTGGGGTGACGCGTACGGGACGCCCCCGGAAGGTGAACTCCTCACCGGTCCAGGCCTTGAGGAGCGTCTCCAGAAGTTCGTCCTGGAGCTTTCCGCGGCGCTTCCACTCCACGTCGAACTGGGCGTACTCCTGCGGCCGGTAGCCGATCCCGGCGACCGTCACCAGGCGCCCGCCGCTCACCAGGTCCAGTACGGCGATGTCCTCGGCGAGACGGAGTGGATCGTGCAGCGGTCCGATGATCGCGGAGACCGTGACCGCGATCCGGCGGGTGGCGCCGAAGACCGCGCCCGCGAAAGCGAACGGGGAGGGCAGCCAGTTGTTGGCGACGCCGTGGTGCTCCTCGGTCTGGATCGTGTCGATGCCGCGGTCGTCGGCGTACGTCGCCATCTCCACGGCCGCCTTGTAGCGGTCGCTCAGCGATCGCGGGGTACCGACGGGGTCGACCAGATTGAACCGTACGACGGACACGGGCATACAGAAGTCCCCCTTCACGCGGCTCGGCTCGTGTGCAGGGGGACGGTAGCTGACGGAGCGTCAGGCAGCCAGAGGCGCGGTCTCCTTGGTGGGCTCCTCCGGGGCCGTGGTGGTGTCCACGGGCTTCGGCAGGGCCAGGTACAGCAGTCCCGAGACGACGATCGTGACGACCCAGCCGAGGCCGTACTCGCCGATGAAGTTGTTCGTCGCGAGCGGGCCGGTGAACCAGTCGGACGACGTGAACAGCAGGCCGGCGCCGAGGCCGACCGCCCAGGCGATGCAGGCCGCGGGGGAGAAGCCGCCCTTGTACCAGTAAGCGCTGGTGCGCGTGGTGTCGAGCAGGGCGGCACCGTCGTAGTGCTTGCGCTTGAGCATGTCCGCGCCGAAGACGCCGACCCACGCGGAGAACGCGACCGCGAGCAGCGACAGGAATGCGATGAACGAGCTCATGAAGCTGGTCGCGACGAGCATCAGGATGGCGCCGAAGACCAGCGAGATCACGGCGTTGATGGAGACGGCCCAGTGGCGCGGCACCTTGAAGCCGAGGGTCTGCGCGGTGAAGCCGGCGGAGTACATCGACATGGCGTTGATCAGCAGCATGCCGACCAGGGCGATCAGCAGGTACGGCACCGCGATCCACATCGGCAGGATCTCGCCCAGGAAGGAGACCGGGTCGGCGGCCGACGCCAGGTCCGGGGTCGACACCGCCATGACGGCACCCATCAGGACCATCGGGAGGACGACGATGCCGGCGCCCCCGATCGAGTTCCCGACGATCGCCTTGGAGGAGGCGGTGCGCGGCAGGTAGCGCGTGAAGTCGGGGGAGGAGGGGATCCAGCTGACGCCACCCGCGGCGATCATGCCGATGCCCGCGACCATCAGGGACGTCGAGCCCGCGTCCTGGCCGAAGACCTCGGACCAGTCGGTGTTGATGATCAGGTAGATCAGCACCAGGACCGAGAAGAGGCCGAAGAGGTACGTCGCGTACTTGTTGCACTTCTGCACGGCGTTGATGCCGAGGCCCGAGATCGCGAACGTGGTGCAGACGAAGAGCAGCAGCGTGACGATCACCAGGAAGTTGTTCTGCTTGATGCCGAACAGGATGTCCAGGACGGTGAGCACGGCGTACGCGCCCGTCACCGCGTTGATCGTCTCCCAGCCCCAGCGCGCGACCCAGATCAGCGAGCCGGGCAGGAGGTTGCCGCGCTGGCCGAAGACCGCGCGGGACAGGGCCATGCCGGGGGCGCCGCCGCGCTTGCCCGCGATGCCGATCAGGCCGACGAGGCCGTACGACACGATGGGCGCCGCGACGGCGACGACGATGGCCTGCCAGAAGTTGAGCCCGTAGGCCACGACGAGGCTCGCGCCCATCGTGAGGAGCAGCACGCTGATGTTGGCCGCGACCCAGGTGGGGAAGAGCTCGCGGGTCCTGGCGGTGCGCTCGGCGTCCGGGACGGGCTCGAGGCCGCGGGTCTCCAGGGCGCCTTCGGATTCGGCGGTCTTGCTCATGCGGTGGGGTTCCGTGCCTCTGTGGGGTGGGGCGGAGGATCGCGTGGGACTCTACGCGCGTTGATGGAGCCACTTCCATCGTACTTTAGTCCGAGTCCTGCCTTCTGGAGACGTTTGTCCTTTGGAGGAAGGTACGAGAACCGCCTCGCCGGGGCCCCATGACTGATACTGGACGGGTTATGGAAATCGTCATCCTTGCTGTAGTCATCGCCGTGGTCGTGATCGGCGCGCTCGGCGGGCTCGTGGTCGGCAGCCGCAAGAAGAAGCAGCTGCCCGCGCCGCCGCCCTCCGCGCCCGACATCACCGCCGCTCCGCCGGCCGAGCCGCACGTCGGCGACGAGGCCGAGACCCCGCGCGACGAAGCGCGGCGCACCATCGAGGAGGTGGATCTCCCCCTCGCCGAACCGTCGGCCTCGGCCCCGGTCGTCGTCGAGGAGCCCGTCCCGGCCGCTCCCGAGGTCGAGGTGCCGGAGCCGACCGCGGGCCGCCTGGTGCGGCTGCGCACCCGGCTGTCCCGGTCGCAGAACGCGCTCGGCAAGGGGCTCCTCACGCTCCTGTCGCGCGAGCACCTCGACGAGGACACCTGGGAGGAGATCGAGGACACGCTGCTCACCGCGGATGTCGGCGTGCAGCCCACCCAGGAGCTGGTCGAGAACCTGCGCGAGCGCGTGAAGGTGCTCGGCACCCGCACGCCGGACGAGCTGCGCGCCCTGCTGCGCGAGGAGCTTCTCAAGCTGCTGGTCCCCGAGTTCGACCGCTCCGTGAAGACGGACTCGAACCTGGACACCCCGGGCATCGTGATGGTCGTCGGCGTCAACGGCACCGGCAAGACCACCACCACCGGCAAGCTGGCCCGCGTCCTCGTGGCCGACGGCAAGAACGTCGTGCTGGGCGCGGCCGACACGTTCCGTGCCGCCGCCGCCGACCAGCTCCAGACCTGGGGCGACCGGGTCGGCGCGCGGACGGTGCGCGGGCCCGAGGGCGGCGACCCGGCGTCCATCGCCTTCGACGCCGTGAAGGAGGGCATCGAGGCGGGCGCCGACGTCGTCCTCATCGACACCGCCGGCCGGCTGCACACCAAGACCGGCCTGATGGACGAGCTCGGCAAGGTCAAGCGCGTCGTCGAGAAGCACGCGCCGCTCGACGAGGTGCTCCTCGTGCTCGACGCGACGACCGGACAGAACGGCCTGGTCCAGGCCCGGGTGTTCGCCGAGGTCGTCGACATCACCGGCATCGTGCTGACCAAGCTGGACGGCACGGCCAAGGGCGGCATCGTCGTGGCCGTGCAGCGGGAGCTGGGCGTGCCGGTCAAGCTCGTCGGACTCGGCGAGGGCCCCGACGACCTGGCGCCGTTCGAGGCCGAGGCCTTCGTGGACGCGCTGATCGGGGAGTAGCCGATCGGTGCGCAGCCGTGGGGAGTAATCGATTCTCCGGCAGGGCTGAACCGTGCGGGGAGCTGAGGGCCTGTGGCCTCCGGCTCCCCGCGCCGCGTTTCACGGGTGGTTCATGGGCCGCCGCGGGGGCGGGCTACGCGCAGGGCGACCTGTGGGCCACGTAGGCCAGGGTGCCCAGCAGGAGGCGGGCCTGCGGCGGCTGTGTCGCCGTGTCCAGGCTCGGGGCGCGCAGCCAGATCGCCGGGCCGAGGTCCCCGCGGTCCGACGGCGGTGCGGTGATGTACGAGCCGGCGCCGAGCGCGTGCAGGTCGAGCGTCGCGTCGTCCCAGCCCATGCGGTACAGCAGCGTGGGGAGTTCGACGGCGGCTCCGGGCGCGACGAAGAAGTGGGCGCGGCCGTCGGGGGTGGCGATCACCGGGCCGAGGGGCAGGCCCATGCGCTCCAGCCGGATCAGCGCGCGGCGGCCCGCGGCCTCCGGGACGTCGATGACGTCGAAGGCGCGGCCGACCGGGAGCAGCACCGCGGCGCCGGGGAACCGGCCCCAGGCCTCGGTCACTTCGTCGAGCGTGGCGCCGGCCGGGACGAGCGCGTCCGGGTCGAGCGGGTGGGCGCCGGGCGCCGCGCAGTCCGCCTTCCCGCAGGAGCAGTCCGGACCCGCGGCGCGCGCGCCGGGGACCACGTCCCAGCCCCACAGGCCGGTGAACTCCGCCACCGTGGTGCAGTCCGAAGCGCGGCCGGACGTGCGGCCGCGGCGACGTGAGCCGGAGCGCATGTCGCGGATGCCGCCGATCGTGAAGCCCATGCCCCCTCCAACGGGTCCTGCGCGCCGGTGGTTACGAGGCGGAAGCGGATCGTGACCCACTGTTCGGGGTGGTGCGCCCCGGACCGCGCGCCCCGGTGCGCACCGCTGCGCCCATTTCCGGCTGTCCTATGTCAAGTGAATCGTGTGTGACCGTTCCTGAGTTCATTCGAAGGGGTGGCGAATGGTGGCGTTTCCCGGTTCTCCCTCGCCGGAGGGGTGATCGTAGGATTACTTTCGGTGCACGAACCCTGAGGGTGCGTGCACCCGTGGGTATGCCGCAGGCAAGTCGGTTTCCTGTTCGAGGAGTGACAACTACCGGACGGGAACGCGTAGTTGACGGCATCCTGGTAGGGCTTAGCGGGCAAGAGTGGCCGACAGGACTTGGCGTTGAGCGTCTTAGATGGCTTCAGGGATGGGGGCGTTCCAGTGGGCGGCAGCGGCGGAAGCGTGACGAACGCTGAGAAGCGCCCGAACGAACTGCTCGGCTCGTGGTTCGTGCGCAGCGGCTGGTCGAAGGGCGAGCTGGCGCGCCAAGTGAACCGGCGGGCCCGGCAGTTGGGTGCGAACCACATCTCCACCGACACCTCACGGGTGCGGCGCTGGCTCGACGGGGAGAACCCGCGCGAGCCGATCCCCAGAATCCTCAGCGAGCTGTTCTCCGAGCGGTTCGGCTGTGTCGTCGCCGTCGAGGACCTCGGGCTGCGCGCCGCGCACCAGGCCCCCTCGGTGTCGGGCGTCGACCTCCCGTGGACCGGTCCGCAGACCGTGGCGCTCATCGGCGAGTTCTCGCGCAGCGACCTGATGCTCGCGCGCCGCGGCTTCCTCGGCAGCTCCCTGGCACTCGCCGCGGGCCCCTCCCTCATCGAGCCGATGCAGCGCTGGCTGGTCCCGACGCCCGGCGCCGCAGCGGCGGCGAGGTCCGAGGCGGAGACCGCCGCGCAGCGCCGCGGGAACCGGCTGTCGAAGCCGGAGCTGGACCTCCTGGAGTCCACCACGGTCATGTTCCGCCAGTGGGACGCGCAGTGCGGTGGCGGCCTGCGCCGCAAGGCGGTCGTCGGCCAGCTGCACGAGGTCACCGACCTCCTTCAGGAACCGCAGCCCGAGGAGACCACCAGGCGCCTGTTCAAGGTCGCGGCCGAACTCGCCGAGCTGGCCGGGTGGATGAGCTACGACGTGGGCCTCCAGCCCACCGCCCAGAAGTACTTCGTCCTCGCCCTGCACGCCGCGAAGGAAGCCGGCGACAAGCCGCTCGGCTCGTACGTCCTGTCGAGCATGAGCCGGCAGATGATCCACCTCGGCCGCCCCGAGGACGCCCTCGAGCTCATCCACCTCGCCCAGTACGGCAGCCGCGACTGCGCCAGCCCCCGCACCCAGTCGATGCTGTACGCGATGGAGGCCCGCGCGTACGCCAACATGGGGCAGCCCGGCAAGTGCAAGCGGGCCGTGCGGATGGCCGAGGACACCTTCACCGACGCCGACGACTGGGACGACCCGGATCCCGACTGGATCCGCTTCTTCTCCGAGGCCGAACTGCACGGCGAGAACAGCCACTCGTTCCGCGACCTCGCCTATGTGGCGGGCCGCAGCCCCACCTACGCGTCGATGGCCGAGCCGGTGATGCAGCGGGCCGTCGAGCTGTTCTCCAAGGACTCCGAGCACCAGCGTTCCTATGCGCTAAACCTGATCGGCATGGCCACGGTGCACCTCCTCCAGAAGGAGCCGGAGCAGTCCACGGTCCTCGCGAAGCAGGCCCTGCACATCGCCAGGAAGGTGCGCTCGGAGCGGGTCAACACCCGTATCCGCAAGACCGTCGACACCGCCGTCCGGGACTTCGGGGACGTGGCCGAGGTCATCCAGCTGACCGACCAGCTCGCTGTCCAACTGCCCGAGACCGCCGAAGCGGCGGTCTGAACCGGGAGTCCTCCTGGGTTCCCCGGCTCCACCCCGAACGCCGGCCGCGGCCGACCGTCCCGAAACAGCCCGACTCGGCTCCCCCATGCCAGGTCACCGCGGACGGCGGTCGTGGCCGGTGCCTTGTGCGGCTGTATGCGGTCCGCGGCGGGAGCCCCCGGCGGACGGTCGCCCGTCGGGGCAACGCGCACATCGCCGACAAGGCTTCCCCTGGACGGCCCGACCACAGGGGCAGGGGGCGCGGACGACACGGCGTTTCACGCCGCCGTAACGCCGCGGGCACCTTCGTCACTGCCGCGAAACATGCCTGCGCGCCGCGCGAAACGGTTTTGCGCCAATCTCCTCAGCACAGTGAGGCCCACGTCATTCGTGGCATCCGCACGGGCCGTCCCCGACTCCACTGAGGTGAGCCAGCTTTGAATGGCGCAGATACCGGATTCGTTTTGATCAGTGCCGCGCTCGTCATGCTGATGACGCCCGGCCTGGCACTCTTTTACGGCGGCATGGTGCGGACCAAGAGCGTCCTCAACATGCTGATGATGTCGTTCATCTCGCTGGGCATCGTGACGGTGCTGTGGGTGCTCTACGGCCACTCGATCGCCTTCAGCGGAGACCTCGGCGGCTTCATGGGCAACTTCGACATGATCGGCATGAAGGGGGTGAACCCCGACTCCCTGATGGAGAACTTCGCCGGTGAGAAGATCCCCGTACTCGCCTTCTCCCTCTTCCAGATGCTGTTCGCGGTCATCACCGCGGCCCTCATGAGCGGCGCCCTCGCCGACCGCGTCAAGTTCAGCTCGTGGATGGTCTTCATCGCGCTCTGGGTGACGGTCGTCTACTTCCCCGTCGCGCACTGGGTCTGGGGCGGCGGCTGGCTCGCCAAGCTCGACCCGGCCGTGATCGACTTCGCCGGTGGTACCGCGGTCCACATCAACGCCGGTGTCGGCGCCCTCGCCGCCGTCCTGGTCGTCGGCAAGCGGGTCGGGTTCAAGAAGGACCCGATGCGGCCGCACAACATGCCGCTCGTCCTGCTCGGCACCGCCCTCCTGTGGTTCGGCTGGTTCGGCTTCAACGCCGGCTCGGAGCTGGGAGTCGACGGCACGACGGCCACCATGGCCCTGAACACGCAGGTCGCCACCGGTGCCGCCATGCTCGGCTGGCTCATCTACGAGCGCATCCGCCACGGCGCGTTCACGACGCTCGGTGCCTGCTCCGGCGCCGTCGCCGGTCTCGTCGCGATCACCCCCTCCGGCGGCAACGTCAACGTCTTCGGCGCCATGCTCATCGGTGTCGTGGCCGGTGCGGTCTGCTCCTGGGCGGTCAGCCTCAAGTTCAAGCTCGGCTTCGACGACTCCCTCGACGTCGTCGGCGTCCACCTCGTCGGCGGCATCCTGGGCACGCTGATGGTCGGCTTCCTCGCGATCAACGGCACGGGCGGCCTCGACCAGTTCATCTCCCAGCTGACCGGTGCCGGAGCGGTGATCGGCTACACCTTCGTGGTGACCCTGATCCTCGCCTTCGCGATCCAGAAGACCATCGGCTTCCGCGCGACGGAGGACGACGAGGTCGGCGGCATCGACCAGGCGCAGCACGCCGAGACCGGTTACGACTTCAGTGGTGTGGCCTCCAGCGGGTCCTCCGTGTCCGCGACCGTCCCCGCCACGCCCGCTCAGTCCAAGAAGGTAGACGCATGAAGCTGATCACCGCGGTCGTCAAGCCGCACCGGCTCGACGAGATCAAGGAAGCCCTCCAGGCCTTCGGAGTCCAAGGTCTGACCGTGACCGAGGCCAGCGGCTACGGCCGTCAGCGCGGCCACACCGAGGTCTACCGTGGGGCCGAGTACACCGTCGACCTGGTGCCCAAGATCCGTATCGAGGTCCTGGTCGAGGACGACGACGCCGAACAGCTCGTCGATGTCGTCGTGAAGGCCGCGCGGACCGGCAAGATCGGTGACGGCAAGGTCTGGGCGGTCCCCGTCGAGACGGCCGTGCGGGTCCGGACCGGCGAACGCGGTCCGGACGCGCTGTAACCGAATCGACGAACGGAACGGGAGTCGCTGGGTGACGAGTGTGAACGACGTACGGACCGACCAAGCGGACGACGACAACGCTGCACCCAGCGGCTACGCGGCGGCCCGGCTGCGCCTCCTCCAGGGGAGGCGCGGTCCGGGCCGCCGCGCCGTGCGGCCCTCGCGGAGCTGACCGACGACTGGCTCACCGAACTGTTCGGCAGCGGCGCGCCGGGGGTCTCGCTCGTGGCGGTCGGCGGGTACGGGCGCGGTGAACTCTCCCCGCGCAGCGACCTCGACCTGCTCCTGCTGCACGACGGCTCGGCGGAGCCGGGCACGATCGCCGCTCTCGCCGACCGCATCTGGTACCCGGTCTGGGACCTCGGCCTCGCCCTCGATCACTCCGTCCGTACGCCGGCCGAGGCGCGCAAGACGGCGGGCGACGACCTCAAGGTGCAGCTGGGACTCCTCGACGCCCGGCATCTCGCCGGCGACCTGGGCCTCACGGCCGGACTGCGCACCGCCGTCCTCGCGGACTGGCGCAACCAGGCGCCCAAGCGGCTGCCGGAGCTGCGCGAGCTGTGCGAGGAGCGCGCCGAGCGCCAGGGCGAGCTGCAGTATCTGCTGGAGCCCGATCTGAAGGAGGCCCGGGGCGGGCTGCGGGACGCGACCGCGCTGCGGGCCGTCGCCGCGTCCTGGCTCGCGGACGCGCCGCGCGAAGGTCTGGACGACGCGCGCCGGCGCCTGCTCGACGTCCGGGACGCCCTCCACCTGACGACCGGCCGCGCCACCGACCGCCTCGCCCTCCAGGAGCAGGACCAGGTCGCCGCGGAACTCGGCCTGTTGGACGCCGACACCCTGCTGCGTCAGGTGTACGAGGCCGCGCGCACGGTGTCGTACGCGAGCGACGTGACCTGGCGCGAGGTGGGCCGGGTCCTCAAGTCCCGTGCGGTACGGCCGCGGTTGCGCTCCATGCTGGGCGGCGGGAAGTCCGCCGCGGTGGAGCGCTCGCCGCTGGCCGAGGGCGTTGTCGAGATGGACGGCGAGGTCGTGCTCGCGCGCGCCGCGAAGCCCGACCGGGACCCGGTGCTCCCGCTGCGCGCCGCCGCCGCTGCCGCCCAGGCGGGACTCCCGCTGTCGCTGCACGCGGTGCGGCGGATGGCCGCCGCAGCGCGGCCGCTGCCCACGCCGTGGCCCGCCGAGGCGCGCGAACAGCTGGTCACGCTGCTCGGCGCGGGCCGCCCCACCGTCGAGGTGTGGGAGGCACTGGAGGCCGAGGGGCTGATCACGCGGTTGCTGCCGGACTGGGAGCGGGTGCGATGCCGGCCGCAGCGCAACGCCGTGCACACCTGGACCGTCGACCGGCACCTCGTCGAGACGGCGGTGTGCGCGTCGGAGCTCACCCGGCGCGTCGGCCGCCCCGACCTGCTGCTCGTGGCCGCGCTGTTGCACGACATCGGCAAGGGCTGGCCCGGGGACCACTCGGTCGCCGGCGAGATCATCGCGCGTGACGTCGCGGCGCGGATCGGCTTCGACCGCTCGGACGTCGCCGTCCTCGCCTCGCTCGTCCGCCACCACCTGCTGCTCATCGAGACCGCCACGCGCCGCGATCTGGAGGATCCGGCGACGGTACGCGCCGTCGCGGACGCCGTCGGTTCGACCGGGACGCTGGAACTGCTGCACGCCCTGACCGAGGCGGACGCGCTGGCCACCGGGCCCGCCGCCTGGTCGACCTGGCGGGGTTCGCTCGTCGCCGACCTGGTCAAGCGGGTCGCGGCGGTGCTCGCGGGGGACGAACCCGTCGACCCGGACGCCGCCGAACCCACCGCCGAGCAGGAGCGGCTCGCCGTCGAGGCGTTCCGCACCGGTGGGCCCGTGCTCGCGCTGCGGGCCCAGACGGAAGGGGTGGTGACCGCGGCGTCGACGTCCGGTTCTGCCGCGACCTCGGCTTCGGCTTCGACTTCGGACGATGCCTCGGGTGCCGTCGAGCCGGAGCCGCTGGGCGTCGAGCTGTTGATCGCCGTGCCCGACCAGGCCGGGGTGCTGCCCGCCGTCGCCGGGGTCCTCGCCATGCACCGGCTGGCGGTCCGCGCCGCGGAACTGCGGTCGCTGACCCTGCCGGAGGAATGGGGCCAGGGAAAGGAACAGCCTCCTGCCGGGAGCGGTGGCGAGCGCCGGGAGGGCGGCTCCGTCCTGCTCCTGAACTGGCGGGTCGCCGCCGAGTACGGATCGCTGCCGCAGGCCGCCCGGCTGCGCGCCGATCTCGTACGCGCCCTCGACGGGAGCCTCGACATCGCCGCCCGGCTCGCCGAGCGCGACGCCGCCTACCCGCGCCGGCGTGGTGTCGTCGCGCCGCCGCCCCGGGTGACGCTCGCGTCGGCCGGGTCCCGGCTCGCGACCGTCATCGAGGTCAGGGCCCAGGACGCGCCCGGACTGCTGCACCGGATCGGCAGGGCCCTGGAGACCGCCGACGTACGCGTGCGGTCGGCGCACGTCTCGACGCTGGGATCCAACGCCGTCGACGCGTTCTACGTCACCGGGCCCCAGGGCGCGCCCCTGCCCGCGGCGGAGGCCACGTCGGTGGCCCGGTCGCTGGAGAAGGCGCTCCAGCCGGCTCCCGGCGACGGCCGCGCGAAGTCCGGCAGAGCCTGACGGAGGCGCGGGCCGTCCGACGTCGGGGGCCGTGCCGGAACACCGCCCCCGACCATGCCGACGTACCTCCGGGCAGGTCGGGGGCCGTGCCGGAACACCGCCCCCGACCATGCCGACGTACCTCCGGGCAGGTCGGCGGGACCGGGCCGCTGACCCAATCCGTCGCGCCCGATACCCTGGAGGGCGACCTGTCCGTTAAGCCACCCGACCCGAGGATTCGCGACCGCCGTGTTCGATACTCTTTCCGATCGCCTTGCAGCGACATTCAAGAACCTCCGCGGCAAGGGGCGCCTCAGCGAGGCGGACATCGACGCCACGGCGCGCGAGATCCGGATCGCGCTCCTTGAAGCCGACGTGGCCCTGCCCGTCGTCCGGGCGTTCATCAAGCAGGTCAAGGAGCGCGCGGCCGGTGCCGAGGTCTCCCAGGCGCTGAACCCCGCCCAGCAGGTCATCAAGATCGTCAACGAGGAGCTCGTCGGCATCCTCGGTGGCGAGACCCGCCGTCTGCGCTTCGCCAAGACCGGCCCGACCGTGATCATGCTCGCGGGTCTCCAGGGTGCCGGTAAGACGACCCTCGCCGGAAAGCTCGGCAGCTGGCTCAAGGGCCAGGGGCACTCGCCGCTGCTCGTGGCCTGTGACCTCCAGCGCCCGAACGCCGTGAACCAGCTGTCCGTCGTCGCCGAGCGCGCCGGCGTCGGCATCTACGCCCCGCAGCCTGGCAACGGCGTGGGCGACCCGGTCCAGGTCGCCAAGGACTCCATCGAGTACGCGAAGTCCAAGGTCTACGACGTCGTCATCGTCGACACCGCGGGCCGCCTCGGTATCGACCAGGAGCTGATGCAGCAGGCCGCGGACATCCGCGACGCCGTCAGCCCCGACGAGGTCCTCTTCGTCGTCGACGCCATGATCGGTCAGGACGCGGTCAACACGGCCGAGGCCTTCCGTGACGGTGTCGGCTTCGACGGCGTGGTGCTCTCCAAGCTCGACGGCGACGCCCGTGGTGGTGCCGCCCTGTCGATCGCGCACGTCACCGGCCGCCAGATCATGTTCGCCTCGAACGGCGAGAAGCTGGACGACTTCGACGCGTTCCACCCGGACCGCATGGCGTCCCGCATTCTCGGCATGGGCGACATGCTCACGCTGATCGAGAAGGCCGAGCAGACCTTCTCGCAGCAAGAGGCCGAGAAGATGGCCTCCAAGCTGGCCTCCAAGAAGGGCCAGGACTTCACGCTCGACGACTTCCTGGCTCAGATGGAGCAGGTCAGGAAGATGGGGTCGATCTCGAAGCTGCTCGGGATGCTCCCGGGCATGAACCAGATCAAGGACCAGATCAACAACCTCGACGAGCGCGATGTCGACCGCACGGCCGCCATCATCAAGTCGATGACCCCGGCCGAGCGCGCCGACGCCACGATCATCAACGGCTCCCGCCGTGCCCGTATCGCCAAGGGCTCCGGCGTCGAGGTCAGCGCGGTCAAGAACCTGGTCGAGCGGTTCTTCGAGGCCCGCAAGATGATGTCCCGCATGGCTCAGGGCGGCGGCATGCCGGGGATGCCCGGGATGCCGGGCATGGGCGGCGGCGCCGGCCGGACGAAGAAGCAGCCGAAGAAGGCCAAGGGCAAGCAGCGCTCCGGCAACCCGATGAAGCGCAAGCAGCAGGAGCAGGAGGAGGCCGCCCGTCGTGCGGCCGCCGCCGAGGCGGGCGGCGCGCTCGGTCTGCCCGGCCAGGAAGGCGCCAAGGACTTCGAACTCCCCGACGAGTTCAAGAAGTTCATGGGCTGACACCGACCGGCCTGACTTCAGGGGCCGATGGCCTTTCCGTACGCGGAGGGGGAGGGGCGCTCGCTGCGTGCGGGCGCCCCTTTTCCGTCCGGTCGTACGGGCGGTTCCACTCCCCGCTCGCCGGGACGGTGAGTCACTCTGCCGTGCAGAGCCCTCGCCGGGGTGCCGGTCGACAGGCCAGTGAGCATCAGTAGGAAGGAGTGCGCGCGCCTCGCAGCACCTCGGACTGCGACCGGAGGACCTGGGAGAGGTCGAGGGCCTCCCGTACCGCGGCGAGGGTGGTCGCGCCCCCGGGTCGGCCGATGATCGCCGCATGTGAGTGGCGCAGCGCCGGATCGCGCGTGACCTCGTCGCCGAGCGGGAGGACGTCCACCTCCATGTCGAGCCTTCCCCGCGTCTCGTCCAGGTTCCAGACAGTGGCGTCGATCCGCTTCTGCGCGAACAGGTCGCGCAGCCGTACGGACGGCGAGTCGACCCACTGGATGTCGCCGCGGCCCGCGAAGGCGCGCTCCGCCAGCATGCGCTGGTCCAGCGACGCGCGGTCGACGGCGACGCGCAGCCCAGGAGCGTCGAGCGAGACGCCTTTACGCACGAGGAAGCCGTGCGCGCCTACATAGGTGGCCGGTCCGAGGTCGGCGACGAGGGTCAGCCGGCCCCTGTGCTGGTCGACCAGGTCGTCGGCCGCGAACCGCGACAGCACCACCAGATCGACCGTGCCTTCGAGGAGAGCCGTGGTCCGCGCGCCCGCACCACGCATGAAGGTGAGGGCGAACGGCGTACCGGCCTCTACGAAGGCGGCGCGCAGGCCGGTGGCGAGGCCTTCGTAGCGGCGTGAGTGGGGGAGCGGCATCGCGGCCAGCAAGGTGCCCAGCCCGGAGAGGCGCCAGAGCAGGGCGCGGTCGGAGGCGACCAGGAAGGTGCCGAGGTGGCCCCGGGCGGCGGTCTCGATGGCGCCCGACTCCTCCAGGAGGCGCAGAGCGGCCTGCACGGTTCCGTTCCCGCAGCCCAGGTCCTGGGCGAAGTCCTTCACGCGGGGCAGCCGCGTCTGCGGCTCGTGCCCCATCAGAAGGACCGCGAGCCGGCGGGCCGCCAGGCCGTTGCGCGTCAGGAAACGACCGTCGGAACCGTCCACAAAAACGACAGTAACCAGGATTCTGGATACTGGCAAGAGATGTGGATCTGTGCGGTTATGGGGCCCAAGGCTCAGGCCCTGGAGACGGCGGCTGAGGCGGTAGGCGGCAGGAGGAGAGACAGGCGTGGCGAACCCCGTACCCCCGCGTGACCGCACGGATCAGCCCTGGCGATCCGAAGGCGCGCCGCCCCCACCGCCCCCACAGTCGCCCAAGCGCAAGATGCCCGGCGGCTGGGGCAGCCTCATCCTGACGGCCCTGATCGTCTACCTGATCGCGAACCTGGTGCTCTCGTTCTTCAACGAGGGCGACGAGGCGACGATCTCGTACACCGAATTCAGCAAGCAGGTCGCGAACGACAACGTCACCAAGATCTACTCCAAGGGTGACGCGATCCAGGGGCAGCTCAAGAAGGAGCAGCCCACGCCGGACGGCAGTGACAGCGGCAAGAAGAACTACACGAAGTTCACGACCCAGCGGCCGTCGTTCGCCGACGACGACCTGTGGGCCAACCTGGAGAAGCACGACGTCACCGTGACGGCCGAGCCGGTCGTCCAGGAGCGCAGCTTCCTGTCCAACCTCCTCATCTCGCTCGCCCCGATGCTGCTCCTCGTCGTTCTGTGGATCTTCATCGCGCGGCGTATGAGCCAGGGCATGGGCGGCGGCGCGGGCGGCATGCTGGGCCGCAAGCAGCCACCCAAACCGGTCGAGCTGGAACCGGGCAAGAAGCGCACCACCTTCGAGGACGTCGCCGGCATCGACGAGGTCGAGGGCGAACTCAACGACGTCGTCGACTTCCTCAAGAACCCCGACGCGTACCGCGCCATGGGCGCCAAGATGCCGCGCGGCGTGCTGCTCGCGGGACCGCCCGGAACCGGCAAGACGCTGCTCGCGCGCGCGGTGGCCGGCGAGGCCGGCGTGCCGTTCTTCTCGGCGTCCGCCTCGGAGTTCATCGAGATGATCGTCGGCGTCGGCGCCTCCCGCGTCCGTGAGCTCTTCGCCGAGGCGCGCAAGGTCGCCCCGTCGATCATCTTCATCGACGAGATCGACACGATCGGCCGCGCGCGCGGCGGCGGCAGCGGCATGGGCGGCCACGACGAGCGCGAGCAGACCCTGAACCAGATCCTCACCGAGATGGACGGCTTCACCGGCTCCGAGGGCGTCATCGTCATCGCCGCCACCAACCGGGCCGACGTCCTCGATCCCGCTCTGACCCGACCGGGCCGCTTCGACCGCATCGTCAACGTCTCGCCGCCCGACCGCGGCGGCCGCGAGTCGATCCTCAAGATCCACACCCGGGACATCCCGATGGCGACCGGTGTCGACCTCGCCCAGGTCGCCCGTACGACACCGGGCATGACCGGCGCCGAACTCGCCAACCTCACCAACGAGGCCGCGCTCCTCGCGGTCAAGCGCAAGCAGAAGGAGGTCACGCAGGCCGACCTCTCCGAAGCGCTGGAAAAGGTCCAGCTGGGCGCCGAACGGCCTTTGGTGATGCCCGAGGAGGAGCGCCGCCGCACCGCGTACCACGAGAGCGGCCACGCCCTGTTGGGCATGCTCCAGCCCGGCGCCGACCCCGTCCGCAAGATCACCATCGTGCCGCGCGGCCGGGCCCTCGGCGTGACCCTGTCCACGCCGGACGCCGACAAGTACGCGTACACGGAGGAGTACCTGCGAGGGCGCATCATCGGCGCACTGGGAGGCATGGCGGCCGAACAGGTCGTCTACGGAGTCATCACCACAGGAGCCGAGAACGACCTGGAGCAGGTGACGAACCTGGCCCGCGGCATGGTCGCCCGCTGGGGCATGAGCGAGAAGGTCGGCCGTCTGTCCGCCCTCCCGAACGATGCCCAGCAGGCCTACGGCCTCTCCGCGGCCCCCGAGACACTCGACACGATCGACGGCGAAATGCGGCGCATCGTGGACGAGTGCTACGAGGAGGCGTGCCAGAAGCTGCGCGACAACCGCCACAAGCTGGACGCGCTGGCCACGGCACTCCTGGAGAACGAGACGCTGGAGGAGGCCGACGCGTACCGCATCGCCGGTGTCGCACGACTCACCAAGGAGTGAGCCGTCCGCCGCGTCACTTACAGGAGCTCACGCGGTACGGGCTATCAAGTACCGGAAGACATTGGGCATCCACACGGTTCCGTCGGCCCGTACGTAGGGCTGGAGCGCCTCCGTGACCTCCTTGTCCACCTGAGGGAGGTCCGTCGCTCCCACCGCCGCGTCGAACAACCCGGTCGACAGCAGGCCGCGGACCGCGCTCTCCGCGTCGGCGTACCCGAAGGGGCACGCCACACGGCCGGACCCGTCGGGCCGCAGCCCCGCACGCTGGGCCACCTCCTCCAGGTCGTCACGCTGCGCAGGCCGCCAACTCCGCGTACTGCGCAGCGGGTCGGCGAGCTTGGTGGCCACCCGGAGCACCGACGACGTGGTGCAGCGCTCGGGGGGACCCCAGCCGACGAGCACCACCGGAGCGCCGCGCCGCGCCATCGGGGCCGCGCTCTCCAGAAGGGCGGAGAGCCCTTCAGAGTCCCCGGCCGTGCAGCCGATCGGCTGGAAGGCGGTGATCAGGTTGTACGGCGCGTCACCCGACTCCATGAGGTCGATGTCGTGCTCGCTGCCGTCCGTCAGGCGCGTGTCGCCGTGTCCGCGCCCCTCCCACGCCTCGGGCAGCAACCGCTGCCTGGCCAGGGCGAGCCGCTCCGGTTCCGCGGCCTCCACACCCGTCACGGACGCGCCGCGCGACGCCGCCATGAGGAGAGCGAGCCCCGAACCGCAGCCGAGCCCGAGGAGCCGAGTACCGGGGCCCACCTCCAGCCGTTCGTACACCGCTTCGTAGACAGGAACCAGCATCCGCTCCTGGATCTCCGCCCAGTCACGCGCGCGTGCGCACAGGTCCACGCGCGGCACAGGAGCCGCGTGGGGAAGGTGCCGCTGCACGAGCGTAGGTGTCATCGAAGTGCCCCAATCCGCCGAGAGATGCCGAGAGTTGTCGCCGTGGCGTACCGGCCGTGTTCGCGCGCTGCTCGCACTCCCCCCCGTATGCCAGAAAACTCCGCATCGTCCGTCACGTCTAGGGGGTGTTGGGCACACGAGCCCACAATGCGTGCAGGCACTGTCGTGCACCTCTTAAGGGGGGCTTGCCAGGGGCATACGGGTAGTCGGGCGAAAAGGATTCCCGTGCTCCGCAGCCCGCGCCGTAGCATGCGCGCCATGGCCAAGACCCCCGTGCTCACGCCCCAGGCGGAAGACTTCCCGCGCTGGTACCAGGACCTGATCTCCAAGGCCGAACTGGCCGACAACGGACCGGTGCGCGGCACGATGGTCATCCGACCGTACGGCTACGGGCTGTGGGAGCGGATGCAGCAGGACATGGATGCGCGCATCAAGGAGACGGGCACGCAGAACGCGTACTTCCCGCTCCTGATCCCGCAGTCGTACCTCACCAAGGAGGCCGACCACGTCGAGGGCTTCGCGCCCGAACTGGCCGTGGTGACGCACGGCGGCGGCAAGGAGCTGGAGGAGCCGGCGGTCGTCCGTCCCACCTCGGAGATGATCGTCAACGCCTCCTTCGCCAAGTGGGTGCAGAGCTACCGCGACCTGCCGCTGCTCATCAACCAGTGGGCGAACGTGGTCCGTTGGGAGCTGCGGCCGCGCCTGTTCCTGCGCACGACGGAGTTCCTGTGGCAGGAGGGCCACACGGCGCACGCGACGTACGAAGAGGCGCGCGACTTCGCGGCGCGCATCCACCGGCACGTCTACGCGGACTTCATGGAGAACGTGCTCGCCATGGACGTCGTCCTGGGGCGCAAGACGCCCAAGGAGCGCTTCGCGGGAGCCATCAACACCCTCACCCTGGAAGGAATGATGGGCGACGGCAAGGCCCTCCAGATGGGGACCAGCCACGAGCTCGGCCAGAACTTCGCCAAGGCCTTCCACACGCAGTACCTGTCGAAGGACGGCAAGCAGGAGCTGGTCTGGCAGACGTCCTGGGGATCGACCACCCGCATGATCGGCGCCCTCGTGATGATGCACGGCGACGACCACGGCCTGCGCGTGCCGCCCCGGCTCGCGCCCGTCCAGGTCGTCGTCCTCGCCATCAAGGGCGACGAAGCGGTCCTCGCCAAGGTGCGCGAGATCGGTGACGCTCTGAAGGCGGCCGGAATCCGCGTCCGGGTCGACGACCGCACCGACACCCCCTTCGGGCGCCGCGCCGTGGACTGGGAGCTGAAGGGCGTCCCCGTACGCGTCGAGGTCGGCCCGCGCGACCTGGAGAACGACACCGCGATGCTCGCCCGCCGCATCCCCGGCGGCAAGACGTCCGTGGCGATCGGCGCACTCACCGAAGTGCTCCCCAAGATCCTCGAGGAGGACCAGGCGCTGCTCCTCGCGCAGGCGCGGGAGCGGCGCGAACTCCGCACGAGCGACGTGACGACGGTCGACGACGCCGTCGAGGCGACCGCGGCGGGCGGCTGGGCGCGCATCCCGTGGTCCGACCTGGGCGAGACGGGCGAGAACGCACTCGCCGAGCACGGCGTCTCGGTACGTTGCCTGCTCGCCGCCGACGGGTCGGTGCCGGACTCCGACGACGCACCCGGTAACGTCGCGGTCGTGGCACGCGCCTACTGAGGCCGAAACAGCACTTGTGCATCGGACGCCTCGGCGCGCGACCCCTGTCTACGCGCCGGGGCGTACGTGGGACTACGCACCACCTTGGTGCGAGCTGTGAGCCTTCTCCCCAGATCAGCGCACCCGCCCTCGTCAGGACGCATCAGCGGCAACTGACTGGTACGTGCAAATTATTTGGGATGCCCCGGAATAGGAACACAGAGGCACCCCGGCTCGTTGTCACGACGTGAGCACGACACCACCTGTTCTCGCCGCAGAGCTGGCAGGGGCGTGGGCCGACATTCAGCGGCACCACCCCGAACTGCCGGATCTCGCCGCGCCCGAATCCCTGATCGGGGAGTCGTCGTCCGCCTGCGGACACGAGCTCTCCTTCGAGCGACTCCTCCATGAGGCAGTCCACGGCATCGCCGCAGCGCGCGGAATCCGCGACACCTCGCGCGCCGGCCGATACCACAACCGCAGATTCCTGGCCATCGCCGAGGAGCTGGGCCTCGACCACCCCGAGGAGCCGCACCCGAGCAGCGGCTTCTCGCTGGTCACGCTCAACTCCGAGGCGAAGCAGCGCTACCGGCAGACCATCGAGCGCCTTCAGCGGGCGCTGAAGGCGCACACGGTGGCGACCGCCGCGGACACCAAGCGCAGCTTCCGCGGTCCGGCCGCGCGGCACGGCTCCTCGGGAGGCGGCGTCCGCGTGAAGGCCGTCTGCGACTGCGGCCGCAATGTCCGCGTCGTGCCCTCGGTCCTCGCTCAGGCCCCCATCGTGTGCGGCGGCTGCGGCAAGCCGTTCCGTATCCCGGAGGTCGTCGGCGCCGCCGTGGGGTGACGGCCCCGGCCCTGGTGGGGCGGCCGCATCCGGGTTCGGCCGCCCCGGCGAGGTGTGGCACAATGGCTAGCTGTACTCGACAGTCGCACAGGACCCCTCTCTCCTCCGGCTGACGCGTCCATCGGGCACTCGGGTACCGCAACCCCACGCGGCAATCTCGCCGTGCCCACCCACGTCAACACCAGGAGACACCACTCCCGTGGCAGTCAAGATCAAGCTGAAGCGTCTGGGCAAGATCCGTTCGCCTCACTACCGCATCGTCGTCGCCGACTCCCGTACCCGCCGTGACGGCCGGGCCATCGAGGAGATCGGCCTGTACCACCCGGTGCAGAACCCGTCGCGCATCGAGGTCGACTCGGAGCGCGCGCAGTACTGGCTGGGTGTCGGCGCGCAGCCGACCGAGCCGGTCATGGCCATCCTGAAGCTCACCGGTGACTGGCAGAAGCACAAGGGTCTGCCCGCCCCGGAGCCGCTGAAGGTCGCCGAGCCGAAGAAGGCCCGCCCCTCGTTCGAGGCGCTGGCCACGGCCGACGAGCCCAAGGGTGAGGCCATCACCCAGAAGAAGAAGGCTGAGAAGAAGGACGAGGCCGCTGAGGCTGCGTCCGAGTCGACCGAGGCCTGAGCATGCTCGAGGAGGCTCTTGAGCACCTCGTGAAGGGCATTGTCGACAACCCCGACGATGTGCAGGTCGCCTCGCGCAACCTGCGCCGTGGGCGCGTTCTCGAGGTTCGGGTCCACCCCGACGACCTCGGCAAGGTGATCGGTCGCAACGGCCGCACCGCGCGCGCTCTGCGTACTGTCGTGGGCGCCATCGGCGGCCGCGGAGTCCGCGTCGACCTCGTCGACGTCGACCAGGTTCGCTGACAAGTTGAACACCGGCTCGGGCCGGGGAGGGCTTTCGAGCCGTCCCCGGCCCTAGTCGTATGACAGGAGAGTTTCCGACGTGCAGTTGGTAGTCGGGCGCATCGGCCGCGCCCACGGCATCAAGGGTGAGGTCACCGTCGAGGTGCGCACCGACGAGCCCGAGCTGCGGCTCGGTCCCGGCGCCGTGCTCGCCACGGACCCGGCCGCCACAGGTCCCCTCACCATCGAGTCCGGCCGGGTCCACTCCGGCCGCCTCCTGCTGCGCTTCGAGGGCGTACGCGACCGGACCGGCGCGGAGGCGCTGCGCAACACCCTCCTCATCGCCGAGGTCGATCCGGAGGAGCTGCCGGAGGACGAGGACGAGTTCTACGACCACCAGCTCATGGACCTGGACGTCGTCACGGTCGACGGCATCGAGGTCGGTCGCATCACGGAGATCTCCCACCTGCCCTCGCAGGACCTGTTCATCGTGGAGCGGCCCGACGGCAGCGAGGTCATGATCCCGTTCGTCGAGGAGATCGTCACCGAGATCGACCTCGAGGAGCAGAAGGCGATCATCGACCCGCCGCCCGGCCTGATCGACGACCGCGCCGAGATCGCTTCACCGCGCGAGGACTCGTAATGCGCCTCGACGTCGTCACGATCTTCCCCGAGTACCTGGAACCGCTGAACGTCTCGCTGGTCGGCAAGGCCCGCGCGCGCGGGCAACTCGACGTCCACGTGCACGACTTGCGGGACTGGACGCACGACCGGCACAACACGGTCGACGACACTCCGTACGGCGGCGGCCCCGGCATGGTCATGAAGACCGAGCCGTGGGGCGAGTGCCTCGACGACGTGCTCGCCGAGGGGTACGAGAGCGGGGCGCACGGGCCCGTCCTGGTCGTCCCCACGCCCAGCGGGCGCCCCTTCACCCAGGAACTCGCCGTGGAGCTCTCCGAGCGCCCCTGGCTGGTGTTCACGCCGGCGCGCTACGAAGGCATCGACCGCCGCGTCATCGACGAGTACGCGACCCGTATGCCGGTCTACGAGGTCTCCATCGGTGACTACGTCCTCGCGGGCGGGGAAGCGGCCGTGCTCGTCGTCACGGAGGCCGTGGCGCGCCTGCTGCCGGGTGTCCTCGGCAACGCGGCCTCGCACCAGGACGACTCCTTCGCGCCGGGCGCCATGGCCAACCTCCTCGAAGGCCCCGTCTTCACCAAGCCGCCCGAGTGGCGCGGCCGGGACATCCCGGATGTGCTGCTCAGCGGCCACCACGGCAAGATCGCGCGCTGGCGGCGGGACGAGGCACTGCGCCGAACCGTGCGCAACCGGCCCGATCTGATCGTGCGCACCGACCCGAAGGCCTTCGACAAGAAGGACCGGGAAATGCTCTCGATCCTGGGCTGGGGCCCCGGCTCCGACGGCCGATTTGGGCCAACGCCCGGAGCCGTGGAAGAATAAGCCGCTGCTGTACGTCCAGCTTGCGCCCCTGCCACAGGGGGAACGGTCGAAGCTTGCTCCCCGCTCACACGGGGATGGCCCAGACGCAAGGCCCGACGCGAACAGCTACCGAAACTCATCGCATACCTCCCGCCTATGACCTGTGGCATGGGCGAAGAAAGCAGACGATCATGTCTCACCTGCTCGACTCCGTCGACTCCGCGTCGCTGCGCAGCGACATCCCGGCCTTCCGCCCGGGTGACACCGTCAACGTCCACGTCCGCGTCATCGAGGGCAACCGCTCCCGTGTGCAGCAGTTCAAGGGCGTAGTCATCCGCCGCCAGGGCGCCGGTGTCCGCGAGACCTTCACGGTCCGCAAGGTCTCCTTCTCCGTGGGCGTCGAGCGCACCTTCCCGGTGCACACCCCGATCGTCGAGAAGATCGAGCTCGTCACCAAGGGTGACGTGCGTCGCGCCAAGCTGTACTACCTGCGCGACCTGCGCGGCAAGGCTGCGAAGATCAAGGAGAAGCGCGAGAACTGAGTCGCCCGACGCCCCCTGGGGGCGTCAGCGCATCTCGCGTACGGAGTCCTCAGGAGAGCCGGATAGCATCTGGCCTCGATGGACACCGAAGCACAGCATGTGGAGCGCGACCGCTCCTCCGAGCCCCTCGAGATCACCTCAGAGGGCGAGGAGGACCGGTCGCGCTCCTCTTTGCTTTCCCGCGGCATCGAGGCGGTCGCCGCCTGGCTGCCGGGTGGCCGGATCACGCTCTCCCTGCTCCTGTGCATGGCGTTCCTCCTGGCCTTCACCGTTTTCGTGATGCAGCCGTTCCAGATCCCCAGCGGCTCCATGGAGACCACATTGAGGGTCGGGGACCGCGTTCTCGTAAATAAGTTGGCGTACCGTTTCGGTGCCGAACCGGAGCGCGGGGACGTGGTCGTTTTCGACGGCAGCGGGTACTTCGGTGAGGCGGACTACATCAAGCGCGTCGTGGGTGTGGGGGGCGACCATGTGGTCTGCTGCGACAGCAAGGGGAGGATCGAGGTGAACGGGCAGTCCGTGGACGAGCGCTCCTTGTTGCACGCGGGAGACGCGGCTTCAGAGGTGCCGTTCGACATCGAGGTTCCGCAGGGCACCCTCTTTCTGCTCGGAGACCACCGCAGCGACTCCCGTGACTCCCGCGACTACCTGGGCGCCCCGGGCGGCGGGTTCGTTCCCGTCGACCATGTGATCGGCAAGGCCCTGTGGATCGCGTGGCCGACCGGACACTGGCACTCCTTGTCACGCGAAGACGTCTACGCGCGCGTGCCCGCGACCGGCGGCGGCCATGGGTAGCCGGGGGAAGCGGTCCGGTCACCGCGGCGACACCCGGCTGCCCACCGGGAGCCGGCCCACCAGCGGGCCCGTCCTGCCCGGCCGCGCCGAGCGCCGCAAGCTCGCACGCAAGGTGAAGCGCCGCAGAAGGCGCTCCGCGATCAAGGAGATACCTCTCCTCATAGGCGTGGCCCTGCTCATAGCCCTCGTCCTGAAGACGTTCCTCCTCCAGGCGTTCGTGATCCCGTCGGGCTCCATGGAGCAGACGATCAAGATCGGCGACCGGGTCGTGGTCGACAAACTCACCCCCTGGTTCGGCGCCGAGGTGCAGCGCGGCGATGTCGTCGTCTTCAAGGACCCCGGCAAGTGGCTGGAGCAGGAGACCGGGCAGACGAAGGACGACCCCGTCGGCGTCAAGCAGGTCAAGGCAGGTCTGACCTGGATCGGGCTGCTGCCCTCCGCCGACGAGCGCGATCTGATCAAGCGGGTCGTCGGAGTCGGTGGCGACACCGTGAAGTGCTGCGACAAGCAGGGCCGTGTCACGGTCAACGGGACGCCGCTGAACGAGACCGCGTACATCCACCCCGGCAACGCCCCCTCCAAGTTCGACTTTTCGGTGAAGGTTCCTCCGGGCCGGCTCTTCGTGATGGGCGATCACCGCGCCAACTCGGCGGACTCGCGGTACCACCTCACCGAGGGGTTCAACGGAACCGTCTCCGAGGCGTCGGTCGTGGGACGCGCCCGCGCGATCGTCTGGCCGATCGGCCACTGGACCACGCTCGGCGAGCCGGAGACGTTCGCCGCCGTGGCCGACGCGCAAGGCTCCGGATCGACCGCGGCGTCCGGTACGTCGCATAGGGTGGCCTCCGCGAACAGCACCGCGTCGAATGCGAACACATCGAATTCGGACGGATTGATCCCCCTCCCGAGCCCTGCGGAACTCCCGCTCGTTATGGGAGTGGTGGGCCTGCATCGCGTAGGGATCAGGCAGCGGCACGGACTGAGGAGTGGATGTGGGGGACTTGGCGGTCGGCGCACGGTCAGGGCATGGGCCCGAAGAGCAGCCCGGGCGATCCGACGACGCGGCGAGTCCCGCCGTGACGGGCCCGGTTCCCGAGGGCGGTGACGGAGTGGACGCGTCCCCCGCGAGTGCCTCGGAAGCCGGTGACGGCGAGTCCAAGGGCAAGGAGAAGAAGCCTCGCTCATTCTGGAAGGAGCTGCCGCTCCTCATCGTCATCGCGCTGGTCCTGGCCCTGGTCATCAAGACGTTCCTGGTCCAGGCGTTCTCGATCCCGTCGGCCTCGATGGAGAACACGCTTCAGATCGGCGACCGCGTACTCGTCGACAAGCTCACCCCGTGGTTCGGCTCGGAGCCGGAGCGCGGCGAGGTCATCGTCTTCCATGACCCGGACGGCTGGCTGAACGGCGAGCCCACGGCCGAGCCGAACGCGGTGCAGCAGGTCCTGAGCTGGGTCGGCCTGATGCCGTCCGCCGACGAGAAGGACCTCATCAAGCGCGTGATCGGCGTCGGCGGCGACACCGTCGAGTGCAAGGGCACGGGCCCGCTCAAGGTGAACGGCAAGGCGCTGAACGAGCCGTACGTCTACGCCGACAACACCCCGTGCACCGCCGACAACATGGGCGGAACCTTCAAGGTGAAGGTTCCTGAGGGCAAAGTTTGGGTCATGGGCGATCACCGCCAGGACTCGATGGACTCCCGCTACCACCAGAACGACAAGAACGAGGGCTTCGTCCCGGTCGACAACGTCGTGGGCCGCGCCATCGTCGTCGCCTGGCCGCCCACCCACTGGTCGACGCTGCCGGTGCCGGACACCTTCGACCAGTCCGGTATCAACGCCGCGGCGAGCGTGGCCCCGGGGGCCCTCGGCCTCGCCGGTGCCGCACCGCTGGTGCTGTGGCGCAGGCGCAAGATCAACAAGAGCCTTACCGACGGGAACACCAGGGTTTCTGCGACCGGTACCGCCGGGTAGGGTGCCGTCCCAGATCGCCGATCTTCCGTGGCCCGACATCCGTCGAGGCCGGGCCGGAAGATCGATTTCTCCGACGCGGGGGAGCAACTGGGATGAGCACGACACGTCGTACGGCCGAGGGCCGCGGCAAGGTCGGCAGCGCGCTGTCGGGCATAGCCGTGGCCCTCGGCTGTGTGCTGTTCCTCGGCGGGTTCGTGTGGGGCGCCTTCGTGTACCAGCCGTACACGGTGCCGACCGACTCCATGTCACCGACGATCGGCGCGGGTGACCGGGTGCTCGCGCAGCGGATCGACGGCAGCGAGATCAAGCGCGGTGACGTCGTCGTCTTCCAGGAGGCGACCTGGGGCGAGCTGCCGATGGTCAAGCGGGTCGTCGGCATCGGCGGGGACACGATCGCCTGCTGCACGGACGGCAAGCTGACCGTCAACGGCAAGAAGATCGACGAACCGTATCTTCAGGCCGGCAAGAACGCCTCGCTCATCGGTATCGAGTCCACGACCGTCCCCAAGGGCCGGCTCTTCCTGCTCGGTGACGAGCGCAGCGGCTCCCTGGACTCCACCGTCCACCTCGACGACGGCGTGCACGGCTCGGTGGAGCGCGGTGCCGTGCAGGCCCGGGTGGACGCCGTGGCCTGGCCCATGGACGGCATGCTGCCCAAGCCCACCGGGTTCGAGGAGCTGCCCGGCGGGATCTCGCAGCCGGGGCCGCTCAAGCTGATGCTGACCGCTGTCGTCGTGGGCGCGGTGCTCGTGCTCGGTGGGGCGGCGTACGGGCCGATCGCGAAGCGGACCCGGCGCTCGCGGACCCGGACTCCGGAGCCGGTGCGTGCCTGAGCTCGGCGGCGAACTGCGCAAGGTGGCCCGGGTCGTCCTGCTCGATCCCGAGAACCGCGTCCTGTTGCTGCACGGGCACGAGCCCGACGACAGCGCGGACGACTGGTGGTTCACGCCGGGCGGCGGCCTGGAGGGCGACGAGACGCGTGATCAGGCGGCGCTGCGGGAACTCGCCGAGGAGACCGGCATCACGGACGTGGAGCTGGGGCCTGTGCTGTGGCGGCGGATCTGCTCGTTCCCGTTCGACGGACGGCGCTGGGATCAGGACGAGTGGTACTTCCTGGCGCGTACGACGTCGACCGCGGCGCATGCGGTGATCAACGAGAAGGGCCTGACCGACCTGGAACGACGCAGCGTCGCGGGAGCACGTTGGTGGACGTACCGGGAACTGGCCGAGGCGCATGAGACGGTGTATCCGACCAGACTCGCCGAGCTGCTGAACCGGCTGCTCGTCGAGGGTCCCCCGAGCCGGCCGCTGGTTCTCGACACGGAAATCGTCTAGAGGCTCCAGAGGCTGGCGCACAATAGGGGGACGCACGGCTGAAGGGGAACATGCCATGAGCGCCGAGGACCTCGAGAAGTACGAGACCGAGATGGAGCTGAAGCTCTACCGGGAGTACCGCGACGTCGTCGGGCTGTTCAAATATGTGATCGAGACCGAACGTCGTTTCTACCTCACCAATGACTATGAGATGCAGGTGCACTCGGTCCAGGGGGAGGTGTTCTTCGAGGTGTCGATGGCGGATGCCTGGGTCTGGGACATGTACCGGCCCGCTCGTTTCGTCAAGCAGGTACGCGTTCTCACGTTCAAGGACGTGAATATCGAGGAGCTCAACAAGAGCGATCTTGAGCTTCCCGGCAGCTGAGCCGTTGTCCTGACCCCGTGATGCCCGCCGGATCGCCCCGTGACGGTGACGGAGTTTTCCACAACCCGTAGGTAGTTCACCAAGATCCACTTCTGTGTCGCCCGTGCCTCAACGTGGGCGTCGGAGGTGGTGCCGACGTGAACGCACGGGGCGCGATGGGGAAGTACGGCGAGGACCTGGCCGCCAGGCGGCTGGCCGACGCCGGTATGACGGTGCTCGCCAGGAACTGGCGGGCGGGCCGACGCGGCGAGATCGACATCGTGGCGCGGGACGGCGACGCGATCGTCGTCTGCGAGGTCAAGACGCGCAGGGGACAGGGCGCGGCCGACGGGGCCTTCGAGCATCCGATGGCCGCGATCACCCCGGTCAAGGCTCGGCGACTGAGGGATCTCGCCGAGCGCTGGGTGCAGGAACACGGGGGAGCGCCACCGGGCGGCGTCCGGATCGACCTGGTGGGCGTGCTGCTCCCGGAGCGCGGAGCACCGCGGGTCGAGCATGTGCGGGGGGTCTCCTGATGGGATTCGCGCGTACGTGTTCCGTGGCCCTGGTCGGTGTCGAGGGCGTCGTCGTCGAGGTGCAGGCGGATCTGGAACCGGGCATCGCCGCGTTCACACTCGTGGGGCTGCCCGACAAGAGCCTGGTCGAGAGCCGGGACCGGGTCAGGGCCGCCGTGGTCAACTCCGGAGCGGACTGGCCGCAGAAGAAGCTCACGGTGGGGCTCAGCCCGGCGTCCGTGCCCAAGGCCGGCTCGGGATTCGACCTGGCCGTCGCGTGTGCGGTCCTCGGTGCGGCCGAGCGGATCGATCCGCGGGTCCTCGCCGACATCGTGATGATCGGGGAGCTGGGGCTGGACGGGCGGGTGCGGCCGGTGCGGGGCGTCCTGCCGGCTGTCCTCGCCGCCGCCGACGCGGGGTACGAGCAGGTCGTGGTCCCCGAGTGCACGGCAGGCGAGGCGTCCCTGGTGCCGGGGGTCTCCGTGCTCGGGGTGCGCAGCCTGCGCCAGCTCATCGCCGTGCTCACGGACGAGCCCGTGCCGCAGGAGGAGCCGACGGAGCGGGGCCGTCCCGATTCGACGCTCGCCGGGCTCAGCATGCCGGGCACCGGCGCGGGCACCGGACTGGGCGGGCCGCTGAACGAGGCGCACGATCTCGCCGATGTCGTCGGGCAGATGTCGGCCCGCACCGCGATCGAGGTCTCGGCAGCGGGGGGCCACCACGTGATGCTGTCGGGGCCACCGGGCGCGGGCAAGACGATGCTCGCCGAGCGGCTGCCGGCCATCCTGCCGCCGCTCACCCGCGAGGAGTCCCTGGAGGTCACGGCGATCCACTCGGTGGCGGGCATGCTGCCCCCGGGCAAGTCCATGATCGACACCGCGCCGTACTGCGCGCCGCACCACTCGGCGACCATGCAGTCCCTCGTCGGGGGCGGGCCGGGGGTGGCGCGGCCGGGGGCGGTCTCGCTGTCGCACCGCGGGGTGCTCTTCCTGGACGAGGCGCCGGAGTTCAGCGGGCGGGCGCTCGACGCTCTGCGGCAGCCGCTCGAATCGGGGCACGTGGTGATCGCCCGCAGTGCCGGGGTGGTGCGGCTGCCCGCGCGGTTCCTGATGGCGCTGGCCGCCAATCCTTGTCCCTGCGGCCAGTACCGGGCACTCGGCGGGGAGTGCGACTGTCCGCCGGCGACCGTGCGCCGCTACCAGGCGCGGTTGTCGGGGCCGCTGCTCGACCGGGTCGATCTGCGGGTCGAGGTGGACGCCGTCACGCGCAGCGAACTGGCCGGATACGGGCCGCGCGGCGAGTCCACCCAGGTCGTCGCGGACCGGGTGCGCGAAGCCAGGGCGCGGGCGCTCGCGCGGCTCGCGGACACGCCCTGGCGGACCAACAGCGAGGTGCCCGGACATGCGCTGCGCACCCGCTGGCCCACCGCGCCCGGCGCCCTGGACGAGGCCGAACTGGATCTGGAGCGCGGCTTCTTGACGGCCCGCGGGCTCGACCGGGTGCTACGGGTGGCCTGGACCGTGGCGGACCTCGCCGGGCACGAGCGGCCCTTCGCCCAGGACGTGGCCCTCGCACTGCAACTGCGGACCGGGATCTCGCGCGGGGCGCCCATGACGATCGGGGCCGGGGGGTGACCGGGGCGGGCGGAGTCCCGGAGCAGGTGCGTCTCGCGCGGGCACGGCTGACGCGGATCGTCGAGCCGGGGTGGGAGCCGGCCGGGCGGTGGCTGCGGGAGTTCGGGGCGGTGGAGACGGCGCGACGGATCGACGCCGCCGCCGAGGGGGACGACGAGCCGCTGCCCGGGGTACGGGCCGAGCGCTGGGCGGGGCTCGTCGGGCGGGCCCGTGAAGCGCCGCCGCCCGAGCGGGATCTGACGCGGGCCGAGGGGTGCGGGGTGCGGTTCGTGTGCCCGGGGGACGCCGAGTGGCCGGGGCAGTTGGACGACCTGGGGGACGTGCGGCCCCTCGGGCTGTGGGTGCGGGGCGGGCCCAGCCTGCGCATGTGGGCCCTGCGCTCCGTCGCGGTGGTCGGCGCGCGGGCCTGCACGGACTACGGGGTGCGCATGGGCGCGAGCCTCGGCGCCGGGCTCGCCGAGCGCGGCTGGGTCGTCGTCTCGGGCGGGGCGTACGGGGTCGACGCGGCAGCCCACCGAGGGGCGCTCGGGGCGACCGGTGCCACGGTGGCGGTCCTCGCCTGCGGGGTCGACCGCGCCTATCCCCGCGGGCACGCCCAGTTGATCGACAGGGTCGCGGAACAGGGGCTCGTGGTGGGGGAGTTGCCACCGGGTGATCATCCGACGCCCAGCCGCTTCATCCTCAGGAACCGGGTGATCGCCGCCCTCACGCGCGGCACCGTCGTGGTCGAGGCGGCGTACCGGAGCGGGGCGCTGGGCACGGCTCGCTGGGCGCAGCGGCTCGGCAGGCATGCGATGGGCATTCCGGGGCCGGTGACCAGCAGCGTCTCCGCCGGGGTGCATGAACTGCTGCGCAAGGAGGGCGTGCTGGTGACCGACGCGGCGGAAGTCGTCGAGCTGGTCGGGGAGATGGGGGAGCTGGCGCCGGAGCGGCGCGGGCCCGTGCTCTCCCGTGACCTTCTGGCGCCGGACGCTGCGCGGGTGCTCGCGGCGCTGCCGGCGCGCGGCACACGCACCGTGGGGGAACTCGCGCGGGGCGCCGGGGCGACCGAGGACGAGGCGATCGGGAGGTTGTACGAACTGCGCTCGTTGGGGTTCGTCGAACGACACGGCGATGGCTGGCAGTTGACACGCCAGGAGTTCGGTTCGGTCTTTCCGGAAGGGGGTGTTCCCTGACGCAGGGTGTTCCGCCGTCCGGATGACCCCCGATGACCTTGGCAATTCCGGCAGTTGGCGCGTCGGCCCGGTCACGTACGGAGACGGAAGCGTCCGCGCAAGTCGCTCAACGGAACGTATCTGCGCGCGTACGATCCCCTACCCTTCGCACACTGCGACACTCCAGTCACGCTACGCTCACCAGGATTCGGGTTCGTCCCCTCAAATCCGGAATCAGGCAGGCAGCTCGGCAGCAGTCATGACCAGACGGGCAACACGGCATTTTCACCAGTAAAGCGATCACTCCTCTTTCCCAGTCCCTCGGTACGCAGCAGAACGGCACAAGGCGGCGCATGCCACAGCACACCTCCGGGTCCGACCGGGCGCCGGTACCCCCCGCCGCCCGCGGCTCCAGCGTGCGGCCTCCGGCTCCCTCCTCCGTCGAGGAGCTGTGGAGGTCGTACAAGGCGACGGGCGACGAGCGACTTCGCGAGCAGCTGATCCTGCACTACTCGCCACTGGTGAAGTACGTCGCGGGGCGGGTCAGTGTGGGGCTGCCGCCCAACGTCGAGCAGGCGGACTTCGTCTCGTCCGGGGTCTTCGGGCTGATCGACGCCATCGAGAAGTTCGACATCGAGCGCGAGATCAAGTTCGAGACGTACGCGATCACCCGGATCCGTGGCGCGATGATCGACGAACTGCGGGCCCTGGACTGGATTCCCCGTTCCGTACGGCAGAAGGCGCGCAACGTCGAGCGCGCCTACGCCACCCTCGAGGCCAAGCTGCGGCGCACCCCGTCGGAGAGCGAGGTGGCGGCCGAGATGGGGGTGGCGCTGGAGGAACTGCACGCTGTTTTCAGTCAGTTGTCGCTGGCGAACGTGGTGGCGCTGGAGGAGTTGCTGCACGTCGGCGGTGAGGGCGGTGACCGGCCGAGCCTGATGGACACGCTGGAGGACCACGCCGCGGACAACCCGGTGGAGGTCGCCGAGGACCGCGAGCTGCGGCGGTTCCTGGCGCGGGCGATCAACACCCTGCCGGACCGCGAGAAGACCGTGGTCACGCTCTACTACTACGAGGGACTCACGCTCGCCGAGATCGGGAACGTGCTGGGGGTCACCGAGAGCCGGGTCAGTCAGATCCACACGAAGTCGGTCTTGCAGCTGCGGGCGAAGCTGGCCAGTTTCGGGCGGTGACGCGTGGCTGTTTCCCGTGGTGACGAATCGTCCCTGCCCATCCGGGCCTGTCGGTGCGACTCCCGTCAGGGGCGGCGCGTCCGTAAAGTGGAGACGTGCCAAGGATTCGAGCGGCCTCAGTGGCCGAGCACCGGTCGATGCAGCGCGGCGCCCTTCTGGACGCGGCGCGTTCCCTGCTGTCCGAGGGCGGGACGGAGGCGCTGACCTTCCCCGCGCTGGCGGAGCGGACGGGGCTCGCGCGGTCGTCCGTGTACGAGTACTTCAAGTCCCGGGCGGCCGTCGTCGAGGAGCTGTGCGCGGTCGACTTTCCGGTGTGGGCCGCGGAGGTCGAGGCCGGGATGGCCCGCGCCGCGACGCCCGAGGGCAAGGTCGAGGCCTATGTGCGGGAGCAGCTGGCGCTGGTGGGGGACCGCCGGCACCGGGCCGTCGTCGCCATCTCGGCCAGCGAGCTGGACGCCGGGGCGCGGGAGAAGATCCGGGCCGCGCACGGTGGGCTCGTCGCGATGATCGTGGAGGCGCTGGGGGACATGGGGCACGAGCAGCCCCGGCTCGCGGCGATGTTGTTGCAGGGTGTGGTGGACGCGGCGGTGCGGCGGATCGAGCTGGGGGCCGCGGAGGATCCCGGAGTGATCGTGGACGCGGCGGTGGGGATGGCGCTGCGGGGCGTTCGGGGCTGAGGTCTCGCCCGCCCCCCCCCGCATGTCGTCGGCTGTCCTCACAGGGGCAGCCCCCAGACCGGGAGCAGTCGGGCCGGGCCCGACCTGAGCAGGGACGGGTCCAGCAAGGACAGCGGGTCCAGGTAGGTGTCCGCGCGGCGCAGGCCCCAGTGCAGGCAGGACGGGGCCGCGGGTGGGCAGTGGCCCGTCGGCAACTCCACCACGCCCAGGACGTCGCCGGCGCCGACCTCGTCTCCCCGGGCCACCGTCGCCGCCACCGGTTCGTAGGACGTGCGCAGGGGTGGCTCACCGGTGCCGGACAGCTCCACCGTCACCACGCCCCTGCCCGCCACCTCCCCCGCGAAGGAGACGCGGCCGTCCGCCACCGTGCGGACCGGGGCGCCGATCGGGGCCGCGAGGTCGACGCCTCGGTGGCCGGGGCCGTAGGGCGTGGTCGGTGGCGCCCAGGGGCGCACCACCGCCGGGCGGTCGCCGGTCGGCCAGAGCCGGGCTTCGCCGGCGGACGCGGGATGAACGGCAGTGACGTAGAAGAAGAGCAGGGTCAGCGTCACGCAGAGTAGTTTTCGCATGGCTCGGAGGATTCCGGACCGGAGGGAATCCGGGGGATCATGGCCGGGAAACGTGGACTACCGGGCGGTTGTGGACAGCGGCGTCACCCGGTACCTCCAGGGTCCCGTACACTTCATGTGGCGATCCGGGCCACCGGATCGACTTCGCACGCCCCGACACCAGGACGCGAGTCCAGTGGGTGCAGCGCCCATCGGTCCCGTACCAGCGAAAGCGACGTACGCGGCAGGCGCGCATCGGGGCGTCAGGAAACAACCGAGAACACCAGAGGAGTACGGCCATGGCCGTCGTCACGATGCGGGAGCTGCTGGAGAGCGGCGTCCACTTCGGTCACCAGACCCGTCGTTGGAACCCGAAGATGAAGCGCTTCATCTTCACGGAGCGCAACGGCATCTACATCATCGACCTGCTCCAGTCGCTGTCGTACATCGACCGCGCCTACGAGTTCGTCAAGGAGACCGTCGCCCACGGCGGCACGGTCATGTTCGTCGGCACGAAGAAGCAGGCGCAGGAAGCGATCGCCGAGCAGGCGACCCGCGTCGGCATGCCCTACGTGAACCAGCGCTGGCTGGGCGGCATGCTCACCAACTTCTCGACCGTCTACAAGCGTCTGCAGCGCCTCAAGGAGCTCGAGCAGATCGACTTCGAGGACGTCGCCGCGTCCGGTCTCACCAAGAAGGAGCTTCTCGTGCTCTCGCGCGAGAAGGCCAAGCTGGAGAAGACCCTCGGCGGTATCCGCGAGATGTCCAAGGTTCCCAGCGCTGTCTGGATCGTGGACACCAAGAAGGAGCACATCGCTGTCGGCGAGGCCCGGAAGCTCAACATTCCGGTCGTCGCGATCCTCGACACGAACTGTGACCCCGACGAGGTCGACTACAAGATCCCGGGCAACGACGACGCGATCCGCTCCGTCACCCTGCTCACCCGCGTGATCGCCGACGCCGTCGCCGAGGGCCTCATCGCCCGTTCCGGCGTCGCCACCGGCGACCAGAAGCCGGGCGAGAAGGCCGCCGGCGAGCCGCTCGCCGAGTGGGAGCGCGACCTGCTCGAGGGTGAGAAGAAGGCCGACGAGAAGCCCGCCGAGGCCGCCCCGGCCGCCGCCGAGGCCCCCGCCGCCGACGCCGAGGCCCCCGCTGCCGAGGCGCCCGCCGCCGAGGCTCCGGCCGCCGACGCCGAGCAGGCCTGACCCTCACGGGTACCGGGTTTCATGAGGTGACGGCGGGGGCCATTTCAGGTCCCCGCCGTCACCTGTGAACCTCTTCTTCAGACTTCGAGTCAGACTCCAGACTTCGTAGAGAGAAAACCAGGATCATGGCGAACTACACCGCCGCTGACGTCAAGAAGCTCCGTGAGCTCACGGGCGCCGGCATGATGGACTGCAAGAAGGCGCTCGACGAGGCCGACGGCAACGTCGACAAGGCCGTCGAGGCTCTGCGCATCAAGGGCCAGAAGGGCGTCGCCAAGCGCGAGGGCCGCTCCGCCGAGAACGGTGCCGTCGTCTCCCTCATCGCCGACGACAACACCTCCGGTGTCATCGTCGAGCTGAAGTGCGAGACGGACTTCGTCGCCAAGGGCGAGAAGTTCCAGGCCGTCGCGAACGAGCTGGCCGCGCACGTCGCCAAGACGAACCCCGCGGACATCCAGGCCCTGCTCGCCTCCGAGATCGAGGCCGGCAAGACCGTCCAGGCCTTCGTCGACGAGGCCAACGCCAACCTCGGCGAGAAGATCGTCCTGGACCGCTTCGCGCAGTTCTCCGGCGCCTTCGTCACCGCCTACATGCACCGCACCATGCCCGACCTGCCCCCGCAGATCGGTGTTCTGGTCGAGCTGGACAAGGCCGACGCCGCGCTCGCCAAGGGTGTCGCGCAGCACATCGCCGCCTTCGCGCCGAAGTACCTCTCCCGCGAGGACGTCCCGGCCGAGGTCGTCGAGTCGGAGCGTCGCGTCGCCGAGGAGACCACGCGCGCCGAGGGCAAGCCCGAGGCCGCCCTCCCGAAGATCGTCGAGGGTCGCGTCAACGGCTTCTTCAAGGAGGCCACGCTGCTCGGTCAGCCGTACGCCCTCGACAACAAGAAGTCCGTCGAGAAGGTCCTCCAGGAGGCCGGTGTCACCCTGAAGCGCTTCGCGCGCATCAAGGTCGGCATCTGAGTCCGTACCGCGCCCGACGCGAGACCCCGCTAGGGTCGACAGCAGTCGTCCGGGTATGTGCCGGACGACCGCAGATGTGACGAGGAGGCCATTGCCGCGCATGGGATGCGAAACACCCCACCGGCAGTGGCCTTCTTCGTATGTGCACCACGAGGAGATTCCATGACCAGCACCCAGGCCGACAAGAGCGACAACAGCGACGACGGCAAAGGCGCGGGGCGCTTCATGCTGAAGCTCTCCGGCGAGGCTTTCGCCGGGGGCGGGGGTCTCGGAGTCGACCCCGACGTGGTGCACGCCATCGCCCGTGAGATCGCGGCTGTCGTCCGCGGCGGCGCGCAGATCGCCGTCGTCATCGGCGGCGGCAACTTCTTCCGCGGCGCCGAGCTCCAGCAGCGCGGCATGGACCGGGCCCGCTCCGACTACATGGGCATGCTCGGCACCGTGATGAACTGCCTCGCGCTCCAGGACTTCCTGGAGAAGGAGGGCATCGACAGCCGCGTGCAGACCGCCATCACGATGGGCCAGGTCGCCGAGCCCTACATCCCGCTGCGCGCCGTGCGCCACCTGGAGAAGGGCCGCGTCGTCATCTTCGGCGCCGGTATGGGCATGCCGTACTTCTCCACCGACACGACCGCCGCGCAGCGCGCCCTGGAGATCGACGCCGAGGCGCTGCTCATGGGCAAGAACGGTGTCGACGGCGTCTACGACTCGGACCCGAAGACCAACCCTGAGGCCGTGAAGTTCGACGCCCTCAGCTACGGCGAGGTCATCACCCGTGACCTCAAGGTCGCCGACATGACCGCGATCACCCTGTGCCGCGACAACGACCTCCCGATTCTCGTCTTCGAGCTCCTCACGACGGGCAATATCGCGCGTGCCGTCAAGGGTGAGAAGATCGGGACGCTCGTGGGCGAGCAGGGCACCCGCGCCTGACCCTCCCGTCCGTAACACCCCGCGAGGGATGGACAATGTCCTGCCGGTCGGACACCGTGCAGGAAAGACACGCGACGCAGCCGGCCGCCCCCGTGCACGCCGGGCCTCACTCAAGACAGCAGGAGCAAGTGGTGATCGAAGAGACCCTCCTCGAGGCCGAGGAAAAGATGGAGAAGGCCGTCGTGGTCGCCAAGGAGGACTTCGCCGCGATTCGCACCGGTCGTGCGCACCCGGCGATGTTCAACAAGATCGTGGCCGACTACTACGGCGCACTGACGCCGATCAACCAGCTGGCCTCGTTCTCGGTGCCCGAGCCGCGGATGGCCGTGGTGACCCCGTTCGACAAGAGCGCGCTGCGCAACATCGAGCAGGCGATCCGGGACTCCGACCTGGGCGTCAACCCGAGCAACGACGGCAACATCATTCGTGTGACGTTCCCCGAGCTCACGGAGGAGCGCCGCCGCGACTACATCAAGGTCGCCAAGAGCAAGGCGGAGGACAGCAAGGTGTCCATCCGTTCCGTCCGTCGCAAGGCCAAGGAAGCCATCGACAAGGCGATCAAGGACGGCGACATCGGCGAGGACGAGGGTCGTCGCGGCGAGAAGGAACTGGACGACACCACCTCCAAGTACGTGGCCCAGGTGGACGAGCTGCTCAAGCACAAGGAAGCCGAGCTGCTCGAAGTCTGAGCGAGCGCGGAAGATCGAGGTTCGAGGAATCCGTGAACGACTCTTCCTGGGGGGCGCCGACCGGGCCCGGACACTGGGGGCCCGCCGACCAAGGGCCCGCATACGGTCAGGGGCCCGCTCAAGGCCAGGACCCGGCCTACGGGCAGGGTCCGGCCTACGGTCAGGCGCCTTCGTACGGTCAGGGACCCGCCTACGGGCAAGGGCCCTCGTACGACCAGGGGCGCGCCCCGGCGGGTCCCGCGTACGAACGGCACGCGGTTGAGGAGACTCGGCCCATGCCCATCGTGCCCGATATGCCCGACGTGCCCGCCGGTGGCGGTGACGCAGACCAGGATGGCGACCAGGGGGCCGCTCGGCTGAGCGGCCCCTTGTTCCGCGACGAGACGCCCGCACGGGCGCCGCAGACTCCGCAGGAGCCCATGCCCACCGCAGCACCGCAGCCGCCGTCGCAGCCTCAGGCGGAGCCGGCTCCGAAGCAGAAGAAGAGCGCGGGCCGGGACCTGGGGGCGGCCATAGGGGTCGGTGTCGGGCTCGGTGCGGTGATCATCGCGTCGCTCTTCATCGTCAAGGCCGTGTTCATCGGCGTGATAGCTGTCGCCGTCGTGGTGGGTCTGTGGGAGCTGACTTCGCGGCTCGAGGAGCGCAAGGGCATCAAGGCGCCGCTCGTGCCGCTGGCCGTGGGTGGCGCCGCGATGGTCGTCGCCGGATACGTCCGGGGCGCCGAGGGTGCCTGGGTGGCGATGGCGCTGACCGCGCTCGCCGTCCTGGTGTGGCGCATGACGGAACCGCCCGAGGGTTACCTCAAGGACGTCACGGCGGGTGTCTTCGCGGCCTTCTACGTCCCGTTCCTCGCGACGTTCGTGGCGTTGATGCTCACGGCGGACGACGGTGCCTGGCGCGTCCTGACGTTCCTGATCCTGACCGTGGTCAGCGACACCGGGGCGTACGCCATCGGCTGGCGCTTCGGCAAGCACAAGCTGGCGCCGCGCATCAGCCCCGGAAAGACCCGCGAGGGACTGTTCGGCGCGGTGTCGTTCGCGATGGTGGCGGGCGTGCTGTGCATGCAGTTCCTGATCGATGACGGGACCTGGTGGCAGGGCCTGATCATCGGCGCCTGCGTCGCCGCGAGCGCGACCCTCGGCGACCTCGGTGAGTCCATGATCAAGCGGGACCTCGGCATCAAGGACATGGGCACGCTGCTGCCGGGTCACGGCGGCATCATGGACCGCCTCGACTCGCTGCTGCCGACGGCGCCGGTGGTGTGGTTGCTGCTGGTGTTGTTCGTCGGGGCCGGCTGAACCGCGGCGGCCTTCTCCGTAGCCTTGCCGAGCTTTACGGGCCTTCGTCCTTTGGGCGGGGGCCCGTTCGCTTAGGGTCCCTGTCATGGGGGAGCGAGCTCGGATCGAGAAGGACGGCACGTACACCGGTGACCTGCCGTGCAAGTGGTGCCAGGTACTCATCGACCAGGGCGGGCGGCGCCGGGTGCGGCGGTACTGTCGCGGCACGCACCGTTGGAAGCAGTACGGGGCGAACGTGGTGGCCGTGGTCGCCGGCATCCTCAGCTGAGGGTCAGCGGCGGGCCTCCTGGGCCGTCGCCCGCCGAACCGAGTAGCCCCAGTGCGTGAGCGACCGGACTACGGTCTCGGAGCCGATGGGGTTGGCGCTGTGCACGAAGACTGTGCCGATCCGGAAGGGCCGCTCGTTGAACGCGGCTTCTTCCATAAGGGTCACCACGGGCAGGATGCTGTCGTCGCCGCCGAGGTCGTGGTCGAGCCAGAGTTCGTCGATGAAGCTGTCGCGATGCTCTTGCAGGAGCTTGATTCCTTCCCCGCTGCTGCGCGCGATTCGTGTGGTCCAGGGCAGCGGTCGGAGGTCGTCTATGCCGAGGATGACGGGCGCTCGCGTCGGCGGGTCTTCTGTCACCCGACCATTGTGGCGGCAGGTTTCCTCGGGGACCGGTCACGTCCGTGGATCACTTCACATCGCCGCCGGGAAAACCCGTGACCGACAGCAAGAACATCACCCCCCGTGGGCCAGGGCGGCGGGCAGCGTAGGAAGCAGTCGCGCGCCGAGTGACAGAACGACGCACCGCAACCTCGACCGCCAGCTCGCGGCCGACAAGAAGGCGGAGCTGCTGCCCAAGACGCGCGAGAAGACGGGCGTGGCTGAGACGGGCGCAGGCGAGGCCACTGGGCAGGCGGGGGGACGACACCGCTGCGAACTGACGCGTCACTGGCGCCGCCGCTGAGGCCGCCAGTGACAGGGGGCAACGGGGACGACTCCAGGGCATGCCCGTTCGTCTGCGACACTGGTACAGCCATGCCTAAGCCCGGAGAACTGGCAGTGATCCGGCACCAAAAAGGCCCCCGGCCTGCGCGTTTGGCGCGGATCAGGGGCCTGTTTTGGCTTATGGGGCCGTCTCTGGGCCGTCAGGCTCGGGAGGCGGTGGCAGGAACACCCGGTCCACGGCGTTCCTGGTCCGCTCCTGGCTCGACGGCATCAGGTGGGCGTACACCCGCAGCGTCAGCGCCGGGTCGGTGTGTCCGAGGTACTGGCTTACGGCCTTGATGCTCTCCCCGGCGTCCAGGAGGACGGACGCGTAGAAGTGCCTCAACGCGTGCATGCCGTGCTCGCGTGCCGACTCGTACTTGCCGTCGGGCCCGGCGTGCGGGATGAGGCCAGCGAGCGCGAGAGCGGGCTTCCAGTCCTGCACGTTGAAGTTGCTGCGCCACACGATCCCGCCCGCGGAGTTCGTGAACAGGAGACGGGCCGTCACTTTCGGGCCGTCCGGCTTCCGCCACGGAAGCGTGATCTCAACCGGCTTGAAGGTGTCCATGTGGATGCGCAGCGCCTCAGCGACGTACGAAGGCAGCGGGACGTCTCGCTCCTTGCCGCACTTCGGCGGGGCGAACACGGCCTTGCCCCGGATGAGCTTCACCTGACGGACCACGCGAAGGGTGCCGCCCTCGAAGTCGATCGCTTCTTCAGCAAGCCCGACGATCTCGCCCTGGCGGAGGCCGCACCCGGCGCCCGTGTCCACCATGGTCCGGTAGCGCTGGGGGAGCGCTGCGCGAACGGCCTGCACCTGCGTGGGCAGCCATGGAACGACGCGCCGTCGCTCAGCAGTCGGCGGGCGGACGGACTTCGCAGAGCACGGGTTCCGGGAGAGGAGACCGTCGTCCACGGCTGCGCTCAGCACGGCACGAACGTCGCCGTAGATGTTGCGCGCGTAGGCGCCGCTCACTGCCGGGTTGGCCTCCAGGGCGCTGGTGAGCTGGCGGATGTGCTCGGGGCGGAACGAGTCCAGCGGGCGTGTCCCGATCACCGGGAACGCGTGCAGTCGAAGCCGCTGCTCCGTGACGATCTGGCTCGACACGTCAGCGGTATGCGCCGTGAGCCACTTCTCGGCGTACTTCTTGAAGGTGATCCGAGCGGCGCGAGGATCGACGTAGTTGCCACGCGACATGTCCGAAGCAATGTCGATCAGCCATTGCTCCGCGAGCCGCTTCTGCCGGTCCGGAAAGCTCTTGGACTTCTCGGATCCGTCCGGCCCGATGTAGCGGGCGCGATAGCGGAGACCGACGCCGTAGCGGTCGCTCTTGACCTTGACGGGCTTGCCGTCCGGGCCGGGCTCGACCTTGAACCAGCGGTCTTGGATGTGTCCGGCCATCAGGCGGCGGCTCCTTCCATGAGGGAACCGACCCAGGCGCGGACGTCGGCGGGGTCGAAACGAAGGTGCCGGCCGACGCGGAATCCCTTCGGACCCGTGCGCTTGCGCCGCCACTGGTAGACGGTCTCGACCGAGACGCCCAGGAGTTCGGCGACGTCAACAGGGGTCATGTAGCGGTCGGGCAAGGCGTGCTGCATCGTCACCACTCCTTCTCGTCTGCCAGGTCTGCAAGTGCCTCGCGTGCTGTCTCGCGGTTCAGTTGGAGGTCACGCCGGATGTTGGAGGCGAGCCAGGACTCACCCGGGGTGTGGCCATGTCCGGCGTAGGCCCAGTGGGCGAGCGTGAGCGTGGTCTCCTCGGGGATCTCGTCCGGGTCGGGCAAGCCGAGGGCTGCGCGGTGCTGGGCGGCGCGGTAGTCGGCGCGGACTTGGCGGAGGGCGCCGAGGGTGGTGGAGAAGCGGCGGGACTTGGTGGAGAAGTGGCCGCGGAAGCCGAGCATGTGGGCCCAGTCGCGGAGCTTGCGGTCCGGGTAGGAGGCGTGCAGGTCGAGACAGGCCTCGATCAGGCGGCGTGGGTGGTCGGGCACGTCGAGGAGGACCAAGGCCTCCTTGTTGCCGATGCGGCGGTCGACGGTGCCGGTGGTCTCGGCGGCTTTAGTGGCGTACTTGGCCACGTAGGAGGCGACGGCCTGTTCGGTGATTTCGGAGCCGTCGCCGAAGGCTTTGATGGGCTGGACGTCGAGCCGGTCGCCCCAGCCGAAGACGCGGGCGGGGTGGTCGCCGGAGGCGTCCAAGTCGACGCGGACGCGAGCAGCTGCAGCGCGGATCGCGTCGGTCAGGAGCGAGAGCGTGGCCCAGTGCGGGGGAGGGGAGTCGGGACCGTCCGGGCCGTCGAAGCGGATCACGGCGTGAAAGTGGATCGCGCCACGCTTCTGGTACTCGGCGACCTTGCCGAAGGAGAGCCGGGACTGTTCCTTTGCCGCCTTCTGGGTGAGTCCGGCGCGGGCGGCGATCTCGCGGCGGAGGTAGATCGTGAAGTAGCGCCACAGGTCGGAGGCGTGGTTGTTCCAGAGCACCGAGCCCGCGTAGTCGTAGGTGTCCGGGTCGAGGGGCGTGCCCAACTCGGCTGCGTCTTCCAGGTGCCGGATGCCGCAGCGGCACGGGCGGGTGCCGGGCCGGTTGTGCACGGGGCCGAAGCTCGGGGCGGTGAGCGTGGCGAAGACGCGGGGGTGCTCGCGCAGGGTGCGTGGGGTGCCCTTGTCGGGGTCGCCGACGAGTCCGGCGCGGATCAGGTGGTAGGTGTCGCCCGCGTAGGTCCAGGCGCAGGACGGGCAGCGCGAGGCACGGCGGTTGCCGCAGGCGACCCGGAGCCGTCCGCCGGGCTCGGTGTCGGTCGAGTAGCTGTAGAGGACCTGGCCGGTGGTGCGGTCGCGGGTGACGGTGGCGCCCTGGAGGTGGATGGGGTCGGTGCAGCCGCCGGTCCGGCGGATCTGGTCTTGGATGCGGTCGAAGCCCGGGGACCCGGCGACCCTCAGCACGTCGGCGAGGGTGGCCGGGTCCAGGCCCGCCATGGCGGCGGAGTCGGTCATCGGCAGGTCACCGGCCCGCGCGTGCGAGGGCGGCGCGGGTGGTGTGGCCGTGGCCGTTGCAGGTGCGGCAGGTGGCGGTGAGGATCTGGCGGGAGCCGTCGCGGTTGCGGAGGCCGGTGGTGATCGCGACGGCGGGGAAGCCGTCGCAGTCGGCGCAGATGCGTGCGCGGGCAGGGGTGGGCTGGGCCATGATGGATGTTCCTTCCGGATCTGTTGGTTCGGGCAGGAGTCACGGCTCCGGAGCGGACGAAACTTGGCGGTAGAGGCCGCTCCGGGGCCGGTCAGCGGTTCTTGATCTCGCTGTTGATGAGCGAGCGGACGACGAGCGCGACGAGCGCGAGCGACCCGGCGGTGATGGCGACCGCGAGGAGCATGGAGACCAGCACGGTGCCGACAACGAGCACGGCCGCAGTGCCGCCGCCGACGAGCAGCGCGATCGAGCCGGGGGTGAGTTGCACGGTGGGCCGGTTGGTCGCGGCCGGGGCAGGGTGCTGGCAGGAGCAGGCGGCCGGGGCGTGCTGGTGACCGTCCACGGCCGTGGTGCCGAGCGGGATGATCTGGCCGGTGGGCTGGTCGTTGACCGGGATCTTCGGGGTGAACACGGGCGGTACTCCCTTCCGGGGCAGGTCAGTTGATGAGGGAGCCGACGGCGGGGCCGAGGAAGCTGTCGGCGATCAGGTAGCCGCCGAGCAGGAGCAGGACCACAAGCCAGATCGGCGGGCGGGTGAGCTTGATCCCGAGCCATCCGACGACGATCAGAGCGAGCCAGAGCGGGACGTCCACGGCGGTCTCCTAGGCGGTGCAGCGGTGGGTACGGGCGGCGAGTTCGGCGGCGGAGCGGTTGTCGTACTCCGTGGAGAAGTCACAGCGGGGCGCGGTGCAGGCGGCGGCGTGGCGCTCGCGGCCGCGCCCGTCGAAGAAGGTGGCGACCTGGACGGGGCCGATCTTCTGTACGTTGCGGAAGCGCCGGTATGCGGTCATATCGGGACGTCCTTTCTGGTCAGGCAAGTTGGAGGTGGGCGGCGATCGATTCGACGACCGGCGCGGGAAGCCCGAGCTGGGCTCGCAGGTTGGCGACCGGGAGCGGACTGCCGGTGGTCGCGCGGTGGTGGTCGGCGAGCTTGCGGGCGTGGTCCAGGAGTGCCGGCGGAACGCTCGCCGGGAGGGGCGCGGGCTCCTGGGCCGGTTCGGCAGCCGGGAGTTCCTGGGCGGCCGGTTCGGGGAGTTCGGGTGTGCTGTCGGTGCGGTGCAGGTCGACCGCGGGCACCTCTTCGGTCGGCTCCGGCGCGGCAGGCACTGGGGCCGGGGTGGTCTCGGTCGGGGTGTGGACCAGGAGCGTGCCGCCGAGGAAGGCGAGCGCGGGCCATCCGGCGACGACGATCCGCAGCCAGGCCGGGACGTTGGCCAGGTCGAGGAGTCCGGCGGTGGCGATGTTCGCGCCGAGTGAGGCGAACAGGGCGATCACGAACCAGGCCCAGGCGGCGCGGTCGCGGCGGCTTGTGCGCAGGCGGCGCCAGGCCGCGACGAGGAGCAGGTCGACGCTGATCGGGTAGGCCCAGGCCTTCCAGCCGGACTGTCCGGCGGCGTCGGCCAGGTCGTGCAGGTGGGAGAAGGACAGGGCTCCGGCGATCACGGCTTGGATGAGTACGGCGTCCAGGCGGATCGAGCGGTTCACCGTCATCACCTCCTAGCAGGGGTGGGGCCGAGCGGGGCGGGGAGCAGTGCTCCGGCCGCCCGGCTTCGGCGGATTCAGGCATGGGTGGGGTAGGGACCTGGCGCGAGGCGGTCGCGCCGACCGGAGAGCGGGGAGTGTCAGGGGAACGCGGGTGCCGTCGTCGGCATGGGCGGGATCGTCGGCGCCGGGACCGAAACGGCCGGCCGGAAGGGCGCCAGGGCCGGAAGGTCCGGGATCAGGTGGGCGAACTCGCGGCAAGCGGCCACGGTTTCGTCGACCGAGGTGTACGGGGTTCGGATGCGACCCCAGCCGCCGGAGGCGTCGGCGGCAACGGCCTGCCCGGGCCGGTCGGCGGGGATCGTGCACGCGGCCGGGACGGACTCCGGGGCCACGTCGTTCAGACCCATCTCTGCCGTCTGCTTGTCGTTGACGCGGTGCACCACGCGGCCGGTGAGCTGGGCCCGGAGCATGGTGGCACCCTTGCCGAGTTCGGAGCCGAAGCGCTGCCCGCAGATCTCCAGGTAGATGCCGACCGCGCGGGAGAGCTGGGCAAGGCGGATCAGGCCGGTGACGATGCGCTCGCGGCGTTCCTCGTCCTTCTTGGAGGATGTCAGGAAGAGTTCCGCGATCTCGTCGACCAGGACCACGACCGGCGCCGGGCGCAGTTCCTCGGGCAGTTCCCACAGGTCTGAGACGCCGTGCTTGGCCAGCAGGTCGAAGCGGTCTTCCATCTCCGCCACCAGCACGTCGACCAGCGAAGCGGCGTCGTCGGGGTTGGTCGCCAGCGCGGACAGGCGGGGGGCGTAGCGGGACTGCTCGACCCCGCGCTTGCAGTCCATCCCGACCAGGGCGACGGGCAGTTGAGCGAGGCCCTTGATCAGGTTGCGCTGGTACATGGACTTCCCCGACTGGTTCGCGCCGAGGGTCAGCGCGTGCGGGATCTCGCGGTAGTCCCGCACATACGCCGTACCGTCGTCCCGGAGCGCGACTGGCACCACCAGATCGAGCGGGGCCGTCTTCTTCGGCATCTGTACCCGGTGCAGCAGGTCGTGCCCGGTCATCCGCAGTTCGACATAGCCCGGCTTCTTGGCGATCACGTGGACCGAGTGGACGCCCCAGGCGTGCCGCAGTCGCTCGGAGGCGGCGGCCAGGTCGGCGGGCTCCAGACCGGCGGGAAGCCGCAGCGTGACCCGAAGCCCAGTCGACGTGCCCCGCACGCGGCGGATCTTGGGAGCCACCGGCCGAACCTCGTGGCGGGCGACCCGGCGGGACATGAACGCCCGCAGTCCCGACGGCTGCACGGTCAGCCCGCACACATCCATCGTGTTCCGGTAGGAGAAAGCGAACCGGCCCCAGGTCATCGGAAGGCCCACGGCCGCCCAGTAGAGGCGCGGAGCCTTGTACTTGGCGTAGGTGACGCCTCCGGCGCCCGCTATGGCGCCCGACGCCTCGAACCACACGGCCAGGTCAGCCACGGCTCAGACCCCCGACGTGATCGCGATCGCGCGGAACGAGATGCCGTGCCGCTTCTCGCCGTTGAAGGTGTTCTCCCAGTCGCGGGCCTTGAGCCCGGTAACCCGGACCGGCGTGCCCGGCGCGAGGCCCTCGGGGATGCCCGTCTCCGGCACGGTCACCTGGTAGAGGTTGCCCTCTCCCTCGTCCGAGACCAGCAGGCCCACCGTCGACAGCGCCACGCTCGGGTTGTCCCGGTCCATGGCCCGCTCACCGGTCTTCTTGTTGATGAGCTTCGGCTCCGGCGCGGTCGCCACGAACACAACAGCGGTCTGAAGGTCGATCTTGAAGGACGGCATTGCGTCTCCTCTATACGAGCTTTTCTCCTGCACTCATGTACAGGAGTTATGAGTAGAAGAGTGCCCAACTCATGTACATGAGTCAAGCAAGCAGGGTTGCCGCGCTTGGAGTTGGCCGAAATATGGTTCGGCTGTCAGTCCCGCGCGGCGAAGCGATAGTCCAAAACGAACTGGTCAGCGGCCATGATCGTGTCGCAGACCTCCACTACCCGATCTCCGTCCGTGATCGCGTTCCGGACAAGGTGAATCACGGGTGCTCCCGGGCTCAGAGCCAAGGCGGAGCCCTCGGCCTTCGTCGCGAGGCGAGCGCTGACGGTCTCGACGAACTCGGCAAGCAGGTGGCCGTGCTCCTCCAGCCGGGCGTAGATGCCGCCGCCTCCGGGGTTGTCGGCGAACATCTCGGGGATGTCCTTCACCACGTCCCACGGCAGGTAGGAGGTCGCTTCTTCGGTAGGAACGCCATCCCGGAAGTAACGACGCTTGCGGGCGAGGACCTTCGAGCCCGCCGGCACTTCGAGCCGCTCAGCGATTTCCGCCGGTGCATCAACCGGCCCGACGAACAACACGTTCACCGACGGCACTCCGCCCGACCGCTCCGCCTCGGCGAGATAAGCAGCCTTCCCGGCCTTCCGGTGGGCCCTACGGAAGCGATCGGAAGACTTCCGCTGCACTGGCGGGCGCGAGCGCACGAAGGAACCGCGCCCGTGGTGGGTCTCGATCAACTGAGTAGCGCGGAGCTCGGCCACGGCCTTGCGCACGGTGCCGGACGCGACTCCGTATCGAGCCATCAAGTCCGATTCGCTAGGCACAGGAGACCCAGGTTCAAGCGTGCCCGCTTGGATCTGAGCGGCCAGGTCGTCCGCAATCTGTAGGTACTTCGCCTTCGCTGAAGACGCCACGCTGTCACTCGCCATAGTCCTACAGTCTCTCCTATTCTCCTGTACATGAGTAACAGCGACCGCCAGAAGCCGTCAACGCCTCTCCACTCTGTATCCGTGGCGGGGGTTGTTGTGCGCGAGGACGGGCGCGTGCTGGTGATCCGTCGTGCCGACAACGGGCGGTGGGAGCCGCCGGGTGGGGTGTTGGAGCGGGACGAGGCCATCGAGGATGGGGTGTGCCGCGAGGTCTACGAAGAGACCGGGATCAAGGTGCGCGTCGATCGGCTCACGGGCGTGTACAAGAACATGACGATCGGGGTCGTCGCCATGGTCTTCCGGTGCCGTCCGGACGGTGGGCACGAACAGCTCTCTGACGAATCGACCGCAGTGACCTGGCTTGCCCCGGACGAAGCCATGGCCGCGATGAGCGAGGCCTACAGCGTCCGCATCGCAGATGCTCTCACCGACGACACGGCTCCCCACATCCGAACCCATGACGGACGCAACCTCACCGACCAGTCAGGCAACTAGTCCAACTGCCCGGAGCCGGAGAGCTGTTACAAGTTTCTCTACCTCATCAAGCACCCGGCTGCGCTCCGCTCCGCCGGGCGGGCTTCCCGGCTCCGCTCGGGGCGCCGCTCCTGCCTTCGGCCCGCTCCGCCCCGGCTGCGCCGACGCCCGCCCACAGTGGATAGGCCCGGAGGACATGAGTCGAGCACCCGACACGCTCGCGGCCCATGGTCACAGACGATGCCTCCGGCGGGGGATCGGCCGGCACCGGGTGGGAGGGGGCGCCGTTCTCGGCCGCGGGCACATCGTGGCGAGCGTGGTGGGCTCCCATCCCGTCCACCGTCGACCCAGGCGGAGCCGAGCAGACGCGGCCCATGGCGTCCAGGTCGTTCGTACAGTGGCGCGCTCCACCTGGACGCCATGAACCACGCCCGCTCCACAGACGTGTGGGTCGACGGCGGACGGGATGGGAGCCTCTGAGGTGAGGAGTGTGGCTAAGGCGGATGGGCGCGCGTCGCCGCATTGTGTAAAAACTTGGCAATGCCCTAGTAATGAATTCACCAGGACGCCTTCACGCGATGGCCGGGCGGGCTACGCTCCGTGACCGAAGGTCAGCATAGCGACGGAGCGTAGCCCGCCCGGCCATCGCGTGAACCAGGCGCTGTTACGCTCCGTGAAAAATTCAGAGTCCGGCTAAGAGTGGCCAGGTCAGGCGGCTGCGAGCCTGCGACGGGTCGCGTCACCGAAGTATCGCGAGTGCGTTTTGCGGAGGCTGGCCAATGAGATGCCCGTTAGGACGACGATCTCTGTGTCGTCGTGGCCGCGAAGCTCTCGCTCAAGCTGGAAGCGCGCCCGAAGTGCGTCGCGACCCTCGGAAGAAGCAAACTCTCGCCGCACATCCGTTTCGCCGGTGTGGCGGTTGTACACGAGGAGGAAGTGCTTCAGTGCCGTCATGTTGAGAGCCTTCCCTTGATCTCTTCCGTGTACCCCAGGACCTCGTGCAACTTGGCGAGTAGTGGTTGCTGGGCGTTCATCGTAGCGTCTCGATCGCTCTTGGAGCCCTCTTCCGCGTACGCCATACACTCCAGCTCGTACAGTCTAGCTGAGATGGCTTCCATCGATTCGATGACATCTGCCACAGCCTGTCCGCCAGACTCCGGTGGTTCGCCGTAACGGATGCCGCGGCCGAAGATGTCGGCGATGCGCTCGAAGACGTTGGCCCAAAGGTCCTGCCCCATCGTGCGCAACTGCACCTCAACATAACGGCCGTCGAGCGAGACGATCACATGGACGGCTCGATACCCGACCACCGGTTCAATGCGTCGGTCCTTCGTTGAGCAGCTGTGTCCTTGCCTCTCGAAGCGGTCGATGATCCAGTCTCGAAGTTGATCTTGTTCTTCGAGTGTGACCGCTCCAGACACTCGAATGCCGGCGATGTCCTGGATGCGCGCCAGATTTGTACTCGCGCCCTTCTCCTTGGCGCGCTGCAACTTCTGGACGAGAGTGTCCGTCGTCTTGAGCCGGTGCGTGACGCCTAGAGGCCACTCAAGGGTGTCGCAGAGTTCGTCCACTACGCCACGAGCAGCAGACAGCAGCTCGTCGTAGTCGACGAGCCAGTCCTCTAGGAGCGTGAGCGCCTCCTCTGAGGCCTGGCCTGGCACCTCAAGCCGCTTCCCCAGCTTCTGCACCGCCGACTTCGACATTTGCATCGCATCAAGATAGTTGGGAGCAATCATTTTGGTGGCACAGAAACAGAGACAGCCTTGGGACGGGGTTTCTGTGAGTCGATGCAGCGGCAGCTAGCTGGGCCGTCCCTGGGCCGTCCAAGGCCGCTCAACAGCGACCAACGGCGACCGCCAGTGACAGGGGTCCTGCGCGACGACCCCAGGTCACGCCCGTTCGTCTGCGACACTGGTACAGCCATGCCTAAGCCCGGAGAACTTACTTTCGTTGCCCCCCGCGGAGCCAAGAAGCCGCCGCGGCACCTTGCTGATCTTTCGCCTGCTGAGCGGAAGGAAGCCGTTGCCGCGATCGGTGAGAAGCCGTTTCGCGCCAAGCAGCTGTCGCAGCACTACTTCGCGCGGTACGCGCACGACCCCGCGGAGTGGACCGACATTCCCGCCGGGTCGCGCGAGAAGCTGCGGGAGGCGCTGCTTCCCGAGCTGATGACCGTCGTGCGGCATCTGTCGACCGACCAGGACACCACCCGGAAGACCCTGTGGCGTCTGTTCGACGGGACGCTCGTCGAGTCGGTGCTCATGCGGTACCCGGACCGGGTGACGATGTGCATCTCGTCGCAGGCCGGGTGCGGGATGAACTGTCCGTTCTGTGCCACCGGGCAGGCCGGTCTCGACCGGAACCTGTCGACCGGTGAGATCGTGCACCAGATCGTGGACGGGATGCGCGCCCTGCGGGACGGCGAGATCCCCGGCGGGCCCGCGCGGCTCAGCAACATCGTGTTCATGGGGATGGGCGAGCCGCTCGCCAACTACAAGCGGGTCGTGCAGTCCATCCGCGCGCTCACCGACCCCGAGCCGGACGGGCTCGGGCTCAGCCAGCGCGGTATCACCGTGTCGACGGTCGGGCTGGTGCCCGCCATCAACCGGTTCGCCGACGAGGGCTTCAAGTGCCGCCTCGCCATCTCGCTGCACGCCCCCGACGACGAGCTGCGCGACACCCTCGTACCGGTCAACACGCGGTGGAAGGTGCGGGAGGTGCTCGACGCCGGGTGGGAGTACGCCGCCAAGTCCGGGCGCCGGCTGTCCATCGAGTACGCGCTCATCCGCGACATCAACGACCAGGCCTGGCGCGGTGACCGGCTCGGGCGGTTGCTCCGCGGCAAGCCCGTGCACGTGAACCTGATCCCGTTGAACCCGACCCCCGGGTCGAAGTGGACCGCCTCGCGGCCCGAGGACGAGAAGGCGTTCGTCGAGGCCATCGCCGCGCACGGCGTGCCGGTGACCGTCCGGGACACCCGTGGGCAGGAGATCGACGGGGCCTGTGGACAGCTCGCCGCCACCGAGCGGTAGCCTGGCCATCGTCATCACATCTGCATATTCCGACAGGGGAGCGCCACAGCGCTGAGAGTGCGGTAGCGACCGCAGACCCTCTGAACCTTGCCCAGGTCATTCTGGGTAGGAAGTTCGGACACCACTCAAGCTGTTGCGCCCTGCCCGAAGACCGTTCGCGGACTTCGGGCAGGGCCGCGTCTCTTCCTGGTCATGCCCAGGAGGAATTCAAGTGAGCAAGAACGTGAGCCGTAAGGCGTACGTCGCCGTGGCCGCTGGTCTCGGACTCGTCGCACTGTCCGCGTGCGGGTCGTCCGACGACTCGGGGAACGCGGCCGCGGACTCCCGGACCGTCACCCTCGTCAGCCATGACTCGTGGGCGGTCTCGAAGAACGTCCTGAAGGACTTCGAGAAGCGGTCCGGGTACCAGGTCAAGGTGCTCAAGGACGGCGACGCCGGCGAGGCCGTCAACAAGGCCGTGCTGTCCAAGGGCAACCCGCAGGGCGACGTCTTCTTCGGCGTCGACAACACCCTGCTCTCGCGGGCGCTCGACAACGGGATCTTCACCTCGTACAAGGCCAAGGGCCTCGACCGGGTGAAGAGCGAGTACCAGCTCGATGCCGCGAAGAACCGGGTCACGCCCATCGACACCGGTTCCCTCTGCGTCAACTACGACAAGAAGTACTTCGCCGAGCACGACCTGACGCCGCCCGCCTCCTTCGCCGATCTGGCCGAGCCGGCGTACAAGAACCTGCTCGTCACCGAGAACGCGTCCACGTCCTCGCCCGGCCTCGGCTTCCTGCTCGGCAGCGTCGCGAAGTACGGCGACGACGGGTGGCAGGGCTACTGGAAGAAGCTCAAGGCCAACGGCGTGAAGGTCGTCGACGGCTGGGACCAGGCCTACAACGAGGAGTTCAGCGGCAGCGCCGGCGGCAAGAAGGCGGGTGGCGAGCGGCCGCTCGTCGTCTCGTACGCCTCCTCGCCGCCCGCCGAGGCCATCTACTCCGACCCGCAGCCCAAGACGTCGCCCGTCGGCGTCGCGACCGGCACGTGCTTCCGGCAGATCGAGTTCGCGGGCCTGCTCGACGGGGCGAAGAACACCGAGGGCGGCCAGGCACTCCTCGACTTCCTGATCTCCAAGGAGTTCCAGGAGGACATGCCGCTCAACATGTTCGTCGACCCGGTGACGCAGAACGCCACCGCGCCCGCCGACTACACCAAGTACGCCGTCAAGGTCGACGACCCCGAGACCATGAGCCCGCGCACGATCGCGGACCACCGTGACGACTGGGTGAAGTCGTGGACCTCGCTCGTTCTCAAGTAGTCACCAAGGCGCGTACGGGGAGCGCGGCCCGGCTCGGCCTGATGGTCCTGCCCGTCGCGTTCTTCGGTGTCTTCTTCGCGTACCCCGTCGCCGCGATCGTCGAGCGCGGGCTGCACGTCGACGGCGCCTGGGAGTTCGGGCGGATCCTGGACGTCCTCGGGCAGTCGGACATCCGGCACGTGCTGTGGTTCACGGTGTGGCAGGCGCTCGCGTCGACCGCGCTCACGCTGCTGATCGCGCTGCCGGGGGCGTACGTCTTCGCCCGGTTCGACTTTCCGGGCAAGCAGGTGCTGCGGGCCGTCGTGACCGTGCCGTTCGTGCTGCCGACCGTCGTGGTCGGCACGGCGTTCCTGGCCATGCTCGGGAACGGCGGCCTGCTCGACGAACTGTGGGGCGTGCGCCTGGACACCACGGTCTGGGCGATCCTGCTCGCGCACGTCTTCTTCAACTACGCGGTCGTCGTACGGACCGTGGGCGGGCTGTGGTCGCAGCTCGACCCCCGGCAGGAGGAGGCCGCGCGGATGCTCGGCGCTTCCCGCTTCGCCGCCTGGCGGACGGTGACGCTGCCCGCGCTCGGCCCGGCCGTCGCCGCCGCCGCGCTCATGGTGTTCCTCTTCACGTTCACGTCGTTCGGCGTCGTGCAGATCCTCGGCGGGCCCGGCTTCTCGACCCTGGAGGTCGAGATCTACCGGCAGACCGCGCAGATCTTCGATCTGTCGACCGCCGCTGTGCTGACCATCGTGCAGTTCCTCGCCGTGGGCCTGATCCTCGCCGTGCACGCCTGGACCGTGCGGCGCAGGGAGAGCGCGCTGCGGCTGGTCGACGCCGCGCACACCGCCCGACGCCCGCGCGGAGCCGGTCAATGGGCCCTGCTCGGCGGGGTGCTGGCGAGCGTCGCGCTGCTGATCGTGCTGCCCCTCGGCGTGCTCGTGGAGCGCTCGCTCGACGCCCCGGGCGGGTACGGGTTCGCCTACTACCGGGCGCTGACCTCGGCCGACGGCGGCACCTTCCTCGTACCGCCGATCGACGCGGTCGGGAACTCCCTGGAGTACGCGCTCGCCGCCACCGCCCTCGCGCTGCTGATCGGCGGCCTCGCCGCCGCCGCCCTCACCCGGCGGGCGGGGCGGCTCGTGCGCGGTTTCGACGCGCTGCTGATGCTGCCGCTCGGGGTGTCCGCGGTGACCGTCGGGTTCGGGTTCCTGATCACCCTCGACGAGCCGCCGCTCGATCTGCGGGCCTCGTGGATCCTGGTGCCGCTCGCGCAGGCGCTGGTGGGCGTGTCCTTCGTCGTACGGACCATGCTGCCCGTCCTGCGCGCCGTCGACGGACGCCTGCGCGAGGCCGCCGCCGTGCTCGGGGCGTCTCCGCCGCGGGCCTGGCGGGAGGTCGATCTGCCGCTGGTGCGCCGGGCACTGCTGGTCGCGGCCGGGTTCGCCTTCGCCGTGTCGCTCGGCGAGTTCGGGGCGACCGTGTTCATCGCGCGGCCCGACAACCCGACCCTTCCGGTCGCCGTGGCGCGGCTGCTCGGACGGGCCGGTGACCTCAACTACGGGCAGGCGATGGCCCTCTCGACCGTCCTCATGGTCGTGTGCGCGGCGTCGCTGCTGGTACTGGAACGGATTCGGCCCGCGCGGGCCACGACCGGGGAGTTCTGATGGCGACGCCCATGCTCGCACTCGACGACGCGACCGTACGGTTCGGTGGCCGCGCCGTGCTCGACGCCGTGGACCTGGAGGTCGCCGAGCACGAGATCGTGTGCGTCCTCGGCCCCAGCGGCAGCGGCAAGTCCACCCTGCTGCGGGCCGTCGCCGGACTCCAGGGGCTGGACGGCGGGCGGGTGGTCCTCGACGGCCGCGACCAGGCGCGGGTGCCCGCGCACAAGCGGGGCGTGGGCCTGATGTTCCAGGACCATCAGCTGTTCCCGCAGCGGGACGTGGGCGGGAACGTCGCGTTCGGGCTGCGCATGCACGGCGCCTCACGGGCCGAACAGGCGGTGCGCGTAGGGGAGTTGCTCAGCCTCGTCGGGCTTCCCGGCGCCGAGCGGCGGGCTGTCGCCGCGCTCTCCGGCGGGGAGCAGCAGCGCGTCGCGCTCGCCCGCGCGCTCGCGCCGCGGCCCCGGCTGCTGATGCTGGACGAGCCGCTCGGGCAGCTCGACCGGTCGCTGCGTGAGCGTCTCGTCGTGGAACTGCGGGAGCTCTTCGGCGAGTTGGGCACGACCGTCCTCGCCGTCACGCACGATCAGGGCGAGGCTTTCGCGCTCGCCGACCGGGTCGTCGTCATGCGTGACGGCCGCATCGCCCAGTCCGGCACCCCTCTTGAGGTCTGGCAGCACCCTGCGGACGCGTTCGTGGCCCGGTTCCTCGGGTTCGACAACGTCGTGGAGGCGACGGTCACCGGGGCTGTCGCCTCCACGCCCTGGGGCAAGGTGCCGGTGCCGGCCGGGTCGCCGCAGGGGCCGGGCGAGATCCTCGTACGGCCCGCGGGCGTACGGCTCGTCGATGCCGCCGACGCCCAGGTGACCTGCACGGTCGCCGCCCGCACGTTCCGCGGGACGCACGTGGCGCTCCAGTTGCAGCCGCGTGACGCGCCCCGCCTCGAAGCGGCGTGCGCGCTGCGGGACGCGCCGGAGCCGGGCGCCGAGGTCGGCGTCGCCTTCGACGCGGCGGAGATCGTGGTCCTGGAAAGGGCGGGCCGCACCGTACGGTGCGGCCCGCCCTCACGGGTGATCCGGCCGACTAGCCCTTGGCCGTCCCGCCGCGCTTGCGGAGCGCGAACACCACGCCGCCGCCCGCGACGACGAGCGCCGCCGCGATGCCGGCGAAGAGACCGGTGTTGGAGTTCGCACCCGTCTCGGCGAGGTCCGAACCACCGGCCGGGGAGGCCGAGTTGGAGGGCGCCGGGGCCGGGGCGGCCGCGGACGTGGACGCGGAGGCCGACGGGGTCGGCTTCGCGGACGGGGCCGAGGTGCTCGGCGCCGGGGACGACGGCGACGGGGTCGCGGTCGTCGTGGCGCAGCCCTTGTCGGGCGTCGTCAGGTTCGGCTTGATGTCGTCGTCGACCTGGCCGCCGTTGGCCTTCACGTGCACGCGGTACGTGGCCTTCGGCTGCCAGTTCTCCTGGAACGTGACAGTGACGCCCTCGCGGGTGCCCTCCACGTCCTTCGTGCCGACGAGCTTCTCCGAGCCGCCGGACTGGAGGTAGACCTCGACGGTCGCCTTGGCGCCCGAGGGGTCCTTGTCGGTGACGGTGATGACGCCCTGCTCACCGGTGCAGGTGGCGGCGGCGGTGAACTCGCTGATGTTGCACGCCGACGCGGAACCGGCGACACCCAGGGTGAGCGCCGTCGCGGCGGCCGCCACACCGGCGAAACGGGTGGCGCGTGCGGATATACGGGGGGTTACGGACACGGTTGTCCTTCACGGGATCAAGTGCAGATGATGGGGGGTGCGGTGAGGGAGCACACGGGCTCCTGCCTCAGCACCCTCACGGTCCCCTCACGTTTACAAGCGCCCGTGACGCAGCGTCAATACGCGGACGGGGCAAAGGGTTCAGTCTTGACTGTTGCTTGACCCGATGTGCGCGAGAGCGTCCGCCGCCTCCTCCACCGTGTCGACGAGCGCGATCCGCGACTCCATCGCGCGATCGCGGGCCAGCGCCTTCAACAGCGGCCAGGTGGGCAGCCGTTCGGTCCAGTGCGCGCGGTCGACGAGGACCATCGGGGTCGGTTCGCCGCGCGACTCGTAGTAGTTGGGCGTGGCGTTGTCGAAGATCTCCTGAACGGTGCCCGCGGCGCCCGGCAGGAAGATCACGCCGGCGTTGGAGCGGGCCAGCAGGCCGTCCTCGCGGGTGGCGTTCGCGAAGTACTTGGCGAGGTGCGCCGCGAACGCGTTCGGCGGCTCGTGCCCGTAGAACCAGGTCGGGATGCCGACCGAGCCGCCACCGCCCGGCCACCGGCCGCGCACCTCGAAGGCGGCGCCCGCCCAGTCGCCGATCGACGGCGTGAACGACGGTGCCTTCGCGAGGAGTTGGAGCGCCTCGGTCAGCATCGTGTCGTCGTGCGGTGCCGCGTACGCGCCCAGGTTCGCGGCCTCCATCGCGCCCGGACCGCCGCCCGTCGCGACGGTGAAACCGGAGCGCGCGAGCGTCCGGCCGAGCCGTGCGGCACCGGCGTACGCGTCCGTGCCGCGCGCCATCGCGTGACCGCCCATGACGCCCACCACCCGCGCCCCGGCGAGGAGTTCGTCGAGCGCGTCGGAGATCGAGTCGTCGTGGACGGCGCGCAGCATCGACGCGAACACGTCTCCGTCGGCCTTGGTCCGCTGGAACCAGGCGTACGCGCGGGAGTCCGGCGTCGCCGCGTAGCCGTCCGGCGTGGACAGGCCCTCGAAGAGCTCGTCCGGGGTGTACAGCTGCCCCCGGTACGGGTCGAAGGGGAGGCCGGGGACCGGCGGGAAGACGAGCGCGCCGCGGGCCCTGACCTGCGCGGCCGCCTCCTCTTCCATGGGACAGCCGAGGAATATGGCGCCCGTGACCTCGGCGGCGAGCAGCCGGTGCGTACGGTCCGTCAGGTCGACGGCCTGGACACGGTGTCCGGCGAGGGTGCCGTCCTCGGCGAGGACGGCGTCGAACTCGTCGAGCGTCTCGATCTCACGGTCGGCGGCGGCGCCGGGAAGAGCGGTCGGGGCGGACTCGGCGGACGGCTGCGGGGCGGATGACTGCGAAGGATTCGGGTGCACCCGCCCCATGCTAAGCACCGCCCCGCGGACGGATGTCGCTCAGCCCTCGACGACCGACGGGTCCATCCACATGACCTCGAAGGTGTGGCCGTCCAGGTCGTCGAAGGCGCGGCCGTACATGAATCCGTGGTCCTGCTTCTCGCCGGTCTCGGTGCCACCGGCGGCGATCGCCCGGTCGACGAGCTCGTCGACCTTCTCGCGGCTCTCGGCGCTCAGACACAGCAGCACCTCGCTGCTCGTCGTCGAGTCGACGATCGCCTTCTTCGTGAACCCCGCGTACTTCTCCTTCGTGAGCAGCATGATCACGATCTGCTCGCTGATCACGACGGAGGTGCAGGTGTCGTCCGAGAACTGGGCGTTGCGCTCGTACCCCAGCTCGGTGAAGAACTTGGTGGCGGCGGCCAGGTCGTTCACGGCCAGGTTCGGGAAGATCATCTGCTGGTACATGGAGTCCGTCGCCTTCTTCTTCTGCTGCTGACGTCAGCTTGGATGGGTCGCGATGAGTCGCTGTCGTGCCGTACGCAGAGTTAGACGGGGGGCGGCGGCAAAACTCATCGGCCGGTCAGCGGAATCGCCGAAAGTTCTGCTACGGCCCAGGTCAGCGGCCCAAACACGGCGAGCAGGGCGCCCGCGCGCAGGGCCGCGGAGCCGCGCAGCATGGAGGCGGGGGCACCGAGTCGCAGCAGCGCGGCCGTCGTGTGCCTGCGGGCCTGGCGGGCCTCCACGACGGCGGTGATCAGCGTGGCGACGGCACAGCCGACCACGAGGATCGCGCCGAGCGTGGAGAGCGGGCCGAGGTCGGGCGCCGATTTGCCGCCGCGCTCGTACAGGACGCTGGCCGCGTACGCCCCCGACGCCACGGCGCAGACCACGCCGAGCGGGCGTCCGATGCGCCGCGCCTCCTCCTGGAGGACGCGCCCCGCGAGCAGTCGTACGGCTCCCGGACGGATGGCCTGGAGAGCACGCCCGCACTGGTACGTGAGTCCGGGTCCGGCGAGCGCCAGGCCGAACGCGGTCAGCGCCCACCCGGCGAGCACCCCGCTGGGACTGCCGCCGAGGCCGCCCGGCATGGGCGGTCCCGCGGTGCCGGGCGCGTGCGAGGCGTAGGTCTCCACGGCGAGTCCGACGGCGAGCAGGGCGACGCCCCACGGCAGTCCGGTCGGCGGGGCGGCCGGCTCTCCCTCCTGCGCGGGTGCCCGCGCTTCGTCGGGCTTGCCCGGCCTGGCGGTCCGCGGGCGCAGGGTGAGGGCGCTGGCGGCGGACGCCGTGACCGGCACGAAGGTCAGCAGAGTGAGCGCGGCGGCCAGCGGCAGCGGTTCGTCGGCGGCGAGAAGTCCGCGGGCCGCGCCGTCGAACGGGAGCCCCGACAGATCGCCCCGCAGGTGCAGGAAGAAGAGCAGCGCCAGCATCGAGCCGAGCGTGCAGGCGATGGCCGTGGAGATCGCGGCGAGGAGCGTGAGGCGGGCGGGGCCGAGACCCACGGCGGACAGGCCCGCGCGCGGCTTGGTCCCCGGGTCGGAGCGGGCGACGGCGACCGCGAAGTACACGGTGGCGGCGAGCGGCGCGACGCACCAGGCGAGCCGGAGCACGGCGTCGGCGGCGGCTTCGGGGTGGCCCATCGCGTAGCCGAGCGTGCACAGCAGCAGGAATCCGGTGCCGGCCGAGGCGGCGGCCACCAGGAGTCTGCGGACCTGGACGAGCGGGTGGGCGCCGCGGGCTAGACGGAGAGCGAGCACGCGGCCCGGCCTTCCGTGCCGGTGGCTCCGGTGGGGCCGGTGGGGCCGGTGGGGCCAGAGTGACCCGGCTGTCCAGAGTGACCCGACTGGCCCGAGTGACCCGACAGGCCGGACTGACCTGAGTGACCAGTGGCACCCGAGGAATCGGAGGAGCCGGAGGAGCCAGAAGAGCCCGATGAGGGAGCGGAACCTGAGGAGCCAGAAGAGGCGGGGGAGGCAGCGGATCCGGCAGCGCCGGCCGGATCCGGGAGCCCCGCCGGCAGGTGCACCGTATTGACCCGGCGGCCGTCCAGGAGCGACACCGAGCGGTCCGCGAGCGCGCTGACCTCGGCGTCGTGCGTGGCCAGCACCACGGTGATGGCGTGCGAGCGGGCCGCGGCGGTCAGGGTGCGCAGCACGTGCGCGCGGTCGGCGCGGTGCAGGGTCGCGGTCGGTTCGTCGGCGAACACCACGTCGGGGGCGTGCACGAGGGCGCGGGCGATGGCGACGCGCTGCCGCTCGGCCATGACGAGGGCGTGCGGGCGCTTGCGGGCGAGGTGGCCGACGTCGAGCCGGTCGAGCCACTCGTGGGCGGCGGTCTTGGCGGGGCGGCGCCCGGTGCCGCGCAGCATCAGCGGAAGGGCCGCGTTCTCCCACACGTTCAGTTCGGGGACGAGGGCGGGTTCGGGGTCGATCCAGCCGAACCGGTCGCGGCGCAGACGCTCGCGCACGATCGGGCCCATGGTGTGCACGGGCGTGCTGTTGAACCACACCTCGCCCTGGTGAGGCAGGAGTTGACCCGACAGGCATTTCAGGAGCGTCGTCTTGCCGGCGCCGCGCGGGCCCGTGACGGCGAGGATCTCGCCCTCGCGGACACCGAGCGAGATGCCGGTGAGCGCGGGCGAGCCGCTGTGGGAGAAGTGCAGGGCGCGTGCCCAGAGCACGTCGTTGTCCGGCGGGGCCACCATGGCGTACACCTCGGTTCAGATCAGTTGCCTTTCCCCCTATCGGGGGAACGAAGGCGGGGCCGATCGGTCACTGGGCACGGTAGGTACGCGCGGGCGGGGGCCGGAGAAAAGACGCGGCCCGGTTACGCCCATCTCACTCGGATGGGCGTAACCGGGCCGTCGTTCACCGCGGTGGGGCTCAGATCTTGGTCCAGGCCTCCGTGAGGACCTGGCGGATGATCCCCTCGATCTCGTCGAACGTGGACTGGTCCGAGATCAGCGGCGGGGAGAGCTGGATCACCGGGTCGCCACGGTCGTCGGCACGGCAGTACAGGCCGTACTCGAAGAGCTTCTTGGAGACGAAGCCGTAGAGCACGCGCTCCGACTCCTCGTCCGTGAAGGACTCCTTGGTGGCCTTGTCCTTGACGAGCTCGATGCCGTAGAAGAAGCCGTTGCCGCGGACGTCACCGACGATCGGCAGGTCGTGCAGCTTCTGGAGCGTCTGGAGGAAGTTGGCCTCGTTGTCGAGGACGTGCTGGTTGAGGCCCTCGCGCTCGAACAGGTCGAGGTTGGCGATACCGACGGCGGCCGACACCGGGTGGCCACCGAAGGTGTAGCCGTGCAGGAAGGTGTTGTCGCCCTTGTAGAACGGCTCCGCGATGCGGTCGGACACGATGGCCGCGCCGATCGGGGAGTAGCCGGACGTCATGCCCTTGGCGCAGGTGATGATGTCCGGGATGTAGCCGAACTTGTCACAGGCGAACATGGTGCCGAGGCGGCCGAAGGCGCAGATGACCTCGTCGGAGACGAGCAGCACGTCGTACTTGTCGCAGATCTCGCGCACGCGCTGGAAGTAGCCGGGCGGCGGCGGGAAGCAGCCGCCGGCGTTCTGCACCGGCTCGAGGAAGACGGCCGCGACCGTCTCGGGGCCCTCGAAGAGGATCTCCTGCTCGATCTGGTCGGCGGCCCAGCGGCCGAAGGCCTCCGGGTCGTCGCCGTGGATCGGGGCGCGGTAGATGTTCGTGTTCGGCACCTTGTGCGCGCCCGGGACGAGCGGCTCGAAGGGGGCCTTGAGGGCCGGCAGGCCGGTGATGGACAGGGCGCCCTGCGGGGTGCCGTGGTAGGCGACCGCGCGGGAGATGACCTTGTACTTCGTGTGGTTGCCGGTGAGCTTGTGGTACTGCTTCGCCAGCTTCCACGCGGTCTCGACGGCCTCGCCGCCACCGGTGGTGAAGAAGACCTTGTTGAGGTCGCCCGGGGCGTAGTGGGCCAGGCGCTCGGCCAGCTCCACGGCCTTGGGGTGGGCGTACGACCACACGGGGAAGAAGGCCAGCTCGGCGGCCTGCTTGGCGGCGACCTCGGCGAGCTCCTGGCGGCCGTGTCCGGCCTGGACCACGAACAGGCCGGAGAGGCCGTCGAGGTACTTCTGGCCCTTGTCGTCGTAGATGTAGGTGCCCTCGCCACGCACGATGGTGGGAACGGGCGCGTTCTCGTACGACGACATGCGGGTGAAGTGCATCCACAGGTGGTCGTACGCGGTTCGGCTGAGGTCCTTGCTCACGGCTATCGGGTTCCCCACATGTAGGTCTGCTTCTTGAGCTTGAGGTAGACGAAGCTCTCGGTGGAGCGCACTCCGGGAAGGGCCCGGATGCGTTTGTTGATGACGTCCAGAAGGTGGTCGTCGTCCTCGCAGACGACCTCCACCATCAGGTCGAACGAGCCCGCCGTCATCACGACGTACTCGCACTCCGGCATGGCCGTCAGCGCATCCGCCACGGGATCCAGGTCGCCTTCGACGTTGATGCCGACCATCGCCTGCCTGCGGAAGCCCACGGTGAGCGGGTCCGTGACGGCGACGATCTGCATGACGCCCTGGTCGAGCAGTTTCTGGACGCGCTGGCGCACGGCTGCCTCGGACAGGCCGACGGCCTTTCCGATGGCGGCGTACGGGCGCCTGCCGTCCTCCTGGAGCTGCTCGATGATGGCGAGGGAGACGGCGTCGAGCGACGGGGTGCCCCCGCCGTTCCTCGAACTGGGTCCCTTGGGGTCTGCGCTGCGACTGGCCACGACCTCACTGTGCACGAGGACTCGTCTGTTCCGCAACCCTGGATCGATGAAATTCGTTGTTTACGGGCTCGATACTCACGGATTCCGTAGTTCGTGGGGGGTGGGGGGTGTCGAAAACGTCGGTGTACGGACTAGGGTGGGTGTCTCAAGCTTTGGACAGTCGAACAGGAGGGCCGGCAGTGAGCACCAGTGAGCTGGGACGGCTGCGTACGCTACGGAACTACGTTGCCGGTGAGTTCCGGGACGCCGCCGACGGACGGACCACGGAGGTGGTCAACCCCGCCACGGGCGAGGCCTACGCGACCGCGCCGCTGTCCGGGCAGGCCGACATCGACGCGGCCATGGCCGCCGCCGAGGCCGCGTTCCCGGCCTGGCGCGACCTGACGCCGGCCGAGCGCCAGAAGGCCCTCCTCAAGATCGCGGACGCGTTCGAGGAGCGGGCCGAGGAGCTCATCGCCGCCGAGGTCGAGAACACGGGCAAGCCGATCGGCCTGACGCGGAGCGAAGAGATCCCGCCGATGGTCGACCAGATCCGGTTCTTCGCCGGTGCGGCCCGGATGCTCGAAGGGCGCTCCGCGGGCGAGTACATGGAGGGCCTGACCTCCATCATCCGCCGCGAGCCGATCGGCGTCTGCGCGCAGGTCGCGCCGTGGAACTACCCGATGATGATGGCCGTGTGGAAGTTCGCCCCGGCCCTCGCCGCGGGCAACACGGTCGTCCTGAAGCCCTCGGACACGACCCCCGCGTCCACGGTCCTGATCGCCGAGATCATCGGCTCGATCGTGCCCAAGGGCGTCTTCAACGTCGTGTGCGGCGACCGCGACACGGGCCGCATGATGGTCGAGCACCCGACCCCGGCGATGGCCTCCATCACCGGCTCCGTGCGCGCCGGCATGTCCGTCGCCGAGTCGGCGTCGAAGGACCTCAAGCGGGTCCACCTGGAGCTGGGCGGCAAGGCGCCGGTCGTCGTCTTCGAGGACACCGACATCGCCAAGGCCGTCGAGGACATCTCGCTCGCGGGCTTCTTCAACGCCGGACAGGACTGCACGGCCGCCACGCGCGTCCTCGTCCAGGAGTCGATCCACGACGAGTTCGTGGCCGCGCTCGCCAAGGCCGCCGCGGACACGAAGACCGGGCAGCCGGACGACGAGGACGTGCTCTACGGCCCGCTCAACAACCCGAACCAGCTGAAGCAGGTCACCGGGTTCATCGAGCGCCTGCCCGCCCACGCCAAGGTCGAGGCCGGTGGCCACCGCGTCGGCGAGAAGGGCTACTTCTACGCCCCGACCGTCGTCTCGGGCCTCAAGCAGGACGACGAGATCATCCAGAACGAGGTCTTCGGCCCCGTCATCACCGTCCAGTCCTTCACGGACGAGGCGCAGGCCGTCGAGTGGGCCAACGGCGTCGACTACGCGCTCGCGTCGTCGGTGTGGACCAAGGACCACTCGCGCGCGATGCGCATGTCCAAGGTCCTCGACTTCGGCTGTGTGTGGATCAACACCCACATCCCGTTGGTGGCCGAGATGCCGCACGGCGGCTTCAAGAAGTCGGGCTACGGCAAGGACCTGTCGGGCTACGGCTTCGACGACTACACCCGCATCAAGCACGTCATGACGTCGCTGGACGCGTGAGTCTCACCTACGAGGAGGTGGGCGCGACCCTGACGGGCCCGGCCGACGGCCGGCTGCCCGCGGGGTACGCCCACCTGGACCGTCGCGTCCGTCTCGGCTCGGGGCACGAGTGCTTCGAGCGGGCGGGCGCGGCGGTTCTCTCATGGGGTGCCCAGCGCGGCGCCGGACTGCGCGTGACGCCGGGCGACGACGTCCGCGAGGGCGCGGACGTGGAACTGCGGTTCCTGTGGCTGCGGATCCCCTGCCGCGTGGTGCGGGTGGTGCGCTCCGAGGAACGGATCGGATTCGCGTACGGGACCCTGCGCGGGCACCCGGAGTGCGGCGAGGAGGCGTTCCTCGTCGAGCGGGACGCCGACGGTTCGGTGTTCTTCCGGATCCGGGCGTTCTCGCGGCCGGGGCGCTGGTACGCGCGCCTGGGCGGGCCGGTCGCCCGGGGTGTTCAACTGTGGGTGACGCGGCGGTACTTGAAGGCCATCGAGGTCTAGTACGGCCGTCGTCGCCCTGGCCGCCGCGCACGGCGGGCGCGTGCGGGCCTGGCCGGGTGGGGATGTGGGCGGCCTCCTCGTCGAGGCCGCCCTTGCGCGCGCCTGATCGCGGCTCACCCCAGGTGGGCCAGGTCCTCCGCGGTCAGTTCGAGGTGAGCGGCCCGCGCCCAGTCGGCCAGTTGCTCCGGGCCGCGCGCCCCCGCGATCACCCCCGTCACCCCGCGCTGCGCGAGCGCCCACGCCAGGGCGACGGAGCCGACCGTGACCCCGTGCCGCCCGGCGACCGTGCGCAGCCGCTCCACGATCTCCAGGTTGCGGTCCAGGTCCCGGGTGAAGTCCGGGTGGGTGCGCCGCCAGTCACCGGCGTCGAGCTGCGCGGCCCGCTCCCGGGTGAACGTGCCGGACAGCAGACCGGAGTGCAGCGGCTGGTACGCGATCACGCCCGTGCCGTGGTCCGCCGCCCAGTTGATCTCCGGCACCGCCGCGCGGTTGACCAGCGACAGCGGCGGCTGGATCGCGTCGACCGGCGCGACCGCGGCGGCCGCGGCGAGCTGCGCCGGGTCGTGGTTCGACAGGCCGATGGCGCGGACCTTGCCCTCCTTCTTCAGGTCGGCCATCGTCTGCCAGTACTCCTCAAGGGGCGTGACATGGGCGGGAGTTGCCGCGTCCGCGCCGTTCTCGTCCCAGTTCAGCGCGGCGCCCGTGTCCGGCCAGTGCACCTGGTAGAGGTCGATGGCCTCGACGCCCAGCCGGCGCAGCGAGTCCTCCAGCTCGCGGCGGACGCTGTCCGGCCGCATGATGCGGCGCGGCGCCTGCTCCGGGTCCCGCGGGTCCCACACCAGGCCCACCTTGGTGAACACGAACGGCCGCTGTTCCTGCGGGAGTTGGGCGATCGCCTTGCCGACGACCTCCTCCGAGTGGCCGAGTCCGTACACGGCGGCCGTGTCGATCCAGTTGACGCCGGCCTCCACGGCGGCGTGCACCACCGCGATCGAGCGGGCGTCGTCCTGGCCGCCCCACGAGAAGCGCCACCCCTCGCCGCCGAAGGCCCAGCTGCCGAGGCCGATCGTGGACAGCTCCATGCCGGTGGTGCCGAGCTCGCGACGGGGCAGTCCGCTGTTGTTGACAGTCGTCATCGTCGTACGTCCTTGCTCTCGATGGTCGTTGTCGTGCTGACGGGACGACTGTGCGCCCTGGGCACCACCCCCCGACAGGCACAGCCGAGAGGGGGGAAAGACTTGACCCCCCAGGGACGCGCGACGCGGGCGATACTCGGGGCATGGACGCCACCGTGGAACGCCGCGCCGAACTCAGCCAGTTCCTCCGCTCGCGCCGGGCCCGCCTCAAGCCCGCCGACGTCGGCCTCGTCCCGTACGGGCCGCGACGCGTGCCGGGCCTGCGCCGCGAGGAGCTGGCGCAGCTCGCCGGGGTCAGCGTCGAGTACTACGTACGCCTGGAGCAGGGCCGCAACCCGCATGTGTCGGACGGCGTCCTCGACTCCGTCGGCCGCGCCCTGCGCCTGGACCCCGCCGAGCAGGAGCACCTGCGCAATCTCGCCCGGCCCGACCGCGCCAGGCCCGCGGCCCGCGACCGCACGCTTCCGCGCCCCGAGCCGGTACGCCCCGCGCTGCGGCGCCTGATCGACGCGCAGCCGGGACCGGCCTATCTGACCGGCCCGCTCACCGAGGTCGTCGCCTGGAACGGGCAGGCCGCGGCGGTCTTCGGCGACTTCGGCCGACTCCCGCGGGAACAGCGGACGTTCGCGCACCTGGTCTTCCTCGACACGGACTACCGCGCACTGTTCGCCGACAGCTGGCGGGCGAAGGCCGAGTCGACGGTCGCCTTCCTGCGGGTCGGAGTCGGTCGGCACCCCGACGACCCCGCCCTCGCCTCCCTCATCGGCACGCTCGCCATGAAGAGCGAGGAGTTCGGCGAGATGTGGGCCCGCCAGGACGTCCGCGGCAAGGAGGCGGGCCGGTACGCACTCCGGCATCCGGTCGTCGGCCCGCTCGAACTCGACTTCGAGATCCTGCACCTCCCCGACGCCGGACAGGTCCTGGTCAGCTATCTGCCGGCGCCGGACACGGACACCGCCGAGAACCTCGGGCTGCTCGCCAGCTGGACGGGCTGACCGCGCACCCCGATCGACAGGGTGTCGCCCGCGGGGCGGCGTGCTCGACGAGGCGTCCATTGCCGGGCGGAGCTGCCCGGCGGCATCCTGCGCTGGTGCGAGCGAAGATCACCACCCCCCAGGTCACCCGTCGTTCCCTGCTGCGCGCCCTGGGCGGTGGTGCCACGGCCGCGGCGGTCGGCGCACTCGCCACCGGGTGCGGGGTGCCCGCCGCGTACGTCGCGCCCGGCGACCGCGCGGCCCCGGATCTGTCCCCCGGCGACAAGCGGCTGACCTGGGCGAACTGGCCGCTCTACATCGACGTCGACGACGACGATCCGGCCAGCAGGCCGACCCTCGACGCGTTCGAGAAGCGGACCGGGATCCGGGTCAAGTACACCGAGGAGATCAACGACAACGACGAGTTCTTCGGGAAGATCAGCCCGTCCCTGATGAACCACCAGCGGACCGGGCGCGACCTGATCGTCATCTCCGACTGGATGTGCTCGCGCTTCGTGCGGCTCGGCTGGGTGCAGGAGATGGACCGCGCCCGCCAGCCGAACGTCACCGCGCACCTGGACCCGCTGCTGCGCTCCCCGTCCTTCGACCCGGGCCGCAAGTACACCGTGCCGTGGCAGTCCGGCATCACCGGCATCGCGTACAACAAGCGGAAGCTGGGTCGCGAGATACGCCATGTCTCCGATCTGTGGGCCGCCGACCTGAAGGGGCGGGTCACGCTGCTCTCCGGACTCGACGAGTCCTTCGCGCTCCTCATGCAGGGCAACGGCGTCGACATCACGCGGTGGAAGGCCGACGACTTCCACCGGGTCTGCGACCAGGTCGAGAAGCTCGTGAAGTCCCAGCACATCCGCCGCTTCACCGGCAACGACTACATCAAGGACCTCTCCAGCGGCGACGTCCTCGCCTGCCAGGCCTACAGCGGCGACATCATCCAGCTCCAGGCCGACGACCCGGACATCGAGTTCGTCGTCCCGGAGGAGGGCGCCGAGCTCTGGGCGGAGTCCCTCATGATCCCCAACCTCGCCGACCACAAGGCCAACGCCGAGCTGTTGATCGACCACTACTACCAGCCGGAGATCGCCGCCGAACTGGCCGCGTGGGTCAACTACGTCTGCCCGGTCCCGGCCGCCCGGGACGTCCTCGCCTCCGCGAAGGACAAGGAGACGGCCGCCCTCGCCGAGGACCCGTTGATCTTCCCCGACGACGCGATGCGCTCGCGGCTCGCGATCGCCCGGGACATCAGGTCGTCGGAGCGCACGGAGTTCGCGAAGCGGTGGAACGCGATCGCCGGGCTTTAGGGCGGGCGTCCACCGGGGGGAGTGGCGTCCCCGCTCGGATGGGAACGGTGATCCCGTCGTGTCACGATGAAGCCATGCCACCGCAGACCCCCGAGCCGCAGCCCCGTGACCAGCGGCCCGCCGCGTCGCCGTCGCCTGCGTAGCCGTCGCCTGCGTCGCCGTCCCGGACACCGTCGTCCCGGACACCGTCGTCCCGGACACCGTCGTCCCGTACGGCCAAGTCGCGTACGGCGACGTCGCGTACGGCCAGGCCGCGCTCGGAGGCGCTGTCCCGGGAGCGGATCGTCGGGGCCGCCGTCGAGCTGCTGGACGCGGCCGGGGAGAGCGGGCTGACGTTCCGGGCGCTGACCGAGCGGCTCGCCACCGGGTCCGGGGCGATCTACTGGCACGTGGCGAACAAGGGCGAGTTGCTCGGCGCCGCCACCGAGGCCGTCGTGGGGCCGGTGCTGGCCGCCGAGTCCGGCGGATCGCCGCGCGACCGGGTCCACGGGGTCGCGCTCGGGCTGTTCGGCGCGATGGAGGAGCACCCGTGGCTCGCCCCGCAACTCGTCGCGCAGCTCGCCCATGACCCTTGGGGCCCGGTGGCGCCGCGGCTCGTCGAGGCCATCGGGCGGCAGGTGCGCGAGCACGACGACCGCGAGCAGTTCCTCGCCGGCCTCGACCTGATCCTCGACGGCGTCGGCGCTTCCTGACCGGGGGGGGCGTGAAGCGGCGTGCGGGCGCGGGGAGTTCATCGGGGGACGAGAAGCTGTCGGCGGCCGTCACGCTCGGCCTCTTCGCCGCCTGGGCGCTGCACGACACCGAAGAGCCGCTCACCGCTCCGCGCTGGATCCGCGACCACGTACCGCAGTTGCGGGAGCGGTGGCCCGAACTGCCCGAGCGCGTACGGCGGGTGAGGAAGGGCATCGACGAGCGGGAGTTGCGGGCCGCCGTCGCGGTGATGGCGGGCATCGTCGGTGCGGGAGCGGCCTCCGGCCGGGCGAGCGGCGGGCGGGGCGCGGTGTGCCAGGCGATGCTGAACGCCTTCGGGCCGCACGGGCGCGTCCACCTGGGCCAGGCCGTCGCCTGCCGCGGCCGCACCCCGGCGTCGCGACCTCCCCGACCCTCGTCGTGCCGTTCACCCCGTGGGCGCGGTACCGGCTCGCGAGCGCCGGGGTGCCGCGCCCGGCGTGGGGCAGGGACATCGTCACTGGGGTCGTCGGGGCGGGGGCGGCGACGGTTCTCGCGCACGGGGTCGCGCGGCGCGTCGTCGGGGCGCGTTCCTGATCGCCGCCCCCGGGACCGGCCGTCAGGCTCCACGCAGTGACGTCAGGGCGTCGATGCGGTTCGTCGTGATGGAGTCCACGCCCACGTCGAGCAGCCGGCGCATCGCGCTCTTCGTGTCCGGCGTCCACGCCGAGACGAGGTACCCGTCGCGGTGCACGCGGGCCGCCAGGTCCCGACTCACCAGCGGGAAGCGGTAGTTGAGCCAGCGAGGGCGGACCGCGTCGAGCAGCGCCGGTCGTGCCGGGGCCAGCGTCGTCCAGGTCAGGGCGATCTCGGCGGCCGGGTCGGCGGCGCGGACCCGGAGCATCGTCTCCGCGCCCGCGCAGTAGTAGACCCGCTCCTCGGCGCCGCAGTCCCGGATCACTCCGACGACCGTGCGCACCGCCTTCGCGCTCGCGCCGGGCAGGTCGACCATGAGCCGGGCCTCCCCGGCCGCGGCCAGCGCGTCGACGAGCGTGGGCACACCGCCCGCCGTCAGGCCGCGCACCTCGTCGGCCGAGAGCGCGGACAGCGGGCGGTCGTGCTTCCACAGCCGCTCCAGCGTCGCGTCGTGCAGCAGCACGGGCACGCCGTCGCGCGTCAGTCGTACGTCGATCTCCACCGCGTCCGCGCCCCGTTCGAGCGCGGAGCGCAGGGACGGGAGGGTGTTCTCGCGGACGCGGTAGGGGTCGCCTCGGTGGGCCACGGCAGTCACGGTGCGCATGGCCACCATTGTGCGGGGCGCGCTCGCCCCGGCCGGGTCAGGCGGTCAGCCAGGTGTCCGTGTACGTGTCGATCTCGGCGGCGATCCGCTCCTGTCCGGCCTTGTCGAGGAACGAGGCGCGCACCGCGTTCTTCGCCAGCTCGGCGAGACCCCGCTCGTCGAGGCCGAGGAGGCGGGCCGCGACGCCGTACTCGATGTTGAGGTCGGTGGAGAACATCGGCGGGTCGTCCGAGTTGATCGTGACCGTCACGCCCGCGTCGACGAACTGCTTCAGCGGGTGCTCCTCCAGGGTGCGCACGGCGCGCGTCGCGATGTTCGACGTCGGGCACACCTCCAGCGGGATGCCGTGCTCGGCCAGGTGCGCGAGGAGCTTCGGGTCCTGGGCCGACGACGTGCCGTGCCCGATGCGCTCGGCGCGCAGGTACGTCAGCGCGTCCCACACCGTCTCCGGGCCCGTCGTCTCACCCGCGTGCGGCACCGAGCGCAGGCCCGCGGCGATCGCGCGGTCGAAGTACGGCTTGAACTGCGGGCGCGGGACGCCGATCTCGGGTCCGCCGAGCCCGAACGACACCAGCCCCTCCGGGCGCAGCGCGTCGTCCGTGGCGAGCCGGGTCGTCTCCTCCGCGGCCTCCAGACCCGCCTCGCCGGGGATGTCGAAGCACCAGCGCAGGACCGTGCCGAACTCCGACTCGGCCGCCTTGCGGGCGTCCTCGATCGCGTCCATGAACGCGCGGGCGTCGATACCGCGGCGGGTCGACGAGAACGGGGTGAGGGTCAGCTCGGCGTACCGGACGTTCTGCCGGGCCAGGTCGCGGGCCACCTCGTACGTGAGGAGGCGGACGTCCTCCGGCGTACGGATCAGGTCGACGACGGACAGGTACACGTCGATGAAGTGCGCGAAGTCCGTGAACGTGAAGAAGTCCGCGAGCGCCTCGGGGTCCGTCGGCACCTTGGAGTCGGGGTGCCGGGCGGCCAGCGTCGAGACGATCCTGGGGGAGGCGGAGCCCACGTGGTGCACATGGAGTTCGGCTTTGGGCAGTCCGGCGATGAAGGTCTGCATGGTCTGGCTCACGGGTTCCTCCCCAGGAACTTCACTGATCGGCTGATCGGGGTCCCGGCCATCGTATGCGGGCCGGAACCGGCCCCTTCCGTGGCCGCCGACAGGACCTAGCATGTGCGGATGACCGAGCACGACCCGTACGGCCGCGGCCCCTGGAGCGCGCCCGCGCCGCAGCCGCCGTACGGCTACGCCAACCCGTACGCCCCGCCCGGCGAGCCCGTCCCCCCGCCGCCCGTCGGCCCGGAAGGGCCGGGCGTCTTCCCCTGCCCCGCGTACGGATACGGGTGGAACACGGTGCCGACGGGTCCGAGCAACGGGCTCGGGGTCGCCGCCCTGGTCCTCGGGATCCTCACGGCCGTCGGTTTCCTGCTCTGGCCGCTCGCGATCGTCACCGGCGTGCTCGCGGTCGTCTTCGGTGTCATCGGGCGGCGCCGGGCAGGCCGCGGCGCCGCGACCAACGGCGGGCAGGCCCTCGCCGGATTCATCTGCGGCCTGGGCGGACTGCTGCTCGCGCTGCTGCTCTGCGTGGTGTTCCTGGCCGGGGCGCTCGACGACGACCGTGACGCGCCGGGCGACGGCGACCGCGGCCCCGGATCGGACGACCCCGGGTACTCCGTCGTCCTGCGCTGAGCGAGCGGCCCCGGCGCCGGCCGAGCCTCCACCGGGCCGCGACCTGATCCCCCGGGCAGGCCCTAGCCCGCCAACCGCGCCCGCGCCTCCATCAGCGCGAACCCCAGCAGATTCGGCCCCCGCCACCGGCGCGGATCCTGCGCCGCCGGGTCGTCGGCGGCCAGACCGATGCCCCACACCCGGTCCACCGGACTCGCCTCGACCAGGACCCGGTCGCCCGTGGTCAGGAGGTAGCCGCGCAGCGCCGGGTCCGAGGCGAACTTGTGGACGCTGCCCTCGACCACGACGGCGAACCGCTCCCGCTCCCACACCGTGTCGTCGAAGCCGCGCACCAGGCGGCCCGCCTTCTTGGCCTGCGCGGGGTGGCCCGCCGTGATCGCCGCCCGCTCGGCCTCGGCGTCAGCGAACAGCCGGGCCTTGCCCGCCATCATCCAGTGCTCCGCCGTCGCGTACTCCACACCGTCCACCGTGAACGGCGACGGCCACCACTGACTCAGACAACTCGGTCCGAGCGTCCCGTCCTCGCGCGGTGTGTGCCCCCAGAAGTACAGGTACTTGACCCGCGCCCCCGCGTCCAGGGCCCCGACCAGCGACTCCCTGCTGTTGATCATCCCCATGCACGCGAGTCTGGCACGCACCACGGACAGTCCGTCCTGGGTTTTCCAGGCCCACTCGACAGTCGGTCGACAGATTCCGTCGCGTAACCAAAAGGCAACAACGGAATCACTTGTTGGAGTACTACTCCTCTGTCAGGATCGGCACTCAAATCGAGCTGGAGCCACGCCGGGGCCCGTGGGACGGGACGCCGGCGGAGGAGAGCGAGAGCGAGAACCTCATGCACAACCCCTTCCCCGCACAGGAACGATTCGCCGACGGCGCGAACTTCATCGCGGGCCGGTTGACCCGGGGCACCTCGGGCCGCACCCACGCCGTCGTCGACCCGGCGACCGGCAAGGACGTCTACACGTACGAGCTCGCGAGCACGGCCGACGTGGACGCCGCCGTCGCGGCCGCCGCCGACGCCTTCCCGGGCTGGGCCGGAGCGACGCCGGGCGAGCGCTCCGACGCGCTGCACGCCTTCGCCGGGGTGCTCGCCGAGCGGGCCGAGGAGTTCGCGCAGGCCGAGTCGCTCCAGTGCGGCAAGCCGATCAAGCTGAGCCGCGAGTTCGACGTGCCGGGCACCGTGGACAACACCGCGTTCTTCGCCGGCGCCGCCCGCCACCTCCAGGGCCAGTCCGCCGGGGAGTACAGCGGCGACCACACCTCGTACGTACGCCGTGAACCGATCGGGGTCGTCGGCTCCATCGCCCCCTGGAACTACCCGCTCCAGATGGCCGCGTGGAAGGTCCTGCCGGCCATCGCCGCGGGCAACACGATCGTCCTCAAGCCCGCCGAGCTGACCCCGCTGACCTCGCTCCTGTTCGCCGAGGCGGCGACGGCGGCCGGCATCCCCGACGGCGTCGTCAACGTCGTCACGGGCGCGGGCCGGGACGCGGGCGAGCACCTCGTCGGCCACCCCGGCGTCGCCATGACCTCCTTCACCGGCTCCACCGGCGTCGGCAAGCGCGTCGCCGAGGTCGCCACCGCCACCGTGAAGCGGCTGCACCTCGAACTCGGCGGCAAGGCCCCCTTCGTGGTCTTCGACGACGCCGACCTCGACGCCGCCGTGCACGGCGCCGTCGCGGGCTCCCTCATCAACACCGGGCAGGACTGCACCGCCGCCACCCGCGCCTACGTGCAGCGCCCGCTCTACGACGCGTTCGTCGAGAAGACGGCCGCCCTCATGGAGACCGTGCGGCTCGGCGACCCGTTCGCCGACGACACCGACCTCGGCCCGCTCATCTCGCACGCCCAGCGCGACCGCGTCGCCGGATTCGTCGACCGTGCCCGCGGCTACGCGCGCGTGGTCACCGGCGGCGAGGCGCTCGATCACCCGGGCGCCTACTACCGGCCGACCCTGATCGCCGACGCCGCGCAGGACAGCGAGATCGTGCAGTCCGAGATCTTCGGCCCGGTCCTCGTCGTGCTGCCCTTCGACAGCGACGACGAGGGCATCCGGCTCGCGAACGACACTCCCTACGGTCTCGCCGCCTCCGCCTGGTCGACGAACGTCTACCGCGCGAACCGCGCCACCCGCGACATCAAGGCGGGCTGCGTCTGGATCAACGACCACATTCCGATCCTCAGCGAGATGCCGCACGGCGGCTACAAGGCGTCCGGCTACGGCAAGGACATGTCTGCCTACTCCTTCGAGGAGTACACGCAGATCAAGCACGTCATGTTCGACAACACCGCGGTGGTCCGCAAGGACTGGCACCGCACGATCTTCGGGGACCGATAGTCGACAGGCCGCACCGACCAGCGGCCGCCAACCTCCCGAAAGGGCAACCACGCGCATGGAGCAGTACGAGCCCGACCCCCTTGCCCCGGCCCAACTGGCCGCCATGCGGCGCAGTCTGAGGAACGGCAGGGCCAGGGCCTCCCTGTCCCGCCGCTCGCTGCTGCGCGCATCGACGGGGGGCGCGCTCGCCATCGGCGGGCTCGGCACCCTCAGTGCCTGCGGCATCCCCGCGGCGAGCAAGTCCCAGGGCGGCATATCGTCCGAGGACCACTCGGCCAAGGAGAAGACGATCAACTTCTCCAACTGGACCGAGTACATCGACATGAGCGACGACGAGAAGCACCGGCCGTCGCTGGAGGCGTTCACCAAACGCACCGGGATCCAGGTCAAGTACACCGAGGACATCAACGACAACGTCGAGTTCTTCGGCAAGATCAAGCCCCAGCTGGCCGCCGGTCAGGACACCGGGCGCGACATCATCGTGCTCACCGACTGGCTGGCCGCCCGCCTCATCCGCTACGGCTGGGTGCAGAAGCTCGACGCGGCGAACCTGCCGCACGCGTACACGAACCTGTCCTCCCAGTTCCGCAACCCCGACTGGGACCCGGGCCGCGCCTACTCCTATCCCTGGCAGGGCATCGCGACGGTCATCGCGTACAACACCAAGGCGACGGGCGGCAAAGAGGTCACCTCGGTCTCCCAGCTGCTCGACGACCCGAAGCTCAAGGGCAAGGTCGGCCTGCTCTCCGAGATGCGCGACACCATCGGCATGACGCTCCTCGACATGGGCAAGGACCCGCGCGACTTCAAGGCCGACGACTTCGACGCGGCCGTCGCCCGCCTCCAGAAGGCCGTCGACAGCAAGCAGGTCCGCCGCTTCACCGGCAACGACTACATCGCCGACCTCTCCAAGGGCGACCTCGCGGCCTGTCTCGCGTGGGCCGGTGACGTCGTGCAGCTCCAGGCGGACAACCCGCACGTCAAGTTCGCGATCCCGGACGCCGGTTACATCTCGTCGACCGACAACATGCTGGTCCCGAACAAGGCTCGTCACAAGACGAACGCCGAGAAGCTGATGGACTACTACTACGAGCCGGCCGTCGGCGCCGAGCTCGCCGCGTGGATCAACTACGTCACGCCGCTCGAGGGCAGCATCGTCAAGCCCGAACTCGCCAAGATCGACAAGGACGTCGCGAACGACCCGCTGATCGTCCCCGACAAGGCCATGGCGGCCAAGGCGCACGGCTTCCGCTCGCTCACCGCCAAGGAAGAGACGTCGTTCGAGGAGAAGTTCGCCCAGCTCACCGGCGGCTGAGCCGATCCTGCCCGCGCCCCTCCCCGCCCCCAGACTCCTTGGACTCACCATGACGACCGACAACGGCGGCGACGTCCGTCTCTCCGGGATCAGCAAGACGTACGACAACGGCTTCACCGCCGTACGCCCGCTCGACCTCACCGTGCCCCAGGGCTCGTTCTTCGCCCTGCTCGGCGCCTCCGGCTGCGGCAAGACCACCACCCTGCGCATGATCGCTGGCCTTGAGGAACCGACCACGGGAACGGTTCACCTCGGCGACCAGGACGTCACCTCGCTGCCCCCGTACAAGCGGCCGGTGAACACCGTCTTCCAGTCGTACGCGCTCTTCCCGCACCTCGACATCTTCGAGAACGTCGCCTTCGGCCTGCGCCGGCGCGGCATCAAGTCCGTGAAGAAGCAGGTCGAGGAGATGCTCGACCTGGTCCAGCTCGGCGAGCACAAGCGCAAGAAGCCGCACCAGCTCTCCGGCGGCCAGCAGCAGCGCGTCGCCGTCGCCCGCGCCCTGATCAACCACCCCAAGGTGCTCCTGCTCGACGAGCCGCTCGGCGCCCTCGACCTCAAGCTGCGCCGCCAGATGCAGCTGGAGCTCAAGCGCATCCAGACCGAGGTCGGCATCACCTTCGTCCACGTCACGCACGACCAGGAGGAGGCCATGACCATGGCCGACACCGTCGCCGTGATGAACCAGGGCCGCGTCGAGCAACTCGGCGCCCCCACCGACCTGTACGAGAACCCGGGCTCCACCTTCGTCGCCAACTTCCTCGGCACCTCGAACTTCATCGAGGCCGAGGTCACCGGCAGCGCGGGCGACGACCTCACGCTGCGCCCCGTCGGCGCCGACGGCAAGCTCACGCTGCCCACCGCCCGATGTTCGGCGCCCACCACCGCCGGCGGCCGCGTCCTGCTCGGCGTGCGCCCGGAGAAGATCTCGCTCGCGCACGCCGACGACGCGACCGCGATCCCCGACGGCCGCAACCGCCTCACCGGACGGATCGCCGACTCCAGCTTCATCGGCGTCTCCACGCAGTACGTCATCGAGGGCCAGGCCGGCGAGACCCTGGAGGTCTACGCCCAGAACATCGAGCGCGACAGCCGCCTGGCGCCCGGCGCCGAGGTCGTCCTGCACTGGAACCCGGCCCACACCTTCGGCCTGGACGCCGCCCAGGACGCGGCCGCGGGCGTGGAGAAGGTCTCGGAGGACGCGGCCGCATGACTACCGCCACCGAGGCGCCCCCGCTGGCGCCCACCCCGGAGAAGACCCCGCCCAAGAAGACCCGCAAGCGCGGCCGCCTGGTCCCGTACTGGCTGCTGCTGCCCGGCATCCTGTGGCTCGTCGTCTTCTTCGCGCTGCCGATGGTCTACCAGGCCTCCACGTCCGTACAGACGGGGTCACTGGAGGACGGCTACCAGGTCACCTGGCACTTCGCCACGTACTGGGACGCGCTGACCGACTACTACCCGCAGTTCCTGCGCTCGGTCCTGTACGCGGGCTGCGCCACGCTCCTGTGCCTGGTGCTCGGCTATCCGCTGGCGTACCTCATCGCGTTCCGCGCGGGCCGCTGGCGCAACGTCGTGCTGATCCTCGTCATCGCGCCGTTCTTCACCAGCTTCCTGATCCGCACGCTCGCCTGGAAGACGATCCTCGCGGACGGCGGCCCGGTCGTCGGCGCGCTCAACACGCTGCACGTCCTGGACGTGACGACCTGGCTCGGCATGACCGAGGGCGACCGGGTGCTCGCGACACCGCTCGCCGTGATCTGCGGACTCACGTACAACTTCCTGCCGTTCATGATCCTGCCGCTCTACACCTCGCTGGAGCGGATCGACGGCCGGCTGCACGAGGCCGCGGGCGACCTGTACGCGTCCCCGGCGACCACCTTCCGCAAGGTCACGTTCCCGCTGTCGATGCCGGGCGTGGTCTCCGGAACGCTGCTCACCTTCATCCCCGCGGCCGGTGACTACGTCAACGCCGACCTGCTCGGCTCCACCGACACCCGCATGGTCGGAAACGTCATCCAGACGCAGTTCCTGCGCATCCTGGACTATCCGACAGCGGCCGCGCTCTCCTTCATCCTCATGGCGGCCATTCTCGTCATGGTCACCGTCTACATTCGCCGTGCCGGAACGGAGGACCTCGTCTGATGCGCTGGCTGCGGAAGAACCTCGTGGTGATAGCGGGCCTGATCACGCTCGGCTATCTCCTCCTCCCGAACGTCGTCGTCACGGTCTTCTCGTTCAACAAGCCCAAGGGCCGGTTCAATTACGAGTGGACGGCGTTCTCGCTCGACGCCTGGAAGAACCCGTGCGGGGTCGCCGACATGTGCGGCTCGCTCTCGCTGAGCCTCCAGATCGCCTTCTGGGCGACGCTCGGCGCGACGGCGCTCGGCACGATGATCGCCTTCGCCCTGGTGCGCTACCGGTTCCGGGCGCGCGGCGCGATCAACTCGCTGATCTTCCTGCCGATGGCCATGCCGGAGGTCGTGATGGCGGCCTCGCTGCTCACGCTCTTCCTCAACATGGGCGCCCAGCTGGGCTTCTGGACGATCCTCATCGCCCACATCATGTTCTGCCTGAGCTTCGTCGTGACGGCGGTGAAGGCGCGCGTGATGTCGATGGACCCGCGCCTGGAGCAGGCGGCGCAGGACCTCTACGCGGGACCGGTCCAGACGTTCCTGCGGGTGACCCTGCCGATCGCGGCGCCGGGAATCGCGGCGGGCGCGCTGCTCGCCTTCGCGCTCTCCTTCGACGATTTCATCATCACGAATTTCAACGCGGGTTCGACCGTGACCTTCCCCATGTTCGTCTGGGGATCGGCGCAGCGCGGCACACCCGTTCAGATCAATGTCATCGGCACGGCCATGTTCCTGGTCGCCGTGCTGTGTGTCCTCACCGGAATGATGGTGGGGAAGCGAAAGAGCAAGACAGCCGCCTGAGGCTGTTCTCTGAATTTCCGAGGGAGTTGGAATCATGGCCGCTGGCGCCATGAATCGCAGGACCGCGTCGTTGCAGGCACTCGCCGACGCCAAGCCCGTCCCGTACTGGCTGGACGACCCCGGCCGCCCCGAGCCGCGCCCCGCCCTCACCGGCGACGAGCGGTGCGATCTGCTCGTCGTCGGCGGTGGCTACAGCGGCCTGTGGACCGCGCTCATCGCCAAGGAGCGCGACCCGGGGCGTGAGGTGGTCCTGGTCGAGGGCAAGGAGATCGGCTGGGCCGCCTCCGGGCGCAACGGCGGGTTCTGCGCCGCCTCCCTCACGCACGGCACGGCCAACGGGCTCGCCCGCTGGCCGAAGGAGATCAAGAAGCTGGAGGAGCTGGGCGCCGCCAACCTCGACGCCATCGAGGCGGCGGTCGCCCGCTACTCCATCGACTGCGACTTCGAGCGCACCGGCGAACTGGACGTGGCGACGCAGCCGCACCAGGTCGCCGAACTGCGCGAGTTCTACGAGGAGTTGCGCGAGGCCGGCCTCGCGGACGGCCTGGAGCTGCTCGACGGGGAGGCCACCCGGGAGCAGGTCGGGTCCCCGACGTTCCTCGGCGCGCTGTACGACCCCGACGGCGTCGCGATGCTCCACCCGGCGAAACTCGCGTGGGGCCTCAAGCGGGCCTGCCTCGACCTCGGCGTGCGGATCTACGAGAACACCCCGGCGACCGCGCTCTCCTCGAACGCCACCGGCCTCGCCGTCCGCACCCCGTACGGCCGGGTCTTCGCCCGGTACGCGGCACTCGGCACGAACGTCTTCCCGTCGCTGGTCAAGCGGGTCCGCTCCTACACGGTGCCGGTGTACGACTACGCGCTGATGACGGAGCCGCTGAGCGCGGCCCAGCTGGAGTCGATCGGCTGGAAGAACCGGCAGGGCCTGGGCGACTCGGCGAACCAGTTCCACTACTTCCGGCTGTCCGCCGACAACCGGATCCTGTGGGGCGGCTACGACGCGATCTACCCGTACGGCGGCCGGGTGCGGGACGAGCACGACCACCGCCCGGAGACGTACGCGAAGCTCGCCGAGCACTTCTTCACCTGCTTCCCGCAGCTGGAGGGCCTGCGCTTCACGCACGCGTGGGGCGGCGCGATCGACACCTGCTCGCGCTTCTCGGCGTTCTTCGGCACGGCCCACGCGGGCCGCGTCGCGTACGCCGCGGGCTATACGGGCCTCGGCGTGGGCGCCACCCGCTTCGGCGCGGACGTCATGCTGGACCTGCTGTCCGGCGAGCGCACCGAGCGCACCGAGCTGGAGATGGTCCGCACGAAGCCGCTGCCCTTCCCGCCGGAGCCGTTCGCGTACACGGGCATCGCCCTGACGAAGTGGTCCCTGGCGCGGGCCGACGACAACGGCGGCCGCAGGAACCTGTGGCTGAAGGCGATGGACGCGGTGGGCCTGGGCTTCGACAGCTGACCCCGCGGGGGAGCCGCGCCGTGCAGCTCCCCCGCACCTCACTGCCCGGTCGGCGTCCCCTGATGGAAGTACATCCGCCACCCGGCCTCCGGGTCGCGCCGCCACAGCGAACTGCGGCGCACCCGGCGGCCGTCGTGCTCCGCGTGATAGGTCAGGTGGACGAGGCCGGGCGCGAGCACCGCCCCCGCCATCTCCGTGATCCGGGCCGGCGGCCCCGGATCCTCGGACGCCGCGCCCGTCACCGCCAGGATCGACGACCGGTCCCAGCGCCGCCCCGACGCCCCGAACTCGAAGAACTCCGGGTCGAGCAGGGCCGTCACCCGCGCGTCGGACGCCCGCACCGCCGGGTCGAGGAGCCGGAGCTCGCCGTCGATCGCGGCCTGGATCTGCGCCTGTTCGTCCCGCGTGGCCATCCGTGCGCTCCGTCCTTGATCGACCGGCGTACGCCCTGGTCGGACCCTGTGACCCGGTTCACTACCAGAAAGTAACCCGAACTCGCGTAATGCGGAGGCCCCTCCCGCCCTCTCGCTGATGACCAACGGAGTCGAAGCGAAAAGGGAGGTCCCGCCATGACTGGCGCAGGAGCGGCTAAGTCGGCGGTCGAGTGGCTGGTGTCGGTGGCGCCGGATCCGGAGGCGTGCCGCTGGGAATGGGAGCGCAATCCGCTCGGGGTGGCGCTGCTGCCCGCGGGCAAACAGTGGGACGTGCTGATCCTGCCGGGCGAGCTGGGCTATCCCACGCTCGATGTGCTGACCCGGGTGATCGGCCGGCCCGGCCCCGTCCTCGCGGACTTCGGCGACGCCCGCATGGGCTTCTTCGTCCCGGCGGGGACGGTGGCCCGCTGGCTCGGCACCGGGGTGCGCGGCGCGGGCTGCGGCACCTGGATCGTGGTGCCGTACCCCGGCCGCTCCACCGGCGGCGTCCGCTGGCTGGTGTCGCCGGACGGCTCGGGCACGCTCACGGATCCGGCGCTCCTCGAACTCGCCATGCACGAGGCCGCGGCCCAACTGGCCCGGGAAACGGGGGAGTAGAGGAGATGCGCGAGGAGAAGGGAGACGCCCGGGACTCTTGACAACTCAATTGGTCTGGACCAGGTTGGGCGCGCTCCACCGTGCCCGTTCCCCCGCCACGCCCGGAGGCAGCCATGACCCGTCCCAGACCCCTGCCCGTACGCGGACGTCTGCGCCGCGCACTGCTGACCGCGCTCACGGCCGCCGCGCTCACCGCGACCGGCCTCACCGCGCTCGGCCCCGCCGCCCACGCGGCCGACACCGACCTCGCCCGCAACGGCGGCTTCGAGTCCGGCCTGGACGGCTGGACCTGCACGGCGAACACCGGCGCCACCGTCAACTCGCCCGTCCACAGCGGCAGTTCGTCGCTCCGGGCGACCCCGACCGCCGCCGACAACGCCCAGTGCGCCCAGACGGTGACGGTGCGCCCCGACGCGACGTACACCCTCTCCGGGTACGTCCGCGGCAGTTACGTCTACCTCGGTGCGAGCGGCACCGGCACCACGGACGTGTCGACGTGGACCCCGTCGGCGACGGACTGGCAGCGGTTGACGACGACGTTCCGCACCGGCCCGGCCACCACCAAGGTCACGATCTACACGCACGGCTGGTACGGGACCCCGGCCTACCACGCCGACGACCTCACGCTCGTCGGCCCCGGCGCGCAGGCCCCGGTCCCGCCCGCGGCGCCCACGGGCCTCGCGACCGGCGCGGTCGCCTCCACGAGCGTCGCCCTGTCCTGGACCGCGGTCCCCGGCGCGACGAGCTACGCCGTGTACGTCAACGGCACCAAGTCCCGTACGGCGAGCGGGAACACGACCACCGTCACCGGCCTCACCGCCGCGACGGCGTACAGCTTCCAGGTCACGGCCCTCAACGACGCGGGGGAGTCCGCGAAGTCGACGGCGGTCACGGCCACGACGACCGAGGGCTCGCCGGGCGGCGGCTCCGCGGACCTCCCGGCCCACGCCCTGGTCGGCTATCTCCACGCGAGCTTCGCCAACGGCGCCGGCTACACCCGGCTCGCCGACGTCCCCGACAGCTGGGACGTCATCGACCTCGCCTTCGGCGAACCCACCTCCACCACCTCGGGCGACATCCGCTTCAACCGCTGCCCGGTGACCGAGTGCCCGAACGTCGAGTCGGACGCCGACTTCAAGGCGGCGATCAAGGCGAAGCAGGCGGCGGGCAAGAAGGTCCTGATCTCCATCGGCGGCCAGAACGGCCAGGTCCAGCTGACCACCACGGCGGCCCGCGACACCTTCGTCTCCTCGGTCTCGAAGATCATCGACACCTACGGCCTCGACGGCCTCGACGTCGACTTCGAGGGCCACTCCCTGTCCCTGAACACCGGCGACACGGACTTCAAGAACCCGACCACACCCGTGATCGTGAACCTGATCTCGGCGCTGAAGACCCTGAAGGCCAAGTACGGCGACAGGTTCGTCCTGACGATGGCCCCGGAGACCTTCTTCGTCCAGAACGGCTACCAGTTCTACGGCAGCGGCAAGTGGGGCGGCCAGGACCCGCGCTGCGGCGCGTACCTCCCGGTGATCTACGCGATGCGCGACGCCCTCACCCTGCTGCACGTCCAGGACTACAACTCGGGCCCGATCATGGGCCTCGACAACCAGTACCACTCCATGGGCGGCGCCGACTTCCACATCGCGATGACCGACATGCTCCTGACGGGCTTCCCGGTCGCGGGCGACGCCAACAACGTCTTCCCGCCCCTGCGCCCCGACCAGGTCGCGATCGGCATGCCCGCCTCGACCAACGCGGGCAACGGCCACGTCACCCCCGCCGAGACGAACAAGGCCCTGGACTGCCTCACGAAGAAGACGAACTGCGGCTCCTACCCCACCCACGGCACCTGGCCGGCGCTGCGCGGCCTGATGACGTGGTCGGTCAACTGGGACCGCTTCAACAGCTGGGAGTTCCAGAAGAACTTCGACGCGTACTTCGGCTGAGCGCCCAGGCCGTCGCGTACAGCAGCACCGTCGCGAGACACCAGCTGCCGATCACGTCGACCGGCCAGTGGTACCCCTGGCGCACGAGTCCCAGGCCTACGGCCGCGTTCACCACGACGCAGCCGTAGGCCACCTCGCGTCGTCGCAGGAGCAGCGCGCACAAGCCGTACGCCACCGCCGCCGTCGCCGCGTGCCCCGACGGGTAGAAGCCCGTCTCGGGGGACATGGGCGGCGGTCCGGGGCGTGCGAGCAGGGCCTTGAGCGGGCCGACGAGGACGGGGACCAGGGTCATCGCCAGCAGGGGTGGCAAGAGCGCGCGCAGGTCACGGGTGCGCCAGGTGACGTACGCGAGGGCCGCGGCCAGGACCGGGAGGGCTACGGTCGGATTGCCGAGATCGGCGAAGAACTCCGCCGGGCCGGAGGGGATCGCACCGGTGCGGATCGCGTTCCCGACGCGTTCGTCCAGCGTCAGGAACGGGCCGTCGGCGGCCACCTGCCACGTCAGCGCGGAGAAGAGCAGGGCCGCGAGGACGGCGAGGAAAACGGCCGGGCGCCCCGGAGCAGGGGGGGTGGCTCCGGGGCGCCCGATCTGACCGGCGTGCCGCGCGCCCCGGGGGGTGTGGGGCGGGCGACCGTCCGATCGGTGAGGAGTTCCGGAGCCGGAAGCTCCGGGTGTGTGCGCGAGGGCACGACCAGGGCGAGGCTGGGGAGGCTCCGACCCTGTATCGCCCGCAGTCCCCTGTGGGCGAGGTGTTTCTCTCATCTGCAGAAACCGTACGTCAGGCGTCGGGGGCGCGACAGCCGGTTGGGCAACAAGCCATCGGGCCCCCACACGTTCTTCACACGGCCCGACCGTTACCGCAGGTCACGGAATGGTTACCGGTTCAACCGTCGCGGTGACGGGTGGGCGAGGAGCCGCCCTCAGGGCCGTGGGAGTCCCGTTCGGAGTGCCCCTCAGAGAGCGGCGAACGCGCTCTCGATGATGTCGAGACCCTCGTTGAGGAGGTCCTGGCCGATCACCAGCGGGGGCAGGAACCGCAGCACGTTGCCGTAGGTGCCGCAGGTGAGGACGAGCAGGCCCTCGGCGTGGCAGGCCTTGGCGAGGGCGGCGGCCGCCTCCGGGTTCGGCTCCTTGGTCGCCGGGTCCTTGACCAGCTCGATGGCGATCATCGCGCCGCGGCCGCGGATCTCGCCGATGGCCGGGAACTTCTCCTGCATGGCGGAGAGCCGGGTCTTCATCGTCGACTCGATCTCCTTCGCCTTGGCGTTGAGGTCGAGCTCCTTCATCGTCTCGATGGCGCCGAGCGCACCGGCACAGGCCACCGGGTTGCCGCCGTACGTGCCGCCGAGGCCGCCCGCGTGCGCGGCGTCCATGATCTCGGCCTTGCCGGTCACGGCGGCGAGCGGCAGACCGCCCGCGATGCCCTTGGCCGTCGTGATCAGGTCCGGGACGATGCCCTCGTCCTCGCACGCGAACCACTGGCCGGTGCGGCAGAAGCCGGACTGGATCTCGTCCGCGACGAAGACGATGCCGTTGTCGGCGGCGAACTGGCGGATCGCGGGCAGGAAGCCCTTCGCGGGCTCGATGAAGCCGCCCTCACCGAGCACCGGCTCGATGATGATCGCGGCGACGTTGTCGGCGCCGACCTGCTTGGTGATCTGGTCGATCGCCTGGGCGGCGGCCTCCGGGCCGGCGTTCTCGGGACCGGTCGGCCAGCGGTAGCCGTAGGCCACCGGGACGCGGTAGACCTCGGGCGCGAACGGGCCGAAGCCGTTCTTGTACGGCATGTTCTTGCTGGTCAGCGCCATCGTCAGGTTCGTACGGCCGTGGTAGCCGTGGTCGAAGACGATGACCGCCTGGCGCTTGGTGTAGGCGCGGGCGATCTTGACCGCGTTCTCCACGGCCTCGGCGCCGGAGTTGAACAGGGCCGACTTCTTCGCGTGGTCGCCCGGCGTCAGCTCGGCGAGGGCCTCGGCGACCTCCACGTACCCCTCGTACGGCGTGACCATGAAGCAGGTGTGGGTGAACTCCTGCAGCTGGGCGCTCGCGCGGCGGACGACGGCCTCGGCGGACGCGCCGACCGAGGTCACGGCGATGCCGGAGCCGAAGTCGATCAGGCGGTTGCCGTCGACGTCCTCGATGATGCCGCGGTCCACGCGGGCGGTGAAGACCGGCAGCGTGGAGCCCACGCCCGCGGCGACGGCGGCCAGGCGGCGCTTCTGCAGCTCCTGCGACTTCGGGCCGGGGATGGCGGTGACGACGCGGCGCTCCTGCGGGATGTCGCTCATGCGGGGCTCCTGGTTCATGAGGCGGCGGGTTCACCGGGGCGGGAGCGAGTCCGTGGCTCGCTCCCGGACCCGGTTTCGCCGGGTTGTACGGGGGTGTCCTCGCAGGTTAGGGGCGGGCGGGGCGGCCGGTCATGCTCCATGTGGGTGGGGTTGCGCGACGGCGTTGTCCGAGTTGGATACATGCATCCGCTGTCACACACCGGCCGACGAGGCCCACGAACTCCCGGTCCTGGCACTAGATTGAGCCCGGATCGACGCGGACGGACCGGCAGGTCAGGGGGCAGGAGCCATGGACACCGAGGGCACGCACGGGACCCAGGACCCGGCAGGCGGGCGGCAGGCCGCACCGGTGCCGCGCCCCGCGAAGCCGCCCCGCCCGGCCGCCCCGCCGATGCCCCGGCAGGCGCCGGACGCCGCGCGGTCCTCGGTCGCTGAGTGGCTGTCGGTCCGCCGCCCGAAGACGGAACCCGGCGTGTGGCGCTTCGGCTACGTGCCCCGGCCGCCCCGGCGCGACGAGGCCGCCGTCGGACGCAAGCTGCTCGCATGGATGGCGGGCTCCTTCCTGGTCGGCATGTTCCTGTGGAGCCTGTGGCGGCGCGGCACGCTCCCGTACCAGTGGACCCCGCTGAAGGTGTTCACGCCCGACGCCTGGTGGTGGCCGGGCACCACGAGCCCCCGCGACTCCAAGGCGTACGACGCGCTCATCGTCTACGAGGGGGTGTCCTTCGGCATCCTCGTCTTCCTGGTCGGCCGGTTCGGGGCCTGGGTGGAAGGCATCCGGCACTTCGTGATCCGGCGGCCCCAGCCCGCCCGCGCCGTCGTGGCGTCGGTCGCCGCGGTGGGCGTCCTGGTCTTCGTGTGGCCGGACGCGCTCGGGCTCGACTGGCGGCCGCTGCCGGTCGCCGACCCGGTCCTCTCCCTCGTCGTCCTGCTCACCGGCGGCTACGGCGTCTTCAAGGTCCCGGCCCTCACCTACCTCCTCTACGCCCTGATCACCCTGGGCGTGCTGTGGCCGTTCGCCCGGATCGGCGGCTGGCTGGAGGCCTGGTCGGGGCGGGCGCGCCGCTCGCGCGACGTCCCGCGCAGGCCCACCGCCGCGCCGCCCGCCCGCGCCCAGTGGGCCGAACTGCGCGCGGCGGGCCAGGACAAGGCCGCCGACGTGCTCACCGCCGAGGTCGTGAGCGGCCGCATGAACGACGTCGACTGCGTCCGCGTCACCCACGCCTGGCGCGCCGCCCGCTCCGGCGACCCGGACGCCTTCGCCGACACCGTGGTCCGCCAGGGCGCCGCCGCCTGGACGCACCCCTCGGGCCAGCGCGACCTGCCGTCCCGCGCCGCCACGCACGACCTGCTCGTCGGACAGGTGCGGATCGGCCGGTACGCGCGCGACGAACGCAACCCGTACGCGCTGCGCGGCATCGGCGCCGCCCTCGACCCGGGCGTCCTCGGCACCTCGCTGCTCGCCGTCGGGCCCCCGGCGCGGGCAAGACCGCCGGCGTGGTCCGGCCGGTCGTCGAGTCGCTCGCGCTCCAGGCGCTGACCGGACAGTGCGCGGTCCTCGTCGTCGGCGCGGCGGGCTCCGGGCTCGGCCCCGACGACATTTACGACGTCGTCGTGAAGCCGGGCGACGCCTCCTCCGCGTACGACCTCGACCTGTACGCGGGCGCCACCGACCCGGACGAGGCCGCCGGATTCCTCGCGCAGGGCCTGGTCGGCGACCTGGAGGGCGTCGACACGCGCCGCGCCGCCACCGCGCTGGCCCAGCTGATCGGCCCGTACCACGCGGCCCACGGCCGTTTCCCCTCCGTACCGGTGCTGCGCGAACTCCTGGAGGGCGAGCCCGACGCCCTCGCCGACCTCAGGGAACGCCTCACCGATGCCGCCCTGCGACGCGAACTCGACGCCCGAGCGCGGCAGTCCGGCACGGCGAGCGACCCGGGACCGATGCTCGCCGACCGGCTCGCACTGCTCGACCGGCCGGTGTTCGCCCGCTTCTTCGACCCGGGCGGCGAGGGCCGGCCGTTCTCGGTGCGGGCGCTCACGCACCACCCGGTGCGGGTCCGCGTCGACCTGCCCGAGCAGGGGCACGAGGAGGCGTCGCGGCTGCTCGCCCGGCTGCTGCTCGCCCAGTTCACCACCGTCGTACGCGGCCGCTCGGCCCGGTCCCACTTCGCCTGCCTGGTCCTCGACGACGCGGCGCGCACCGTCACCGCCGAGACGGTACGGGCGATCCAGCGGCTGCGGTCGCTGAACGCCGGGGTCGTGCTCGGGCTGCGCACCATCGGCGAGGTGCCCGAGACGTTGCAGGGACCGCTGTACGCGGCGGTCGGCTGCCGGATGGCGTTCTCCGGGGTCACCACCTGGGACGGGCGGCGGTTCGCCGAGGCCTGGGGCACCGAATGGGTGGAGACCGAGGAGGTCGCCCAGCACACGGTCTTCGCCAACCAGCCGGTGACCAGGGCACTCCACAAGATGCGCAAGATGATCACGGGGAAGGCCGTGACGACCGACGCCGTGACCGTACGCAAGGTCGAGCGTGAACGCTGGTCGGCCTCCGACCTCGCCCACGCCGTGCCGCCCGGCCACGCTGTGCTCTCGCTCACCACGGTGCGCGGCGAGCACGCTCCACCGCTGCTCGTGGACCTGCGGGGCTGAGGCGACGTCTGAAGGTTGGCTGAGGATCCCAGGGGCGGGCTCCCGGAGTACGTACGGTGAGGCAGAATCGGCACAGGGCGTTCATACGGACCGGCCAAAAGCTTCACATCCGGCTCCCGTCCGGGCGCCCGCGCCCGCTCCCCGCCACTGACCTGCCTGCACCCCCCCAGCACACTTGAAGGCCCCATGCCGCCCACGCTCGCCTCGCTCGTCCACCACTCGGCGCTCAAGCTCACCGTGCGCGCGGGCGAGGAACGCCTGGACACCCCCGTCCGCTGGGCCCATGTCAGCGAGCTCGCCGACCCCGTCCCCTATATGGAGGGCGGCGAACTCCTCCTCATCACCGCCCTCAAGCTCGACGCCGACGACCCCGAGGCGATGCGGCGGTACGTGAAGCGGCTCGCCGGCGCGGGCGTCGTCGGGCTCGGCTTCGCCGTCGGCGTCAACTACGACGCCGTACCGGACGCCCTCGTGAAGGCGGCGCGGCAGGAGGGTCTCCCCCTGCTCGAAGTACCGCCGCGCACCCCCTTCATCGCGATCAGCAAGGCCGTCTCCGCCGCGATCGCCGCCGACCAGTACCGGGCCGTCACCTCCGGCTTCGCCGCGCAGCGCGAACTGACCAAGCAGGCGCTGAACGAAGGCCCCGAAGGACTGCTCGCCGTCCTCGCCGCGCAGGTCGACGGATGGGCCGCGCTGTACGACGCGTCGGGCGCCGTCGTCGCCACCGCGCCCGAGTGGGCCGGGCGCAGGGCCGCCCGCCTGACCGCCGACGTCGAGCGGCTGCGGGAACGGCCCGCGCCCGCCAGCGCCGTCGTCGCCGGCGGCGCGGACGACCGCGTCGAACTCCACTCCATCGGTACGGGACGGCGGGCGCGGGCGGCCCTCGCGGTCGGCACGGCCTCCGCCCTCGGCACCGCCGAGCGCTACGCGCTCCACTCGGCGATCGCCCTGCTGACCCTCACCACCGAACGCTCGCGCGCGCTGTACGCCGCCGAACAGCGGATCGGCGCGGCGGTGCTGCGCATGCTGCTCGCCGGGGAGCCCGACCACGCGCGGGCCGTCGCCGGTGACCTGTACGGGGAACTGCTCGACGCGCCCTTCCGGATGGTGCTCGCGGAGGCGGCCACACCGCCGCCGAGCGGGGTCGCGGGCCCGGTGGTCCCGGCGTCCGGCACGGCGTCGCTGCTCGCCGAGGCGGTGACCGGGGCGGGCGGCGATCTGCTGCCGGCCCTCGCCGACGTCGTCGAGTCCGCCGCCGCGCGGGCCGGCGAGGCCGTACTGGTCGTACCGGACGGCGAGCGGCTCGTGCTGCTCGTGGTCGACGGGGGCGCGGCGGCGGAGGCGTGCGGGCACTACGCGGAGGCGCTGGAGGCGACGCGGGTCGGCTCCGCCGGTTCCGGGGGCTCGGCGGGATCCGGGTCGGGTACTGGTTCCGGGTCCGGCGGGTCCGGGGACGAACTCGTCGTCGGCTTCTCGGCGCCGTCCGGGCCGATCGCCGCGGCGACCGCCTTCAAGCAGGCCGAGCAGGCGCTGTCGGTCGCGCGACGGCGCGGGCGCGTCCTCGTCGAGCACGAGGACGTCGTGGCCGGGTCCGTGCTGCCGCTGCTCGGCGACGACGCGGTGCGGGCGTTCGCGGACGGGCTGCTGCGGGCGCTGCGCGATCACGACGCGACGGGCCGGGGCGACCTGGTCGCCTCGCTGCGGGCGTGGCTGTCGCGCCACGGGCAGTGGGACGCGGCGGCGGCGGATCTCGGGGTGCACCGGCACACGTTGCGGTACCGGATGCGCAGGGTCGAGGAGATCCTGGGGCGGTCGTTGGACGATCCGGACGTGCGGATGGAGTTGTGGCTGGCGCTGAAGGCGACCGGGGGGTGATCGCGGGGCGGCCGGGTGTGCGTTGTCCTCCGCGGGTGGGTGGGGGCTGGTCGCACAGTTCCCCGCGCCCCTGAAATGCCGGCGCTTCGCGCGCATCTCCCCGATGAAGGCTGAGCGGCGAAGCCGCTCGCCGCAGGGGCGCGGGGCTGTGTCACGAGCGGCCTCGCCGCGGGGCGCGACCAGCCCCCACCGAACCCGCACCCGACGACACTCCGAACCGGACAACAAGCGAGCCCGAACACTCCACCCCGGCCAGCCGTAATCGCCCGGCACCCCCCTAACGTGGACCCCGCAACAGCCCACGTACACGGAGAGGCCGGTAGAAGACACATGACCGCCACCCACGCCTTCTGGCTCGCCGGCCGCCAGGCCACCGGAGACGAGACCTTCGAGGTCCACAACTCCTACGACGGCCGTCTCGTCGGCACCGTCGCCGTGCCGACCGAGGCCCAGGTCGAGGAGGCGGTCGCCGCCGCCCACGCCGTGGTGGACGAGTTCGCCGCGACCCCCGCGCACGTCCGCGCCAAGGCGCTGAACCACGTCGCCGACCGCCTCACCGAGCGCACCGAGGAGATCGCCCAGCTGATCTCCGCGGAGAACGGCAAGCCGATCAAGTGGGCCCGCGGCGAGGTCGGCCGCGCGGTGTCCGTGTTCCGGTTCGCCGCCGAGGAGGCCCGCCGCTGGAACAGCGGTGACGCCCAGCGCCTCGACACGGACCTCGGCGGTCAGGGGCGCCTCGCGCTGACCCGCCGCATCCCCAAGGGTGTCGTCCTCGGTATCGCCCCCTTCAACTTCCCGCTGAACCTGAGCGCCCACAAGGTCGCCCCGGCCATCGCGGTCGGCGCGCCGATCATCCTCAAGCCGGCCCCGGCGACCCCGATCTCGTCGCTGATCCTCGGTGAACTGCTCGCCGAGACGGACCTGACCGCCGGCTCGTGGTCGGTCCTGACCGTCCCGAACGACCGGATGCCCGCCCTGGTCCAGGACGAGCGCCTCCCGGTCATCTCCTTCACCGGTTCGGGCCCGGTCGGCTACGCGATCATGGACAGCGTGCCGCGCAAGCACTGCACCCTGGAGCTCGGCGGCAACGGCGCGGCCGTCGTCCTCGGCGACTGGGCCAGTGACCAGGACCTGGACTGGGCCGCGACCCGCATCGCGACCTTCTCCAACTACCAGGGCGGCCAGTCCTGCATCTCGGTGCAGCGCGTCATCGCCGACGCCGCCGTCTACGACCGGCTGCTCCCGAAGATCGTCGCCGCCGTCGAGGCGCAGGTCACCGGCGACCCGGCCGACGACGCCACGGACGTGGGCCCGCTGGTCAGCGAGGACGCCGCCAAGCGCGTGGAGTCCTGGGTGACCGAGGCCGTCGACGCCGGGGCGACGCTCCTCGCGGGCGGCAAGCGCGACGGCGCCACGTACGCGCCGACCGTCCTCGCCGACGTACCGGCCGACGTCACGATCTCCTGCGAAGAGGTCTTCGGCCCGGTCCTCACGGTGAAGAAGGTCGACGGCGAGGCCGAGGCGTTCGCCGCCGTCAACGACTCCAAGTACGGCCTCCAGGCCGGGGTGTTCACCCACGACCTCCAGACCGCCTTCCGCGCCCACCGCGCGCTGGAGGTCGGCGGTGTCGTCGTCGGCGACGTCCCGTCCTACCGCGCCGACCAGATGCCGTACGGCGGCGCCAAGCAGTCCGGCGTCGGCCGCGAGGGCGTCCGCTACGCCATGGACGACTACACGTACGAGCGTGTCCTGGTCCTGACGGGCCTCGCGCTCTGACGCCCTTCAACTCCCTGTGACCCAACGGCCGGAGCCCACTGTGCGGGGGCTCCGGCCGTTGTTCGTTCTGCATGCCGGCCGGACCGAATCCCGGGCGACGGCGGTGACCAGGTGGAGGTGGCGCTGCGGTGCGGCAGCGGATCTCTTGAACCTCTTCGGCATCATGCTCTTTCCGCACGGTGAACCAGGCTGACCACTGATCACGTGCACGCCGGTGCAACGTTCGCACCGGACGGAAAGCGTGGACTCGCCGATCAGCGCGGCAGCAGCGGACCCAGCGGACCGAGGTCGATGTTCAGGTCCTGGGGGGCGAGGTCGTAGCGCTCGCGCAGCTCGGCCATGCGGTCCTCCAGCAGCATCAGCGTCAGGCCGACGCGCTCCTCCTGGTCCTCGGTGAGGTCTCCCGTGTCGAAGCGGCGCAGAGCCTGACGTTCCATCAGCTGCCGCAGCAGTTCCACGATGGTCAGTACGAGCTTCATCAGATCGCGCTCCACTGTGTCGTGGTCGATCTGGACCCTTCCGCGAGGGACGGGCGCGTCATGTGTACTCACAGCAGGTTTTCCCAGGGTGAGGGGACATTCTCGTTCACCGAACTGATCAGGGCGTTGAGATTGATCCGCACGAGATCCACGTCGGCGATGCGCAGGGTGACGTCCCCCGCGAGGACGACTCCGCCCGCGAGCAGCCGGTCGAGGAGGTCGACCAGAGCGATCTCCCGCCGTTCGATCACGGTCATCGGCGGGTACCCCCTGCCGTCGGTCGGCCTTCGGACCGCTCTTCGGGAGGCATGGAGAAGGAGTAGGCGGCCCACGGGCCGGTCAGCTCCACGCGCAGGCCCCGAGCCCGGTCCGCGTCCCGGCTGACGCACTCGACGAAGGACTCCGCCTGCGAGCGGTGCACCAGGTAGGCCGTGTTGAGGACATTGCGTCCGGACGAACCACTGAGCTCCGCATTCTGCGGAGGATGGATCCGGGCGTCGTCGGCGCGCCGGGCCAGCGTGTCGTGCAGTTCCTGCGCGAAGGTCTCGGCATGCCGCCACGTCTCGTCCCGTTCACCGCGCTCGGCACGCCGGCGGCGGAGGAAGTCGCGGCCCGAGCCCGAGGCGAGCGCCGCCGACGAGAGGCGTTCGCGTCGGCCGCCGTTCGACGGGGTGGAGGCGGTGGCGGGGGAGGGCCGGCCCTCCTGTCCGGTCTTCGAGGCCGGCTCCACGGTCACCTTGACGCCCCACTCCACCCGGTCGCGCAGGCGATCGAGGGAGGCACGGAAGCGCTCGGCCTCTCCCTCCAGCATGGCCCGCACACCGCTGTCGTCATGGAACACCGTCGCCAGCCGCAGGGGGAGCGGGCTGGCGACCGAGACCAGCGCCGCGATCACGGCCTGGTGCGCCCGAGCCGTCTCGGACAGCCAGTCGAGGTCCTCCAGGTTCCGGCGGAGCGCCGTCTCGGTGAACTGCTCGGCGGGCACGTGACCGACCACGGCGGTCAGGCCGGCATGGACGAGCAGGTGCGGGGGAGCCCCCGCCACTCCTGTCACGTCCGAGGCGAGCGGGGCGTCGAGGGAGTCGCAGACCGCGTAGACATAGCGCAACTCAGTCACGTGACGTCTCCGTTTCGTGAGCCGGGTCGAGCGCGTCCTGCGACCGGTTGTCCTCCAGTGCCGCCAGACGCTGCCTCAACTCGGCGTTCTCCCGGGCGAGTTCTTGGTGACGGGCGCCCGAGGACAGCGCCGGATCGTGCTCCCACCAGTCGATGCCCATCTCCTTCGCCTTGTCGACCGAGGCGACGATCAGGCGCAGTTTGATGGTGAGCAGCTCGATGTCGAGCAGATTGATCTTGATGTCACCGGCGATCACGATGCCCTTGTCGAGGACGCGCTCAAGGATGTCGGCGAGATTGGCCCCCGAACTCCCCCCGCCGAGAGGGGAGTCGGGGAAGCTGTTCGCGGGACCCATCAGCGACCTCGCGCCCCGGCGGGCTCGTGACGCTCGGGCCCGCCCTCGGTGTACTCGTCGTCCTCGTCCTCGTACTCGTACGCGGCGTCGTCCTCCGCGTCCTCCACGTCCTCGTCCTCCGCGAGGTCGTCGTCGGCGTACTCGTCCTCGACGTCGTCGTCCTCGTAGGCCGGCTCGTCCTCGTCGACGTACTCCTCGGGACCCTCTTCGTCCTCGTAGTCGTCGTACTCCGCGTCGTCGTCCTCGTCGGGTCGCTCCTCGGCCCTCGGCTCCTCGGACGCGTCGCGGGCGTTCTCCTCTTCCTCCGCGGCCACGGCGTCCTCGTGCGTCCGCACGACCTCGCCGTCCTGGATCTCACCGCGCCATCCGTCGCTCGCCTCTCCCTTGATGGAGATGAAGCGGGCGAAGTGCTTCAGGTCGAGGCGGGCCCGGCGGCCCTGGGCGCGCCAGATGTTGCCGGTCTTCTCGAACAGGCCCTTCGGGTAGTACTCGATGATCAGCAGGACCCGCGTCAGGTTCTCGCCCAGCTCGTGGAAGGTGACGACACCCTTGGTGGTGCCCTTGGCGCCCTCCGAGGTCCAGCAGATGCGCTGGTCGGGCACCTGCTCCGTGGTGTGCGCCTTCCAGCTGCGGCTCGACCAGAAGATCTTCATCTGCCAGTCGGAGGTGACGTCGTCCGCGCGATCGGCGTTCTTCACGCCGCGGGCGAACGTCGAGAACTCCTGGTACTGGGTCCACTGGTCGTACGCCGTGCGGACGTTCACACCGACGTCGATGCTCTCGAGGATGACCGTCGGCTTCTTGCCGCCGCCGGCCTTGGACTTCCCCTTGCCGCCCTTGCCGAACATCCCCTTGACCCCGCTGACCAGGTTGTCCTTGAGATGCCCCGCGCCGACCTCGACGGCGGTGCGCAGCGGGCCCTTGCCCTCGGCGAGCTTGCGGCCGCCGTCCAGGGCCAGTTTGGCGAACCCGGGACTGTTGCCCTCGGCGATGTCGTTCAGTCTGGTGGTCGTCCGGCCCAGCGTGCGGCCGGCGCCGGTGAGCAGACGGGTCGCCTGGGCGGCGAGATAGTCCTGGGCCTCGGCCTTGAGGCGATCCGCCGCCTGGCTCTTGGCCAGGTCCTTCAGCGGGTTCGAGGCGGGCAGCTCAGCCATTGCCGCGCTCTCCCTTCGCGCCGCCGCGCGGGGCACGCCGTGCGGCTCCGGCGGTCTTGCGCGCCGTCGGCGCCGTCTTCTTGGCGGCCTGGCCGCCCTGGGTGCGCTTGCGCGGCGCGGACGTGCGCTCGCCCGCCGACGCGGACTTCTTGGCCGGGGTCCGCTTGCGGGGAGCCTGCCGACCCGAATCCTTCGCCTCGGCCCTGTCGGCTCCGTCGTCGCCGGAGTCCTGCGCGCGGTCGTCGTCCTGGCTCCCGGCGGTGCCGCGCTTCTTCGAGGCGGCCTTCGTGGCCCTGCCGCTCAGCCCGCCGGTGGCCTTGTCCGCGGCCTGCTCGACGTCGTCCGTGTCGGGCGCCACCCCCGCTATGCGGTCGCGGACGCCTTCCGTGCTGCTGTGCAGCCTGGAGGCCAGACCTTCCATCTGCCGTTCGAGAATGGCGCCCGTGGCTGCCTTGCCGACGCCGCGGAAGTCCTGGCGGAGCTGCCCGCCGATCTCCTTGAACTGCGGATTCTTGTCCAGCTGAGTGCGCACCAGATCCATGATCATCTTGGGGCTCAGCTGCATCTTCTTTCCCGCGACCATGGTGCCGACCGCGAAGGCCAGCTTCAGCTTTTTGGTGCGGCCGAGGAGGTACCCCGCGCCGACGGCGAGGCCGAGCGTGGCTCGGTTGTCCATGATGTGTGATCCGTTTCCGCGCGCCGTGTCACGTCACGCGCCTGTTTGTCTCGTGCGGGTGGCTTCCAGCCGGTCGAGCAGCGCGTCCTCCTGCCGGTCGAACGTCTCCTCGTCGATCTCGCCCGCCTCCAACTGCTTCTCCAGCGTGCCCAGTTGCTCTTGGATCGCCGTGGGGTCGTAGTACTGACGCTCGGCGTCGGCGACCACCTGGTCCAGGACCCACATGGAGCCGCGCACGGGAGCAAGCGGGAGCAGGAGCACCTCGCTCAGCAGTCCCATGGGGTGCTCAGCCCACCTCTGCTGCCGCCGGCGTCTCTTCCACGAAGCTGTACGGCGGAAGCGGGCCGTTCACCCGGAGGACGACGTGCGGGTTCGCCTGCCGGAACGCCTCCACGGCCTCCAGCAGCTGCGCGGAGGAGGACCGGCCGGTCAGGAAGGACAGGTTGGTGACCCACCCCGTGCTCTCGGGTGCGGCACTGAGGGCCTCCGCGTGCGGCTCCAGCGCCTCGCGCACGGCCGCGGCGTCCCGCGCCTCGCGCTGCTGCACCGCGCCGGCGACCGCTTCGCCGAGCCGCAGCTTGTCCTCGTGGCTGCCGCCGCCGGCCTGCTGGTTGCGGGTCACCATGGCGCGCAGCTCGGCGTTCTCCGCCATGACCGTGTGCAGCACGGCCTCGTCGTCGTGCTGGGCCTTGATGTTGTACTCGACCCGGTCGCGCAGCGCCGTCAGCCGCTCCTTGTAGTGCTCCGAGCGCTCTTCAAGGGCGGCGGCGACCGCGTCGTCGTCGGCGGCGACACTGCCGAAGCGCATGGGCAGCACCGTCCCCTCGGCCCCTGCCTCGGACAGGACGTTCTGGTGCGCGAGCAGATCGCGACGCTTGGGCCGCAGATTCTCGGGCGCGTCGCTGACCAGCGCGATCAGGCCGCCGCCGGTGACCGTGCGGAGGGTGTGCGCCGGGCTGCCGATACCCTCCACGCCGTCGGGCAGGCCCGGGTGGCCCGCGTCGGCGATGCCGTAGACGTAGGTGCTCATTCCTGCTCCTCCTTGCGGCTCGATGTGCGGCGCTGGCGCGTCCGGGACTGGCTCTTGCCCTCGTCACGGGCCTGGTTGAAGGCGTCGGATATGGTCTCCGCCGCCCCGGAGAGGGCACCCTTGGTCTTGCCCCGGGCGCCGGACTCCATCGTGTCGCCGATCATGTCCGTCAGGCCGGACGGCTTCTTGCTGCCGGCCTCCAGATCGAGGCGGTTGCAGGCCTCGGCGAACCGCAGATAGGTGTCGACGCTGGCGATGACGACACGTACGTCGATCTTCAGGATCTCGATGCCGACCAGGGAGACGCGGACGAACGCGTCGATCACGAGCCCTCGGTCGAGGACCAGTTCGAGTACGTCGTAGAGGCCGCTGGTGCCTCCGCCGCCGCCTCCTGCGCTCTGTGTCGTGGCGACTGTCATGGGCAGTTCCTCCCTTTCCTGTCGTGGGCGCGTTCTTGCTTCTGCCGGGGGCCGGTGCGGCCCCCGGCGTCAGGAGCGGCGGTCGTCGGACCGGCCGCGTTCGTAACGCCTGAGCCGCTGGTAGCCGGTGAGCATCCCCTCGTGGTCGAGGGTGACCTCGTAGCTCGCGAGCAGGCTCATCGTGTCGGGGACGCGTTCGAGTTCGAGAACCTCGACCTCCAGCCGCCAGCCGTCGTCGACGGCAGCGAACGTCGATACCGCGTCGACCGGTTTGCCGGTGAGTTCGAGCAACTGGTCCCGAGCCTCGCGAATGGCTTCCGCGGGCCGGAGCCGCTTGCGCCGACGAGGCGCCGGCGACTCGGCGCTCTTGCGGGAACCGGAATTCTGGGCCCTGCTGCTGGTTGTCTTCTTGCCTGTGCTGGACTCGGCTTCCGCCGATTGTGAAGAGTCCGTCATAAGAGCCTCCCGCCCCCTCTGCCCGTGCTTTCCTGGCTGAATCAGAAATCCCGTGGACCGATGCGAAGCACCTGGTCCGGGGTTTGCTCAAAAGATCGACGGATCGTGCCCCGCGTATCGGGCAGCGCCGCGAACGTCTCCTACCGGCTGCCCCGTAGCCATCGGGTTACCGCACCGGGCGGAGGTATTTCTGTCGACGGTGTGAAGGTCGACACAGGTTTCCGCCAAGTGACGGGCGGGCGGATACCCGCGCGAGGTGTTCAGGAGGGGCATCCGAGAGTTCCAGAGGACGAACTCGTCGACCGTGCAGCGGTGTTGACCTTTTACGGAGCGCTGTCGATCTTTCCTGCGCTCCTGCTTCCGGTGGCGGATTCTCGGAGTCGTGAGGGAAAGGCCATTCAGCAGGTGCTGAAAGGGCTGAGACATGGGCTATGACGTACCGCGCCCAATGTGAAGGACCGGGGGTGGCGTTGGGGCACCCCGGGCGGAGGCCTCGCGCTCCGGTCGCCGGACCTGCGGAGGATGCCGAGCCCTTCGTCGAGCCCCGCGACCGCCGGGCCTGGGGCGAGCGGTACGAGAAGCGGGTGAGCTGAGCCGTACGGCGCGCCGGGCCTGAAGGCCCGCAGCCCCGTGCGGTCAGAACCGCCCGCCGGTCCACCGGGTGATCGGGCCGTGGCCGCGCCGGGCGTTCGCCCGGCCCAGCGCGTAGGCGCCCGCCAGCCCGGCGAGGACACCGCCGCCGACGCCCGCCGCCATCGCCTTGCGGTGCTTGATGACGCTCCAGGTGGTCGTCGCCGCCTGCAGGGACCTGCCCGGAACGGTGGACAGGAACGCCCCGCCGGCCTTCGCCCTGGAGGCGAGGGCGCCCACCTGACCGGCGCCCTTCTCGCGCAGCCCCGCGGCTGCCGACGAGGACTTCTCTGCCGCCGACGACGCCTTGGACGCGGCGGACCTGCCGGCCGATCGAGCCGCGCTGCCGGCCTTCATGCGCTGTGCGGTCTGCTTGGTCTTCGTTGTTTCAGCCATGCATTCCGTCTGGCCGAGACCGCTCGATTCAAACGAATTCGTGAGAAGAACATGGTGTGCTTGTGCGGACGGTGTGGACGTCGACGTGCGGACGCGCGAGGGGCGGCTCCCGGGGATCCGGGGCCGCCCCTCGCGCGTGAGTGCGCCGGTGTCAGTGCTTGCCGACGTCCTTCGTCTTCTCCTTGGCCTGCCGGGCGTCGCCCTTCATCTGATCGGCGCGGCCCTCGGCGGTGAGCCGCTCGTTTCCCACCGCGCGGCCGACGGCCTCCTTGGCGGAACCAGTGGCCTGCTCGGTCTTCGCCTTGGCCTTCTCGCTCGCGCTCATATCCGCTCACGCTCCCTGAATTGCGGCGTTCCGTGTGCGCAGTCCGTCTGACCGCTGCATCCCGTCATAAACATCGGGAATGGACATCCCTTTACGGAAATCCCTCCAGCCCCGTGCGCGTGTCTCCGCGACCGCCGTCTCCGTCGACGACCGCACCCAGGGACTGAACCGGGGCGCCGACGCCTACCGCACCGAACCCGTGGCCCCCGACGAGCTGATCGCCACCCTCGCGGCGACCCTGCGGCTATACCCGGGCCCGCCGCCGTGCCGAGACGCTCGCCAAGCGCCTGCACCAGCTGCACCGGACGACTCTCGCCCTGGACAGCGCGCCCGATACGCAGACGAAACTGATGACAACCATGGCGCGAGGACTGGTCGACATGCCCGTTATCAGGTACATACGATCGAGTAGCACCGGTCGGTAACGAGCCGGACCGGTCACCCGACGCGCGGCGAGGTGAACCTCATGTCCGCAACACCCTCCGCACCCCGGCATCAGGCGAAGGTCTCCGAACGGGAGGCCAGGCAGGTCGCCGAGGCCGCCAGGGAACAGGACTGGCGCAAGCCCAGCTTCGCCAAGGAACTGTTCCTCGGCAGGTTCCGGCTCGACCTCGTCCACCCGCACCCGATGCCCGCCGACGAGGACGCGCAGCGCGGCGAGGAGTTCCTCGCCAAACTGCGCGACTTCTGCGAGACGAAGATCGACCCGGCCCGCATCGAGCGCGAGGCGAAGATCCCGGACGAGACGATCAACGGGCTCAAGGAGCTCGGCGCCCTCGGCATGAAGATCGACACGAAGTACGGCGGCCTCGGCCTGACGCAGGTCTACTACAACAAGGCCCTCGCGCTGGTCGGTTCGGCGAGCCCGGCCATCGGCGCGCTGCTCTCGGCGCATCAATCCATCGGCGTACCACAGCCGTTGAAGCTGTTCGGCACGCAGGAGCAGCGCGACGCGTTCCTGCCGCGGTGCGCCCGCACCGACATCAGCGCGTTCCTGCTCACCGAACCCGACGTGGGCTCCGACCCGGCCCGCCTGGCGACGACGGCCGTCCCCGACGGGGACGACTACGTCCTCGACGGAGTGAAGCTGTGGACGACGAACGGGGTCGTGGCCGACCTCCTCGTCGTCATGGCCCGCGTCCCGAAGTCGGAGGGCCACCGGGGCGGCATCACCGCCTTCGTGGTCGAGGCCGCCGCCGAGGGCGTCACCGTCGAGAACCGCAACGCCTTCATGGGACTACGCGGCCTGGAGAACGGCGTCACCCGCTTCCACCAGGTCCGGGTGCCGGCCGCGAACCGGATCGGCGCCGAGGGCGCGGGCCTCAAGATCGCACTCACCACCCTCAACACGGGCCGCCTGTCGCTGCCCGCGATGTGCGTGGGCGCCGGCAAGTGGTGCCTGAAGATCGCCCGAGAGTGGTCGGCGGCGCGTGAGCAGTGGGGCAAACCGGTCGCGTTCCACGAGGCGGTCGGTTCGAAGATCAGCTTCATCGCGGCGACCACGTTCGCCCTGGAGGCCGTCCTCGACCTCTCCTCGCAGATGGCGGACGAGGACCGCAACGACATCCGCATCGAGGCCGCACTCGCCAAGCTGTACGGCTCCGAGATGGCCTGGCTCATGGCCGACGAACTCGTCCAGATCCGCGGCGGCCGCGGCTTCGAGACCGCAGACTCGCTCGCCGCGCGCGGCGAACGCGCCGTCCCCGCCGAACAGGTCCTGCGCGACCTGCGCATCAACCGCATCTTCGAGGGCTCGACCGAGATCATGCACCTGCTCATCGCGCGCGAGGCCGTCGACGCGCACCTCGCCGTCGCCGGTGACCTCATCGACCCCGACAAGTCCCTCGCGGACAAGGCGAAAGCGGGCGCGAAGGCAGGCGGTTTCTACGCCCGCTGGCTCCCCAAACTGGTCGCGGGCCCCGGCCAGCTGCCGCGCTCGTACGCCGAGTTCCATCCCGAAGGCCACCCCGACCTGTCGGGCCACCTGCGCTACGTGGAACGCGCGGCCCGCAAGCTGGCCCGCTCCACCTTCTACGCCATGTCCCGCTGGCAGGGCCGCATGGAGACGAAACAGGGCTTCCTCGGCCGCATCGTCGACATCGGCGCCGAACTCTTCGCCATGAGCGCGGCCTGCGTCCGCGCCGAACTCCTGCGCACCACCGAGGACTACGGCCGCGAGGCGTACCAGCTCGCCGACGTCTTCTGCCGCCAGGCCCGCATCCGCGCCGACGAACTCTTCGACCGCCTGTGGACCAACACCGACGCCATCGACCACAAGGTCGTCAAGGGCGTCCTCAGCGGTACGTACACCTGGCTGGAGGAGGGCGTGGTGGACCCGAGCGGCGACGGCCCGTGGATCGCGGACGCCACGCCGGGTCCCTCGAAACGGGAGAACGCGCACCGCCCGATCCGCTGATCACCGGCGTGCGCGGGCCCGGCGGGCGGGGCCCGCGCACCACCGGGGAGACCGGTAGGCCTCCTCACAGCGGAGCCACGCAACAATAGGGGGATGAGCGACAGCCCATCCCCCCTCGCGGACCCGCATCTCGTCTTCGACCCAGCGCCGCCGCACGGCACGGCCGGACCCAGGGACATCACGATCCTGGGCTCGACGGGCTCGATCGGCACGCAGGCGATCGACCTCGTCCGGCGCAACCCGGACCGGTTCCGCGTCACCGCGCTGAGCGCCGCGGGCGGCCGCGTCGACCTGCTCGCCGAGCAGGCCCACCGACTGCGCGTACGCACCGTCGCCGTCGCCCGCGAGGACGTCGTACCGGCGCTGCGCGAGGCGCTCGTCGCGCGGTACGGGTCACGGGAGCCGCTCCCCGAGATCCTCGCCGGACCGGGCGCGGCCACCGAGGTCGCGGGCCGCGGCGACTGCCACACCGTCCTCAACGGCATCACCGGTTCCATCGGCCTGGCCCCGACGCTCGCCGCCCTCGAAGCGGGCCGCACCCTCGCCCTCGCCAACAAGGAGTCGCTGATCGTCGGCGGCCCGCTGGTGAAGGCGATCGCGAAGCCCGGCCAGATCATCCCGGTCGACTCCGAGCACGCCGCCCTCTTCCAGGCCATCGCGGCCGGCACCCGCGCCGACGTCCGCAAGCTCGTCGTCACGGCGTCCGGCGGCCCGTTCCGCGGACGCACGAAGGCGGACCTCGCGCACGTCACCGTCGAGGACGCCCTCGCGCACCCCACGTGGGCGATGGGCCCGGTCATCACGATCAACTCCGCGACCCTCGTCAACAAGGGCCTCGAAGTCATCGAGGCGCACCTCCTGTACGACATCCCCTTCGACCGCATCGACGTGGTCGTGCACCCGCAGTCGTACGTGCACTCCATGGTCGAGTACGTCGACGGCTCCTCGATCCTCCAGGCGACCCCGCCGGACATGGGCGGCCCGATCGCCATCGGACTCGGCTGGCCGGAAAGAATCCCCGACGCGGCCCCCGCGTTCGACTGGACCAAGGCGTCGAGCTGGGAGTTCTTCCCGCTCGACACCGACGCGTTCCCCTCGGTGGGGCTCGCCCGGCACGTGGGGGAGCTCGCGGGCACGGCCCCGGCGGTGTTCAATGCCGCCAACGAGGAGTGCGTGGACGCGTTCTTGAAGGGCGCCCTGCCGTTCAACGGGATCATGGAGACCGTCACCCGGGTCGTCGAGGAACACGGCACACCGGAATCGGGAACTTCCCTGACCGTCGCGGACGTCCTCGAAGCGGAGACCTGGGCGCGCGCCCGGGCCCGTGAACTGACCGCTACGGACAAGGCAGCCGCGGAGGCTCGTGCATGACGACCTTGATGATGATCCTCGGCATAGTCGTCTTCGTGGTGGGCCTGCTCATCTCCATCGCCTGGCACGAGCTGGGCCACCTGTCGACGGCGAAGCTCTTCGGCATCCGCGTCCCGCAGTACATGGTCGGCTTCGGGCCCACCATCTTCTCGCGGAAGAAGGGCGAGACCGAGTACGGCATCAAGGCCATCCCGCTCGGCGGCTACATCCGCATGATCGGCATGTTCCCGCCCGGCGCGGACGGGAAGATCGAAGCCCGCTCCACGTCCCCGTTCCGCTCGATGGTGGAGGACGCGCGGGCGGCGGCCTTCGAGGAGCTCAAGCCCGGCGACGAGACCCGTCTCTTCTACACACGCAAGCCGTGGAAGCGCGTCATCGTCATGTTCGCCGGACCGTTCATGAACCTGATCCTCGCGGTCGGCCTGTTCTTCACGGTCCTCATGGGCTTCGGCGTCACCCAGCAGACGAACGTGGTCTCGTCGGTCTCGCCGTGCGTCATCAAGGTCAGTGAGAACCGCGACACCTGCAAGGCGACCGACGCCGAGTCCCCGGCGAAGGCGGCCGGGCTCCAGCCCAAGGACAAGATCGTGTCCTTCGACGGAGTCACGACGGACAAGTGGAACACCCTGTCCGACGAGATCCGCGAGAGCGCCGGAAAGACCGTCCCGATCGTCGTCGAGCGCGACGGCCGGCAGCAGACGCTGACCGCGAAGATCGCCACGAACCAGGTGGCGAAGAAGGACTCCAGCGGCCAGATCACCGACGGTTACGTCAATGCCGGCTTCCTCGGCTTCACCGCCGCCACCGGTGTCGTACGCCAGGACTTCGGCGACTCCGTGTCGTGGATGACCGACCGGGTCGGCGACGCCGTCGACTCGATCATCGCGCTCCCGGCGAAGATCCCGGCCCTGTGGGACGCGGCGTTCGGCGACGGCCCGCGCGAGCAGGACTCCCCGATGGGCGTGGTCGGCGCGGCCCGCGTCGGCGGCGAGATCTTCACCATGGACATCCCGGCGACCCAGCAGCTGGCGATGGCGTTGATGCTGGTGGCCGGCTTCAACCTGTCGCTCTTCCTCTTCAACATGCTCCCGCTGCTCCCGCTCGACGGCGGGCACATCGCGGGCGCCCTGTGGGAGTCGCTGCGGCGGAACCTGGCGCGGGTGTTCCGGCGCCCCGACCCGGGCCCGTTCGACGTGGCGAAGCTCATGCCGGTGGCGTACGTGGTGGCCGGGATCTTCGTCTGCTTCACGATCCTCGTGCTCATCGCGGACGTCGTGAACCCGGTGAAGATCTCCTGATCGCACGCGCCCAGGAGGAGAACGAGACCGCGCCCCGCGCCGCCCACCTTTGGGTGGAGTTGCGGGGCGCGGTGTGCTCGGGCCCGCGCCGGTGACGTAATCTCGAAGTTCTGGGACTCGATCCACACCTTGGGGTTGCACAGCAGATGACTGCGATTTCACTCGGCATGCCGGACGTACCGACCAAGCTCGCCGAGCGGCGCAAGAGCCGTCAGATCCAGGTCGGCACCGTCGCGGTCGGCGGTGACGCCCCGGTCTCCGTCCAGTCGATGACGACGACCCGCACCTCCGACATCGGCGCCACGCTCCAGCAGATCGCCGAGCTGACGGCGTCCGGCTGCCAGATCGTGCGTGTGGCCTGCCCCACGCAGGACGACGCCGACGCGCTGCCGATCATCGCCAAGAAGTCGCAGATCCCGGTCATCGCGGACATCCACTTCCAGCCGAAGTACGTCTTCGCGGCCATCGAGGCCGGCTGCGCCGCGGTCCGCGTGAACCCGGGCAACATCAAGCAGTTCGACGACAAGGTCAAGGAGATCGCCCAGGCGGCGAACGACCACGGCACCCCGATCCGCATCGGTGTGAACGCGGGCTCCCTGGACCGCCGCCTGCTCCAGAAGTACGGCAAGGCGACCCCCGAGGCCCTCGTCGAGTCGGCCCTGTGGGAGGCGTCCCTCTTCGAGGAGCACGGCTTCCGCGACATCAAGATCTCGGTCAAGCACAACGACCCGGTCGTGATGGTCAACGCCTACCGCCTGCTCGCCGAGAAGTGCGACTACCCCCTCCACCTCGGCGTCACCGAGGCGGGCCCCGCCTTCCAGGGCACGATCAAGTCGGCCGTCGCCTTCGGCGCGCTGCTCTCCGAGGGCATCGGCGACACGATCCGCGTCTCCCTGTCGGCCCCGCCCGTCGAGGAGATCAAGGTCGGCAACCAGATCCTGGAGTCGCTGAACCTCAAGCCCCGCCGCCTGGAGATCGTCTCCTGCCCGTCCTGCGGCCGCGCCCAGGTCGACGTCTACAAGCTCGCCGAGGAGGTCACGGCCGGCCTCGACGGCATGGAGGTCCCCCTCCGCGTCGCCGTCATGGGCTGTGTCGTCAACGGCCCGGGTGAGGCCCGCGAGGCCGACCTCGGCGTCGCCTCCGGCAACGGCAAGGGCCAGATCTTCGTCAAGGGCGAGGTCATCAAGACCGTCCCCGAGTCGAAGATCGTGGAGACCCTCATCGAAGAGGCGATGAAGATCGCCGAGCAGATGGAGAAGGACGGCGTCGCCTCCGGCGAGCCGACCGTGGCCGTCGCGGGCTGACGCCTGCCCGGTGCCCTCGGGACCGTCCGACTTCCTCGCGCGCTCGTCCGCCGGGTTCCGCCCGGCGGTCGGGCGCGCGTCGCGTGGTGGCCGGCCTCCCACCGGCCGCACCAGGCAGGCCCCCTGCGACCCTCAGCACCGGCAGGTACAGTTCGGAGATCAGCAACCCAGTCAAAAAGGCCCGCCCGTGTTGACTCAGACCACCACCCGGGTCCTCGAACCGAGTGACCTGGACGCCGCACTCGTCGTCCTCGACCGCGAGCCGGTCGTGAACGCCTTCGTGACGGCGCGCGTCCGCGTAGCGGGGCTCGACCCGTGGCGCCTCGGCGGCGAGATGTGGGGCTGGTACGAGGACGGCATGCTCCAGTCCCTCTGCTACGCGGGCGCCAACCTGGTGCCGATCTGCGCCACCGACCGGGCCGTCCGCGGCTTCGCCGACCGCGCCCGGCGGGCCGGCCGCCGCTGCTCCTCGATCGTCGGCCCCGCCGAGCCCACCGCGCTGCTGTGGCGTCTGCTGGAACCCAGCTGGGGCCCGGCCCGCGAGGTCCGCGCCCAGCAGCCGCTGATGGTCACCGACCGCCTCCCCGCCGACGTCACCCCGGACCCGTACGTACGCCGGATCCGCAAGGACGAGATGGACACGATCATGCCGGCGTGTGTGGCGATGTTCACCGAGGAGGTCGGGGTCTCCCCGCTGGCCGGCGACGGCGGTCTGCTCTACCAGGCGCGGGTCGCCGAACTGGTCGGCTCGGGCCGCTCGTTCGCCCGCCTCGACGAGCACGGCAAGGTCATGTTCAAGGCGGAGATCGGCGCCGCCACCGACCAGGCCTGCCAGATCCAGGGCGTCTGGGTCGCACCCGAGTACCGCGGCCGCGGCCTCGCCGCCCCCGGCATGGCGGCGGTCCTGCGCTACGCCCTGGCCGACGTCGCCCCCGTCGTCAGCCTGTACGTGAACGACTTCAACACCCCGGCGCGTGCCGCGTACCGCCGGGTCGGCTTCGAGGAAGTCGGCGCGTTCATGAGCATCCTGTTCTAGAGCGATCTCCCGTTCCCACCCCCCACTCCGGACGCAGGTGCCACCGATGCCCGATTCCCCTGAAGCGCCCCTCTCCGCCTCCGCCGTGGGCGCCTGGCAGGAATGGCGCGCCGACCGGCACCGTTCCGTCACCGCCCCCACCGGCAATCTCGCGCTCGTCGAGACCCGCTGGCTGCCCGCCGGTGAACTCCCCGACCCGGCGGCCGCCCGCGCCGGACAGCCCGACACCGTCATCGTCACGGCCCTCGAACGCACCGACATGATCACCGGCGAACCCGAGCACGGCCTGCGCTTCTGGGACGCGGACGCCCCCGCGATCCGGGACTTCGACCGCATCGACGCCTTCCCGTACGACCCGGCCTGGGTCCTGGACGCCACGTACACCCCCGTCGAGGGCGCCCGCACCGTCGCCTTCGAGCACCTGCGGGACAACGGCGGCACCCGCGAGAAGGCCGTCCCCGGCGACATCGCGCTCACCGTCGACGGCACCGCCTACACGCTCTCGGCCTTCGACGACGACGGCACCCTGCTGCTCGTCTTCGGCGACCCGACGAACGGCTCCACGACCTACGGCGCGGGCCGCTTCCTGTTCGTCGAGCACACGGGGGAGGGCCGCGTACGCCTCGACTTCAACCGGGCCTTCGTGCCCCCCTGCGGCTTCTCCGAGCAGTACAACTGCCCCATGCCCCCGCGGCAGAACCGATTCCACCTGCCCGTCGAGGCCGGAGAGAAGCTCCCCGTGCTGCGCGACGGCGACGCCCGCTGACCGCCTCTCCCCGAACGGCCGCCCCGGGGTACCCTCCCCGCATGCCGCACCGCAACCGTACGGATGCCATCGACGACGCAGCCGTCACCATCGGCCCGCTCGACCTGCGCGCCCGGGTGGACGAGGCGCTCGCCGTGCAGGCGCACGCCTTCGGCCTGGGCGACGACGAGATCGCCGTGCGCCGGCAGATCGTACTGCGGCACATCACCTATCCCGGCGCCCGCTCGCTGGGCGCCACCACCGAGTCCGGCCGGCTCGTCGGCTTCGTCTACGGCATGCCGAACGACCGGACCCACTGGTGGTCCACGGTGGTCGAGCCGTACCTGCGCGCCGGGGGGAACGAGCACTGGCTCGACGACTCGTTCGTCATCACCGAGCTGCACGTGCACCCCGGCTACCAGAACCGCGGCATCGGCCGCACCCTCATCACCGCCCTCACCGACGGCGCCGCCCAGCCCCGCTCGATCCTCTCCGCGATCGACTTCGACAGCCCGGCCCGCGGCCTCTACCACTCCCTCGGCTACGACGATCTGGCCCGCAAGGTCCTGTTCCCCAGCGCCCCGAAGCCGTACGCCGTGATGGGCGCGCCCCTGCCGCTGCGCCGCGACGACCCGTAACCGATTTCCGGCCGCGCCCGCCCCCCGGCTAACCTCCTGGGACCACCCTTTCGCAGCAGGAGTCAAGAATCATGGCCAAGGCCCAGGTCCAGCGCATGTCCCGGTTGATGGTGAAGACACTGCGCGACGACCCGGCGGACGCCGAGGTCCTCAGCCACAAGCTGCTCGTCCGCGCCGGTTTCGTGCGCCGCACCGCCGCCGGCGTCTGGTCCTGGCTGCCGCTCGGCAAGAAGGTCCTCGCCAACGTCGAGCGCGTCGTGCGCGAGGAGATGGACGAGATGGGCGGCCAGGAGGTCACCCTCCCCGCCCTGCTGCCCAAGGAGCCCTACGAGGCGACGAACCGCTGGACCGAGTACGGCGCCGAGCTGTTCCGCCTGAACGACCGCAAGGGCGGCGACTACCTCCTCGGCCCCACCCACGAGGAGATCTTCACCCTCCTGGTCAAGGACCAGTGCACGTCCTACAAGGATCTGCCGGTGATCCTCTACCAGATCCAGACGAAGTACCGCGACGAGGCCCGCCCCCGCGCCGGCATCCTGCGCGGCCGCGAGTTCCTGATGAAGGACTCGTACTCCTTCGACCTGGAGGACGAGGGCCTGGCCCGGTCCTACGCGCTGCACCGCGCCGCCTACCAGAAGATCTTCGAGCGCCTCGGCCTCGACTACCGCATCTGCGCCGCGACCGCCGGCGCCATGGGCGGCTCGAAGTCCGAGGAGTTCCTGGCCCCGGCCGCGGCCGGCGAGGACACCTTCGCCGACTGCCCGAACTGCGACTACGCGGCCAACACGGAGGCCGTCTCCTTCGCCCTGAACCCGGTCGACGCGGCCGGCGTCCCCGCGCTCGAGGAGATCCCGACCCCCGACACCCCGACCATCGAGACGCTCGCCGCGCACCTCGACGTCCCGGCGTCCGCGACCCTCAAGAACCTCCTGGTGAAGGTCGACGGCGAGATCGTCGCCGTCGGCGTCCCCGGCGACCGCGAGGTCGACATGGACAAGGTCGAGGCGCACTTCGCCCCGGCCGCCGTCGAGCTGGTCACGGCCGAGGACTTCGAGGGCCGCGACGACCTGGTCCGCGGCTACGTCGGTCCGCAGGGCCTGGAGAAGGTGCAGTACATCGCCGACCCGCGCGTCGCCCCCGGCACCGCCTGGATCACCGGCGCCAACAAGGACGGCCTGCACGCCAAGAACGTCGTCGCGGGCCGCGACTTCGAGGTCGACGCGTACGTCGACGTCGTCGTCGTGCAGGAGGGCGACCCGTGCCCGAACTGCGGCACCGGCCTCAAGCTGGACCGCGCCATCGAGATCGGCCACATCTTCCAGCTCGGCCGCAAGTACGCCGACGCCTTCCAGCTCGACGTCCTCGGCCAGAACGGCAAGCCGGTCCGCGTGACCATGGGCTCTTACGGCATCGGCGTCTCGCGCGCCGTCGCCGCTCTCGCCGAGCAGCACGCCGACGACAAGGGCCTCATCTGGCCCGCGGAGATCGCCCCCGCCGACGTCCACGTCGTGGCCGCGGGCAAGGCCCTCCAGACCGAGCTGGCCCTGGAGGTCTCGGACCTGCTGGCCGCGGCCGGCGTCCGCGTCCTGGTCGACGACCGTCCGGGCATCTCGCCCGGTGTGAAGTTCACCGACTCCGAGCTGATCGGCGTCCCGAAGATCCTGGTGGCCGGCCGCCGCAGCGGCGACCGCGTCCTGGAGCTGAAGGACCGCCGCACCGGCGAGCGCGAGGAGCTGACGGTCGAGGAGGCCGTGGCCCGCCTCACCGCGTGACGCTCGATCGCCCTCATGGTCGCCCCGCAGTCCTGACTGCGGGGCGATCGTCGTCTCCGCCGGAGCCGCTCCGGAACGGACGAGAGCGGGCATGAGCGCGTCACGGCGGCCACGGACAGCCCCGGCTCGTCCCGCGCTGCCACAACCGGCGAGAAGGCCCTCCAGGCCCCGCCGCCGCCCCGGCCACCGCCGACCGCGCCCCGCGCGCCGGCGGTCCTACAGCCAGCCCGCGAACTCCAGCAGGTTCTCCGCGTCCCGCTCCCGTCCCACCCGCAGCGCCCGCACCCCGGACTCCACGGCCCGGAACAGCGTCCAGCCGCGCAACCGCTCCTGATCCACGTCCAGCGACTCCGCGAGGCGCTTGACCCGCCGCCGGGTGATCGCGGGCCCCGACGGCGACCCGATCAGGTCCTCCACCCGGTCCCGCACCAGCCGCGCCAGATCGAACGCGCACTCGCCCACCACCGGGTCGGGCCCCACGGCCAGCCACGGCATCCGCTCCCCGGACAGCACCTTGCTCTGCCGGAACGTCCCGTGCAGCAACCGGAGTTCGGGCGCCGACGCGACCAGCGCCTCCCGCGCCTCCAGCGCCGCGTCGACCAGCGGCGCGACCTCGGGGAACGCCTCGACCGACGCCCGCACGGCGACCGCCTGCCGCCCCGTGCGCTCCGGCACGGTCTCGCAGTTGCGCCCGGTCGGCGGCTCCACCCACAGCCGCCGCAGCGTCCCCGCGGCTTCCAGCAGCGCCTTCGCCTCCGGCAGCGTCCGCACGGACACCTCGGGATGCAGCCGCTCCAGCAGCAGCGCCCCGTCGTTGACGCCGGGATCGAGCAGCCGTACGGCCCCGAATCCGTCCCAGTGCGTCAGCGCCGCCCGCTCCGCCTCCGGCCTGAACCGCTCCGGCGCCAGCTTGAGCACCGCCGGCGAACCGTCGGCCCGCCGCACGTGCGCGACCAGACCGCTGCGCCCGCCGGGCACGTGCACCCGCTCGACCGTCACCTCGCGGCGGGCCGCGGCCTCGTCGAGGAGCGTGCCCACCCGGGCGAGCCACGCGGACGCGCCGTCGTCGCGCACCTCGCCGAGCGCGTTCACCAACCGCTGCGGCGGTTCGAAAGCCATGCGCGCGTGATTCCCTTCCAAAGACTGCTTACGTGCGGGGTGTCACCGACGAAGCGGAGGCCGACGCCGAGGGCGCCGCGGCCCGTTCGGCGAGCCCAGGGAAGGCTACGCTCCCGTCGCGCCAGCGCACCGCACGGACCGCCGCCTCCCGCAGCGCGTCCGCCGCCCCCGGCGCCGCTCACCGCTCGACGCCCGTACGAGATCCGAGTAGACCCCGGCGACCTTGTCCTCGATGTCCGCCGCGAGCCGGGCCGCGGCGGGGAGTCCGGCACGGGGAACGGCAGCGCGTACGCCCCCGCCGACTCCTCCGGCGTCCCGCCCAGATCGCGCACCGTGCGCCGCAGTGCGTCCCGGCGCGAGCGGTGCGCGTCGTACGCGGCCTTCGCCTCGTCCCTGCGGCCCTCGCGGATCCGGCCGCCGACCACTCCGTATCCGTACACCGCCGCGTGCTCGGCGCGCAGCGCCGCCTGCACCGCCGCGAGCAGTTCGTTCTCGCTCATCCCCGTCAGCCCTCCGTCAGCAGGTACGCGTGCCCGGCGCCCGCCGCCGCCACCGACGCGAGCAGCCGCGCCAGTTCGGCCGGGGCGTCCACCAGCGCGGTCATCCGCCGGTCCGACAGCGCCCGCTCGGCGGCCGCCAGCGCCTTCAGGACGTCCTTCTCGGCGACCGGCGGCGTGGACGGCGCGGTCGACGCGGAGGGCCGGGCCGCCCCGCCGAACGCCTTCACGTGCCGCTCCACCTCGGCGCGCAGCGGACCGAGCCGCCCCGCCAGGGACGGCAGCGCCGCGAGCGCCGCGTCGTACTGGCCGAGCAGATCGGCGCTCTCCCGCGCCGCTTTCGCCGTCAGCCGCTTCTCCTGCGAGACAGCGGGCGCGCCCCTGCCGCCCTCGGCGTTCCGGTCGGAGCCGCCCGAGCAGCCCGTCACGAGCGCGGCCCCGGCCAGTGAGGCGAGCAGGGTTCTACGAGAGGGGATCGGCACGGCGGACGTCCTCGGCAGGAAGGATTCGGCGGGAAGCAGGAGGGGTGACCGAAGATCACCGTACCGTCGGCCCTTCTCCGGTGGACGGCAACACCCCCCTGGACCGGATACCCTTTGACCTTACGCGCAAGGAAAGTCAGCAATCACAACAGCACACGCGGCCGAGGAGTCACCCGGATGAGCACGACCCAGAACGAGAGGCTGCGGGAACTACTGGAACCGCTCGTCAGCTCACAGGGGCTCGATCTCGAAGAGATCGAAGTTGCCTCGGTAGGACGCAAGCGTGTGCTGCGTGTCGTCGTGGACTCCGACGAGGGAGCTGACCTCGACGCGATCGCCGATGTGAGCCGCGCGCTCTCGGCGAAGCTCGACGACCCCGACAACAGCTCGGTGATGGGCGACGGCGAGTACGAACTCGAGGTCGGAACGCCGGGCGCCGAGCGCCCCCTGACCGAGCACCGGCACTACATCCGTGCCACGACCCGCCTCGTGAAGTTCACGCTGAACGACGACAGCGAGCTGGTCGCGCGCATTCTCACGGTCGACGACAAGGGTCTCGACCTCGAAGTACCGGGCGTGAAGGGCCGCAAGGCCACCGCCCGACGACTCGACTTCAGCGACATCGCCAAGGCGCGCGTCCAGGTCGAGTTCAACCGCAAGAACAAGAGCGACGACATCGAAGAAGAGGAGGCGTAGCCGTGGACATCGACATGAGTGCCCTGCGGGGTCTGGTCCGGGAGAAGGAGATCTCCTTCGACCTGCTGGTCGAGGCGATCGAGTCGGCCCTCCTCATCGCCTACCACCGCACCGAAGGCAGCTTCCGCCGCGCGCGGGTGAAGCTCGACCGCGAGAGCGGCCATGTGACGGTGTGGGCGACGGAGGACCCGGCGGACCTCGAAGAGGGCCAGGAGGCCAAGGAGTTCGACGACACCCCGTCCGACTTCGGCCGCATCGCCGCCACCACCGCGAAGCAGGTCATCCTCCAGCGTCTGCGCGACGCGCAGGACGACGCGACGCTCGGCGAGTACGCCGGCCGTGAGGGCGACATCGTCATGGGCCAGGTCCAGCAGGGCCGCGACCCGAAGAACGTGCTGGTGGACATCGGCAAGCTCGAGGCCATCCTGCCCGTGCAGGAGCAGGTGCCGGGCGAGGAGTACCCGCACGGGCTGCGCCTGCGCTCGTACGTCGTCCGCGTCGCCAAGGGTGTCCGTGGCCCGTCGGTGACCCTGTCGCGTACGCACCCCAACCTCGTGAAGAAGCTGTTCGCGCTGGAGGTCCCGGAGATCGCCGACGGTTCCGTCGAGATCTCGGCGATCGCCCGCGAGGCCGGTCACCGTACGAAGATCGCCGTGCGCTCCACCCGCAGCGGACTCAACGCCAAGGGCGCGTGCATCGGTCCCATGGGCGGGCGCGTGCGCAACGTCATGGGCGAGCTCAACGGCGAGAAGATCGACATCGTCGACTGGTCCGACGACCCGGCGCAGATGGTGGCCAACGCGCTGTCCCCGGCCCGCGTCTCCAAGGTCGAGATCGTCGACCTCGGTGCCCGCTCGGCCCGGGTGACCGTGCCGGACTACCAGCTCTCGCTGGCCATCGGCAAGGAGGGGCAGAACGCTCGCCTGGCCGCCCGGCTGACCGGCTGGCGCATCGACATCCGTCCGGACACGGAGCAGCAGGACGCCCCCGCCGGGGAATAATTCCACGCGCTCCGCGCTTGGATCACGACAGTATGTGACAGAGACGGCCGTTCGATTCTTACCCCAAAGGGGTGAGGTCGGTACGGGGAGGTAGACTTAATCGTGTCTGGCCGGACGCAAGCCCGCGCCTGCCCTGAGAGAACCTGTGTGGGTTGCCGGGAGCGAGCGGCCAAGAGCGATCTGCTGCGGATCGTGGTGATCGAGGGCGCCTGCGTCCCCGATGATCGCGGTACGCTGCCCGGCCGGGGTGCCTACGTGCACCCCGCCCTGGTCTGTCTCGACCTGGCGGTCCGCCGCCGGGCGTTCCAGCGGGCGTACAAGTCCCCTGGACCGTTCGACACGGAGGCACTCCGCCACCGAGTCGAGCAGGCAACACCGTAAGAAGCGCCGCGCGGAACCCCCGTGCGGCCCTGGTACCCCGCGAGTTGGAAGTAGGTCGAGATTGCGATGAGCACTCGATGAGCACGCGATGAGTACGCCCATGAAGTAGCGACGGTCCGGCGTAACCCGGACCTAAAAGGAGCGAAGTGGCTAAGGTCCGGGTATACGAACTCGCCAAGGAGTTCGGTGTGGAGAGCAAGGTCGTCATGGCCAAGCTCCAAGAACTCGGTGAGTTCGTACGTTCGGCGTCCTCGACGATCGAGGCGCCGGTTGTACGCAAGTTGACTGATGCCCTCCAGCAGGGCAACGGCGGCGGCAAGCCCGCCGCGAAGAAGGCCGCGCCCGCGAAGCCCGCGGCGCCGCGTCCCACCCCTTCCCCCGCGCAGGCCGCCAAGCCTGCCGCGCCGCGTCCGCCGGCCCCAAGCCGGCCGTCGCGGAGAAGCCGGCGGCGGCTCCGGCCGCGCCGGGTCCCCGTCCGGGTCCGAAGCCGGCTCCCAAGCCTGCGACGCCGGCCCCGGCCGTGCCCGAGTTCACGGCGCCGCCCGCCGCCCCGGCAGCCCCGGCCGCTTCGTCGGCCCCGGCTCCCGCTGCGCGTCCGGCCGCCCGTCCCGGCGCCCCGAAGCCCGGTGGCCGTCCGGCCCCGGGTCAGGACCGTGCGCAGGAGCGTGGCCAGGACCGCGGTCAGGGTCAGCGCGGCGACCGTCAGGGCGCCCCGCGCCCCGGCGGCCAGGGTGCTCGTCCGGGTGGTGCCCGTCCCGCGGGTCCCCGTCCGGGCAACAACCCCTTCACCTCTGGTGGCTCCACCGGCATGGCGCGCCCGCAGGCGCCCCGTCCGGGCGGCGCCCCGCGTCCCGGTGGCCAGGGTGCCCCGGGCGGTCCGCGCCCGCAGGGTGGCGGCCAGGGTGGTCCCCGTCCCCAGGGTCAGGGCGGCGCTCGTCCGACCCCGGGCGGCATGCCTCGTCCGCAGGGCGGCGCGGCCGGTCCGCGTCCCGGCGGTGGCCCCGCGGGTAACCGTCCGAACCCGGGCATGATGCCGCAGCGTCCCGCCGCGGGCCCGCGTCCCGGTGGTGGCCCCGGCGGTGGCCGTGGTCCCGGCGGCGGCGGTCGCCCGGGTGGCGGCGGTGGCGGTCGTCCCGGTGGCGGCGGCGGCTTCGCCGGTCGTCCCGGTGGTGGCGGCGGTGGCGGTTTCGCCGGTCGTCCCGGTGGTCCCGGTGGCGGTGGCGGCGGTTTCGCCGGTCGTCCCGGTGGCGGCGGCGGTGGCCGTCCCGGCTTCGGCGGTCGTCCCGGTGGTCCGGGTGGCCGTGGTGGCACACAGGGTGCGTTCGGCCGTCCCGGCGGGCCCGCCCGTCGTGGTCGCAAGTCGAAGCGTCAGAGGCGCCAGGAGTACGAGGCCATGCAGGCCCCGTCGGTGGGCGGCGTCATGCTGCCTCGCGGCAACGGACAGTCCGTCCGCCTGTCGCGCGGTGCGTCCCTCACGGACTTCGCGGAGAAGATCGGCGCCAACCCGGCCTCGCTCGTCGCCGTGATGATGAACCTCGGCGAGATGGTCACTGCCACGCAGTCCGTCTCCGACGAGACGCTGAAGCTCCTCGCGGACGAGATGAACTACATCCTCGAGATCGTCAGCCCCGAGGAGGAGGACCGCGAGCTGCTCGAGTCCTTCGACATCGAGTTCGGCGAGGACGAGGGTGGCGAGGAACTCCTCGTCGCGCGTCCGCCGGTCGTGACCGTCATGGGTCACGTCGACCACGGTAAGACCCGACTGCTCGACACCATCCGCAAGACGAACGTCGTCGCGGGTGAGGCCGGCGGTATCACGCAGCACATCGGTGCGTACCAGGTCGCCACCGAGGTCAACGACGAAGAGCGTCGCATCACCTTCATCGACACCCCGGGTCACGAGGCGTTCACCGCCATGCGTGCCCGTGGTGCGAAGTCGACCGACATCGCGATCCTCGTGGTCGCGGCCAACGACGGTGTCATGCCGCAGACGGTCGAGGCGCTGAACCACGCCAAGGCCGCCGAGGTCCCGATCGTCGTCGCGGTCAACAAGATCGACGTCGAGGGTGCCGACCCGACCAAGGTGCGCGGTCAGCTGACCGAGTACGGCCTCGTGGCCGAGGAGTACGGCGGCGACACCATGTTCGTCGACATCTCCGCCAAGCAGGGTCTGAACATCGACCAGCTGCTGGAGGCCGTGGTCCTGACCGCGGACGCCTCGCTCGACCTGCGGGCCAACCCGGAGCAGGACGCGCAGGGTATTGCGATCGAGTCCCACCTCGACCGCGGTCGCGGTGCGGTGTCGACCGTCCTCGTCCAGCGAGGCACGCTGCGTATCGGCGACACGATGGTGGTCGGCGACGCGTACGGCCGCGTCCGGGCGATGCTCGACGACAACGGCAACAACGTCGAGGAAGCGGGTCCCTCGACCCCCGTCCTCGTGCTCGGTCTCACCAACGTCCCGGGTGCCGGCGACAACTTCCTGGTGGTCGACGAGGACCGTACGGCCCGTCAGATCGCCGAGAAGCGTGCCGCTCGTGAGCGCAACGCGAACTTCGCGCGGCGTGGCGTCCGGTTCTCCCTGGAGAACCTGGACGAGGCCCTCAAGGCCGGTCTGGTGCAGGAGCTCAACCTCATCATCAAGGGCGACGCGTCCGGTTCGGTGGAGGCTCTCGAGTCCTCGCTGCTCCAGCTCGACGTCGGCGAAGAGGTCGACATCCGTGTCCTGCACCGCGGTGTGGGTGCGGTCACCGAGTCCGACATCAACCTGGCGACCGGCTCCGACGCCATCGTCATCGGCTTCAACGTCCGGGCAGCCGGCCGTGCGCAGCAGATGGCGGAGCGCGAGGGTGTCGACGTCCGGTACTACTCGGTGATCTACCAGGCCATCGAGGAGATCGAGGCGGCCCTCAAGGGCATGCTCAAGCCGGAGTACGAAGAGGTCGAGCTCGGCACGGCGGAGATCCGCGAGGTCTTCAAGTCGTCCAAGCTGGGCAACATCGCCGGTGTGCTCGTCCGGTCCGGCGAGGTCAAGCGCAACACCAAGGCGCGCCTGCTGCGCGATGGCAAGGTCATCGCGGAGAGCCTCAACATCTCCGGACTGCGTCGCTTCAAGGACGACGTCACCGAGATCCGCGAAGGGTTCGAGGGCGGTATCAACCTCGGCAACTTCAACGACATCAAGGTCGACGACGTCATCGCGACGTACGAGATGCGCGAGAAGCCGCGCGCCTGAGCGAGGCGGTAAGCGATCGGGGCCGGTCGACGGGACTTATTTCCGTCGATCGGCCCCGGCCGTTGCGTGTACGGTTCCCGTATCGGTGCCCGGACCCGGCACCCATACGAACCCGAACCGGCGGGACATCCGGACACACATGTATGTGGGGACTCTGTCCTTCGATCTGCTCCTCGGCGACGTCCACTCGCTGAAGGAAAAACGCTCCCTCGTCCGTCCGATCGTGGCCGAGCTCCAACGCAAGTACGCGGTGAGCGTGGCGGAGACGGGCAACCAGGACCTCCACCGCAGGGCCGAGATCGGGCTCGCGGTGGTCTCCGGGGACACGGAACACCTCACCGACGTACTGGACCGCTGCGAGCGTCTGGTCGCCGGGCGGCCCGAGGTGGAACTGCTCTCGGTTCGACGCAGACTCCACAGCGACGAAGACTGAAGCAAGCAGCACTGAGCAAGACAGTGGTTAGTTACTAAGGAGACGGCAGTGGCCGACAACGCGCGCGCCAAGAGGCTGGCGGACCTCATCCGAGAGGTGGTGGCCAAGAAGCTCCAGCGCGGGATCAAGGACCCGCGCCTCGGCACCCACGTCACCATCACGGACACCCGGGTCACGGGTGACCTGCGGGAGGCCACCGTCTTCTACACGGTGTACGGGGACGACGAGGAGCGGGCCGAGGTGGCCGCGGGCCTGGAGAGCGCCAAGGGCATTCTCCGCTCCGCGGTCGGTCAGGCGGCCGGTGTGAAGTTCACGCCGACGCTGACGTTCGTCGCGGACGCCCTCCCGGACAACGCCAAGACGATCGAGGACCTCCTCGACAAGGCGCGGTCCTCCGACGCCCAGGTGCGCGAGGCGTCCGCGGGCGCCCGGTTCGCCGGCGACGCGGACCCGTACAAGAAGCCGGAGGACGATGACGACGCGGACGACACCGACGGCATTGCCTCCGCCAAGGACGGCGACGCCTGAGCATGTCCGACCGCACCCCACCGCCCGACGGGCTTGTCATCGTCGACAAGCCGTCGGGCTTCACTTCGCACGACGTCGTGGCCAAGATGCGCGGGATCGCCAAGACCCGCAAGGTCGGCCACGCGGGCACCCTCGACCCGATGGCGACGGGTGTCCTCGTGCTCGGCGTCGAGCGCGCCACCAAGCTCCTCGGCCACCTCGCGCTGACCGAGAAGGAGTACCTGGGCACCATCCGCCTGGGACAGAACACGCTCACGGACGACGCGGAGGGCGAGATCACCTCGTCCACCGACGCCTCCGGTGTGCGGCGCGAGGCCGTCGACGCGGGCATCGCCAAGCTGTCCGGCGACATCATGCAGGTGCCGTCCAAGGTCAGCGCCATCAAGATCAAGGGCGTCCGCTCGTACAAGCGGGCCCGGGACGGCGAGGACTTCGAGATCCCCGCCCGCCCGGTCACCATCTCGTCCTTCGCCGTGTACGACGTCCGTGACGCGGTCGCCGAGGACGGTACGCCCGTGCTCGACCTGGTCGTGTCCGTGGTCTGCTCGTCCGGTACGTACATCAGGGCGCTCGCCCGGGACCTGGGCGCCGACCTCGGTGTCGGCGGCCATCTCACCGCGCTGCGCCGTACCCGCGTCGGCCCGTACAAGCTGGACTCGGCGCGCACCCTGGACCAGCTCCAGGAGACGCTCACCGTGATGCCGGTGGCCGATGCCGCGAGCGCCGCGTTCCCCCGCTGGGACGTGGACGCGAAGCGCGGGCAGCTGCTGCTCAACGGCGTCCGCCTGGAGATGCCCGCGGAGTACGCGGGCGCCGGTCCGATCGCCGTGTACGGTCCGGACGGGCGGTTCCTCGCGCTGGTCGAGGAGTCGAAGGGCAAGGCGAAGAGCCTGGCCGTCTTCGGCTGAGGCACCCCTTTCGTGGCGGTGGAGCGGCGGGTTCCGGCTTGCGTGGTGGCCGCCGCTCCACGTTCCCCCTCTCAGGGTGTATCCGCCCTGCCCGTCCACTTCACCCCTTCGAGCAGGCGCTCGGAGTGAACCGGGGGAGTGGAAGGGGGCGCGTTCGGGCCGTGTCCTGTTCCGCTGATCATCGCGCGCCTACCGTCGGACCTACGGGGCGTGGCGGAGAGCGGGCGGGAGGGCGGCGGGCATGGTGGATCCGCCTCTGGTACGGATCTGTGATCTGGCCGGACGGCCGCGCGGGACGGGGTTCGCCGCGGACGACCGCGGCACCGTCGTCACCAGCCACGAGGCGGTGGACGGGCTCGGCCGCGTCGTGCTGCACGCGCCGGGCGGAGTCACCTGCGTCGTCGGACCCGAGTCGGTCGTCGCGCTCCCCGAGGCCGATCTCGCCCTCGTACGGACCGAAGGGCTCGGCGCGGCCCCGCTGCCGGTCGCGGCTCGGGGGCCGCTGGAGAACGGGGCGTACGTGCGCATTCCCGCCGGAGGCTGGCGCGAGGCGCGGGTGCTCGGGCACGGCGAGGTGACGTACACGGCCACCGACCGCTTCCATCTCCTCGACAGCGCCATGGAGTTGGCGGTGGGCACCGCGGGCGCCGACGCGCTGCGGCTCGGGGAGGCGCCGCGGGCGGGCCCGTGCTCGACGCCGGCACGGGGGCCGTGGTCGCCGTCCTCGGTACCGCACTGCAATCCGCGCATCAGGCCGCCGGGTTCGCCGTGCCGCTGCGGGCGGCCGCCGCCGCGGACCCGCGCGGGCCGCTCGCCGAACTCCTCGCCCGCAACGCGGCGACGGTGCCCGCGTACGGCGGCGACCTCAATCTCGCCGGTGTCCTCCAGGTGGCCGCCGTCTCCGTGGGCAGCGACGGGCCGGGGCGGAGCGGCAGGGTCGAACCCGTCGAACGGCCGGACGTGGTGCGGGAGTTGGCGACCTTCACGGCGGGCGGCGCCGCCGTGCTCGCGCTCGTCGGGGACCCGGGCAGCGGGCGTACGACGGAGCTGGCGGCCCTCGCCGCGCGGCGGGCCGCGGGCGACGGGGCCGCGCCCACCCTCTGGCTGCGCGGCGCCGATCTGCGCGGCGCCGACACGTCGGTCGCGGACGCCGTGGCGCGGGCTCTGGAGCGGTCCTGCCGGATCGTGGCCGCGTCCCGCGACACCGAACCCGGCGAGCTCGGCGACCTCACGCCCGACCGCGTCGCCAAGGTCGCCCGCGACGCGGGGCGCCCGCTCGTGCTGCTGCTCGACGGGCCGGAGGAGATGCCCCGGTCCTCGCGCACCGGCTCGCCGCGTGGTCGCGCGGCACCGAGCGCTGGCTGACGGCGGCGGGCGTACGGCTCGTCGTGGCCTGCCGCGCGGAGCACTGGGAGCGCGCCGGGGCGCTGTTCGGCGCCGACGTGCTGCACGGGCGGGCCGGACGACTGCCCGCCTGCGTGCGGATCGGGGACCTGGCGGACGGCCCCGCGCGGACGGCGCGGGAGCGGTACGGCATCCCGGAGGGCGCCCTGGCCGGGCAGGAGGCGGGACATCCGCTGTCGCTGCGGCTGCTCGCGGAGGTACGGGCGGCGCTGCCGGGGAGTCCTTGGGTGCCCCGACCGGGACGAGATCTTCGGCGCGTATCTGGACCTGATGTGCCTGCGGGTGGCGGTGCGGCTCGCCGCGCCCGCCGGAGTGCGCGGCAGCGGCGTGCGGCGGCTCGCGGCGCGGGTGTCGGGGCAGTTGCACGAGGCGGCACGGCGCTGTCTGGGGCCAGGGCAGGGGGAGTTGGACCGGGCGGCCTTCGAGGAGCTGTTCCCGTGGGGGGTGCGGGACGGGGTGTCCGGGTGGGCGTCGGCCGTGCTCGCGGAGGGCGTCCTGGTGCCGGCCGGGGGCGGGTACCGGTTCGCGCACGAGGAGGTCGCCGACTGGATCCAGGGCATGCATCTGGATCTGGAGGCGGCGGTCGAGGCGCTGGTGCTGCGGCGGCGCGGCGGGTCGTCGGTGCCGGTGCCCCGGCACCGGGCGGGCCCGGTCGTACGCGCGCTGCTTCAGGTCGAGCGACAGGTGGGCGCGGCCGAACTGGGTTCCAAGCTGAGGGAGTTGGTGCCCTGGATCGGGCCGGAGCCACCGCGGCCCGCGGCAGGGGTGCCCGGCGCCGGGGACGAGGCTTCCTGGTGGGCGGCCCACCTCGTCGGCGAGGTGCTGCTGCGCGTGCGGGAGGCCCGCGCCCACCTCCCCGTACTCGAAGAACTCGCCGACGCCGGGGCCTTCGGGCCGTGGTTCTGGATGGCGCTCGACATCGACGACGACACGCGGTTCGCGCTGCTGCGGCGGCTCGTCGTACGGGACGGGGCCGAGGCCGGTGAGCGGTATCTCGACGCCGTCGCCGAGGCGCTCGCCGCCGACCCGGGGCGGGTGCAGCGGCAGCTGACCCGGTGGTTCGACGACGAGCGGGAGCTGCCCGCGCTGCCCGACGCCACCGTCGCGACCGCCGCCCAGGCGCTGCTCCACACCCACCGGCACCGGGCCGTCGACGACCTGACCGAGGCGCTCGTCGACTGCGCCCACCCGCGCGCCGACGAGCTGCTCGCCGCGCTCGCCGACGAGGAGCCGTCCGCGCTGTGCCGGGCCGTCGACCGATGGGCGCACGACGAGCGGCCCGCCCGGCACGTGGCGGCCGTGGCGTACGGACTGCGGGCCGCGCCCCGCGTCACCAGCGAGGCCGACCGGGGCCTGCTGCGGTACGCGGCGCTCGCCCTGCTGTCCCGCCCCTCCGACTGCACCCTGCACGGCGCCGCGCTCGCCTTCCTCGTCCGGGATCCGCAGTCCCGCTCCGCGTATCTCGCGCCCGCCCTGAGCCGGTTCGCCGCCGGTGACCCGCAGCTGCCCGCGGCGGCGCTCGCCACGGCGCTCGGCACGCACCCGGAGCCGGTCCTCGCCGCGTTCCAGGCGAGGCTGCGGGAGCAGGGACCCGGCACCGGGGACGTGCTGCGCACCCTGGCCGAGGTCACCACCCCCGCACTCGCCCGCCGAGCCGCGGGTCTCGTACAGGATCTGGCACGGGACCGGCCGGAGGCGGCGGCCGGGCAGGTGGCCGGGTTCGTGGACCGGCGTCTGGAGTACGGCGCCGGTGCGCGAGCCGTGCTGTTCCCGCTGGTCGTGGGCCTGCTCCAGACCGGGGCCGTGGCCGTGCGCGGCGCCCTCGCCCCCGTGCTCGCCGCCCCCGGCACGCCCGCCTCGCGCGCCCTGCGGGCCGAGCTCCTCGACGTCCTGCTCGGCCAGGAGCGGGACCTCACGGTCCTGGACGCCGTGCTGTGCGCGGTCGCCCGGAGCGCGGCGCGACGCGGACAGGCGCCCAGCCGGGAGCTGGTGCACCGCACCGGCATGCTGCTCGTACGGACCCCGGAGGGCGCCGCCTGTTTCGACCGGCGCCTGGTGGAGCTGGCACGGACCGTGCCGGAGTTCGCGCCGCTGGTCGCGCGGTGGCTCGCGGCGGCGCCCCAGGAGTGGGCGGCGCTGGTCGGCCCCAGCGCCCGCCGCATGATCGAGAACCTGGCCGGGGTGCGGGTCCCCGCCTGACCGACGCCCCGCCTCCCGATGCGAGGCGCGAGCAGTCGGCATGGCACTCTTAGACCTGCGTATTCGGTGCGGAGACGGACCGGGACGCGCAGACGCAGAGACGAAACCGTCGTACACAGGTTCGCGAGGAGCAATCACCGTGCAGCGCTGGCGTGGCTTGGAGGACATCCCCCAGGACTGGGGGCGCAGCGTCGTCACCATCGGCTCCTACGACGGAGTGCACCGCGGACACCAGCTGATCATCGGGCGGGCCGTGGAACGGGCGCGCGAGCTGGGCGTCCCGGCCGTCGTCGTCACCTTCGACCCGCACCCGAGCGAGGTCGTGCGCCCCGGCTCGCACCCGCCGCTGCTCGCGCCGCACCACCGGCGTGCCGAGCTGATGGCCGAGCTCGGCGTGGACGCGGTCCTCATCCTCCCGTTCACCACCGAGTTCTCGAAGCTGTCGCCGGCCGACTTCGTGGCGAAGGTGCTCGTCGACAAGCTGCGCGCGCGCCTGGTCGTCGAGGGCCCCAACTTCCGCTTCGGCCACAAGGCCGCGGGCACCGTCGACTTCCTCGTCGAGCAGGGTGCCACCTACGACTTCGAGGTCGAGGTCGTCGACCTGTACGTCAGTGGCAGCGCGGGCGGCGGCGAGCCGTTCTCGTCCACGCTGACCCGGCGGCTCGTCGCCGAGGGTGACGTGGAGGGGGCCCGCGAGATCCTCGGGCGGCCGCACCGCGTCGAGGGCGTCGTCGTGCGCGGCGCGCAGCGTGGCCGCGAACTCGGCTTCCCGACCGCCAACGTGGAGACCCTGCCGCACACCGCGATCCCCGCCGACGGCGTCTACGCGGGCTGGCTGCACGTGAACGGCGAGGCGATGCCCGCCGCGATCTCCGTCGGCACGAACCCGCAGTTCGACGGCACCGAGCGGACCGTCGAGGCGTACGCGATCGACCGCGTCGGCCTCGACCTGTACGGGCTGCACGTCGCCGTGGACTTCCTCGCGTTCGTGCGCGGCATGTCGAAGTTCGACTCGCTGGAGCAGCTCGTCGAGGCGATCGCCGACGACGTGAAGCGCGCGCGCGAGCTCATCGAGGCGTACACCGACTAGGACGTGGCCCAGGCCACACCTCAGGTGTGTCACACCGTCGCCCCCTGTCTCGTCACCTAGGCGTACCCAGCCACAACGAGACAGGGAGCACGCCATGGAAGCGCGCCTGAACATGTTCGCCAACAAGTCCGCGATGAGCTTCGTGAAGCGTCTCGCCGGGGCGCACATGCCGCTCGCGGACGCGGGTCTGCCCGCCGCGACGCAGGAACTCGTGAAGATCCGCGCCAGCCAGATCAACGGCTGTTCGGGCTGCCTCGACATGCACACCAAGGAGGCGGCCGCCGCCGGTGAGACCACGCTGCGGCTGCACCTCGTCGCCGCCTGGCGCGAGGCCACGGTCTTCACCGACGCGGAGCGCGCCGCGCTCGAACTGGCCGAGGAGGGCACGCGCCTCGCGGACGGTGCCGGCGGCGTCAGCGACGCGGTGTGGGAGAACGCCGCGAAGCACTTCGACGAGGAGCAGCTCGGGGCCCTGGTCTGCCTGATCGCCGGCATCAACGCGTTCAACCGCCTGAACGTGATCACGCAGCAGCCGGCCGGTGACTATGTGGTGGGCCAGGCGGCGGCGTTCCACCAGGAGTAGGCGGTTCCGCGCCTTCGTCGCCGGGCGGGGGTGTCGCCCCTGAAGGGCAAGCGGCGAAGCCGCACGCCTTCAGGGGCGCGAGGAACCGCGCGAGCGGCCACGAACGACCCGTACCCGTCGCCGAGCCCCCGGAGGCGGCGCCTAAGGCGCCCCCTCCGTGACCCGGGCGGCGGCCCAGTGGCACGCCACCTGCGCCCCGCCCGCACCCGACAGCACCGGCAGGTCCACGGTCCGGCACGCCTCGGAGACACCCGCCGCGTCCGCCTCCCCGCTCGCCAGGATCTGGCACCGCGCGTGGAACCGGCAGCCGCCGGGAATCCGCGACGGGTCCGGCGGCTCGCCGGTGAGGACCACCGGATCGCCGGGCGCCTCGGGAAGCACCGACAACAGGGCCTGCGTGTACGGGTGCTGAGGCGACGTCAGGACCTCCTCCACCCTGCCCGTCTCCACGATCCGCCCCAGGTACATCACCGCGACCCGGTCCGCGATGTTCCACGCGAGCCCCAGGTCGTGCGTGACGACCAGCGCCGAGAGCCCCAACTCGTCCCGCAGCCGCAGGAGCAGCGCCAGGATCTCGCCGCGCACCGACGCGTCCAGCGACGCCACCGGCTCGTCCGCCACGATCAGCTCCGGCTCCAGGACCAGCGCACCCGCGATCACCACGCGCTGGCGCTGACCGCCGGACAGCTCGTGCGGGTAGCGCAGGAAGAACCGCTCCGGGGGCCGCAGCCCCGCACGGGACAGGGCGTGGGCGACGGCCTCGCGCTCGTCGCCCGCGTACCCGTGGATACGCAGCCCCTCCGCCACCGCGTCGTACACGGTGTGCCGCGGATTGAGCGAGCCGCTCGGGTCCTGGAGCACCAGCTGCACCCGCTTGCGGTACGCCTTCAGCGCCCGTGAGCCGTAGTCCAGCGGTTTCCCGGAGAACGTGACTCGCCCCGACGTCGGCCGCTCCAGGCCGAGCAGCGTGCGGGCCAGACTCGTCTTGCCGCAGCCCGACTCGCCGACCAGGGCCACGATCTCGCCCGGCGCGATGTCCAGGTCGACGCCGTCCACGGCCCGTGCCTCGGCGGCGCCCCGCCGGCCCGGGAACGTCATGTGCAGTCGGTCGGCGCTCAACAGTGTCTCGGTCATGCCGTCGTGCTCCTTGCCTCGACCGCGTCGGCGGCGCTGTCGGTCGCGTCCACGTGCACACACGCCACGCGTCGCCCCGGCCCCGCGTCCCGCAGCACCTGGTCCTGCGTCGAGCACACCTCCACCGCCACCGGGCAGCGGGGATGGAACGTACAGCCGGACGGCAGCGCCGACGGGTCCGGCGGGTCGCCGGGCAGCCCGCGCGGCGCGAACCGGGACGCCGGATCGCCGATCGTGGGGAACGCGGCCGACAGCGCCTTGCCGTACGGATGCGCCGCGTTCTCGTACACCTCGGCGGCCGGGCCCTCCTCGACGACGCGGCCCGCGTACATCACCGCGAGCCGGTCGCAGGTGTCGGAGAGGACCGCGAGGTCGTGGCTGATCATGATGAGCCCGAGGCTCTGCTCCGCCACCAACTGCTCGATCAGGCGCAGGATCTGGGCCTGGATCATCACGTCCAGCGCCGTCGTCGGCTCGTCCGCGATGATCAGCTCCGGGTCGCAGGCGAGCGCCATCGCGATCATCACGCGCTGGCGCTGGCCACCGGACAGCTCGTGCGGGTACGAGGCGGCGCGCGCGGCCGGAAGCCCCACGTGTTCGAGGAGTTCGGCGACCTTCTTCTTCGCGCCCGCCTGCGTGGCCTTCTTGTGCAGCAGGATCGGCTCGGCGATCTGGTCGCCGACGCGGTGCACGGCGTTCAGCGAGTGCATCGCGCCCTGGAAGACGATCGACGCGCCCGCCCAGCGCACCGCGCGGACCCGGCCCCACTTCATGGCCAGGGCGTCCTCCCCGTTCAGGAGGATCTCGCCGGAGACCTTCGCTCCGGCGGGCAGCAGCCGCAGCAGCGCGAGAGCCAGCGTCGACTTGCCGCAGCCCGACTCGCCCGCGATGCCGAGCTTCTGGCCCGCCTCGACGGACAGGTTCACGCCGCGGACGGCCTGCGCCCCTCCGGCGTACGTCACTTCGAGGTCCCGTACCTCCAGAAGCGTCATGACCGCACCCCCAGCTTCGGGTTGAGGACGGATTCGATGGCGCGGCCGCACAGCGTGAAGGAGAGCGCCACGACGGCGATCGCGATGCCGGGCGGTGCCAGGTACCACCAGTCGCCCGCGCTCACCGCGCCCGCCTCGCGCGCGTCCTGGAGCATGCCGCCCCACGAGGTGATCGTCGGATCGGACAGACCGAGGAAGGCGAGGGTCGCCTCCGTGAGGATCGCGGACGAGATGATCATCGTGGTCTGGGCGAGGACCAGCGGCATCACGTTCGGCAGCACGTGCCGGGTCATGACATGACCGTGGCCGCCGCCGAGCGCGCGGGCCCGCTCGATGTACGGGCGGGACTCCACGGCCAGCGTCTGGGCGCGCACGAGCCGGGCCGTGGTCGGCCAGGTCGTCACGCCGATCGCGATGATGACGGTCCACATCGAGCGGTCCATCACCGTCGCCAGCGCGATCGCGAGGACCAGCGTCGGCATCACCAGGAACCAGTCCGTGACACGCATCAGCACGGTCGCGTACCAGCCGCGGAAGTGCCCGGCGACGATCCCGATGACCGTGCCGATCGCCACGCACAGGAACGCGGCGAGCAGACCGACGGTGAGCGAGACCCGGGCCCCGTACACCAGGAGCGCGAGCACACTGCGCCCGAACTGGTCGGTGCCCAGCGGGAACTCGGCGCTCGGTCCCTCCAGCGGGCCGCCGGGCGCACTGGTCACCGACTGCGCGTCCGCGCCGACCAGGACCGGGGCGAGGATCGCGACGAGCGCGATCAGGAGCAGCAGACCCAGGCCCCACAGGCCGCCCTTGTGCGCGCGGTAGGAGCGCCAGAAGCGGGCCAGGGACTGCCGCTTGCGGGCGCGCGCCAGCGACCTGGCACTGGCGCTCGCGGGGGTTGTCGTCGTCATCGGCCCACCCTCGGGTCGAGCAGCGGATAGAGGATGTCGGCGAGGGTGTTCGCGAGGATCACCGCGGTGGCGAAGACGAAGAACAGGCCCTGGACGAGCGGGAGATCGGGCACGGAGAGCGCCTGGTAGAAGAGGCCGCCGAGGCCCGGCCAGGAGAACACCGTCTCGACGAGGATCTGCCCCGCCACCACCTGTCCGAGGTTCACGAACATCAGGGTGAAGGTGGGCAGCATCGCGTTCGGCACCGCGTGCTTGCGGCGCACGACGTCGTCGCGCAGCCCCTTGGCCCGCGCGGTCGTCAGATAGTCGCTGCCCATCTCGTCGAGCAGCGAGGAGCGCATGACGAGCAGCGTCTGCGCGTAGCCGACCGCGACCAGCGTGATCACCGGGAGGACCAGATGGTGCGCGACGTCGATGACGTACGCGAATCCGCTCTCGCCACCCGATTCGAGGCCGCCCGTCGGGAACATGCCGGGGATCGGGCCGACGCCCACCGCGAACACGATGATGAGGAGCAGGCCCAGCCAGAACGACGGGACCGAGTACAGGGTCAGCGCGAACGCCGTGTTGAAGCGGTCGCTGCGCGATCCGTTGCGCCACGCCGTGCGGGTGCCCAGCCAGATGCCGAGCGCCGAGTACAGGACGTACGCCGTGCCGGTCAGCAGCAGCGTCGCGGGGAGCGCATCGGTGATCTTGTCGATGACCGGGGTGTGGAACTGGTACGACATCCCGAAGTCGCCGGTCAGCGCGTCCCCGATGTACGACGTGAACTGCTTCCACATCGGCTGGTCGAGGCCGAACTGGTGACGCAGGTTCTCCAGTTGCTGCTCGGAGACGCGCCGGCCGCCGGTCATCTGCTTGACCGGGTCGCTCGGGATGAGGCGGAACAGGAAGAAGCTCGTGACGAGGACGGCGAAGAGCGAGACCGCCGCCCCCACGATCTTCGTCGCGGCGTACTGGAGGTACGCCTTGGTGTTGCGGGCCCGTGGGCCGCGGGCGGCCGACGACGGCCCCACCGGAGTGGGGCCGCCGTCGGACGTCGCGGACTGCACGAGCGCCGGGGTGCTGTCAGCAGCCATGGTTCACGTGCTCTCTTACTCGCGGTCGTCCGCGGTCGTCCGGCGGCGCATCCCGAAGAACACGCCTCCGCCGATCAGCAGGAGCGCGACGACCACGATCCCGATCACGACACCGGTGGAGCTGCCCGAGTCCGACGAGTCACCGCTGTCCGACGAGGACGCCGGAACGGCCGACCACCAGCTCCAGTAGCCGTCCTGGCCGTAGATGTTGCCGGCCGCGGTGGGCATCGTCTGGATGGACTTGATCTGGTCCGTGCGGTACGCCTCGACCGCGTTCGGGTACGCCATGACATTCATGTACCCGGAGTCGTACAGCCACGACTCCATCTGCTTGACGATGTCCGCCCGCTTGGCGGGGTCGTACTCGGCCAGCTGCTTCTGGTAGAGCTCGTCGTACTTCTTGTCGCAGATGAAGTTGTCGGTGGCCGCGCTCTCCTTGGCCTTGGTGGGCAGCGCCGCGCAGGTGTGGATGCCGAGCACGAAGTCCGGGTCCGGGTTCACCGACCAGCCGTCGAAGGCGAGGTCGTACTCACCGGCGTACCAGGGCACGGAGACGTCGTCGATGCAGTCGACCTTCAGGCCGATGCCGAGCTTGCCCCACCACTCCTTCAGGTACTTGCCGATCGCCTTGTCGTTCGGGTCGGTGGCGTGGCACAGGATGCGGAAGTCGAGCGGCTTGCCGTCCTTGCCGACGCGCTTGCCGTCCTTGAGCTTGTAGCCCGCGTCGTCGAGCAGCTCGGCCGCGGCCTTGGTGTCGTAGCTCAGCTTCTGGCTGTCCGACGGCTGCCAGAAGTAGTCCTTGAAGCGCGGCGGGATGTAGCCCTCGCCCTGCACCGCGTGGCCCTGGAAGACCCGGTCGACGATGGCCTTGGTGTCGACCGCGCGGAACAGCGCCTGGCGCACCTTCTGGTCGAGCAGCGCCTTGTTGCCGTCGCCGAACTTCTTGCCGTCCTTGGTCCGCGCGCCCGGGTTGGTGGCGATCGCGTAGAAGCGGCGCCCCGGACCCTCGTTGACCTTGATGTTCTTCTCGCCCTTGAGGGACGCCGCCTGAGCGGGTGTCAGGGCCGGGGAACCGGCGACGAAGGAGACCTCGCCCTTGCGGAGCGCGGCGACCGCGGCGTCCTGGTCCTTGTACGTCTTGAAGACGATCTCGTCGAACTGCGGCTTCCCGGTCTTGCGCCAGAAGTCCTTGTTGCGCTCCAGCTTCACGTACTGGTCGGTCTTGTAGCCGGTCAGGACGTACGGGCCGTTGCCGACGACCGGGAACGTGTCGTCGTTGTTGAACTTCGAGTAGTCCTTGACGTCCTTCCAGACGTGCTCCGGCACGATCGGGACGTCGAGCGCCGTCATGGTCGCCTGCGGCTTCTTGAGCTCGATGACCAGCTGGGTGTCGCTGGGCGCCGTGACCTTCTTGAAGTTGCCGACGAAGGAGCCGTTCGCGGTGGCCGCGCCCTCGTCCGTCATCATCTTGTTGAACGTGAAGGCCGCGTCCTTGGCCGTCGCCTGCTCACCGTCGGACCACTTCGAGTCGTCCCGGATCGTGTACGTCCACGTCAACTTGTCGGACGACGACTCCCACTTGGTGGCGAGGCCGGGGATGACGTGGTTGTCCTTGGCGTCGTAGTTCGTCAGGTACTCGTACGTGAGTCGGTGGATGCTCGTACTGAGCAGCCGCTGCGCCAGGAACGGGCTCAGCGAGTCGACGCTCTGCGCGACCGCGACGGTGAGCGTCGTCTTGTCGCCGCTGTCTTTGGCCTGGGCCTCTTGGGGGAACGGATTGAGCGGCGTGGCCAGCGCGGCGGTCAGGGAGAACGCGGCGAGACCGGCTGCCAGGAGAGTTCTGTGGTGCGGATGTTGCTGAGCTTGTTCGTTCATCGGTCGGTGACCTCGCGCATCGCTCGCACAGCATGGGCATGGCTGAATGAAGTGTGTGTTTATCAGCGGCTGTTGACGCACGTCAACGGCAGGTGAACCCCATGTGGCCTGCGGAAATAACGAGTTGACGTGCATTTCACGCACATTGGTCGAGACCTCTGACGCTTTGCAGGCCAGAGCGTGATGCCCGTAATGCTCAGGAGCGCGCGAAAGGCCCGCACCGTCCAACGGTGCGGGCCTTTCGGTGAGTTGTCACTGCTGCGGTGGTTGCTGCTGCCACGCCGGCGGCGGGCCGGGCTGACCTTGCGGCTGCGCCTGCGGCTGTGCCTGCTGCGGCGGCGGAGGCGGCGGGGTCTGCCAGCCGGGCTGCGGTCCGGGCTGACCCGGCTGGGCGGGCGGCGGCGGACCCTGGGGCGGCATCCCCTGCGGCGGGTACGGGGCCTGCGGCTGCTGGCCGGGGTACGGCTGCGGGGGCGGCTGCTGACCCGGGTAGGGCTGCTGCTGGTAACCGGGCATCGGCGGGGCCATGGTGGGCGGCTGGCCGCCGTCCGCCTGGGTCCACAGGCCCTGCTGCTGCTGAGCCCGCACGAAGTCCTCGGCGACCATCGCGGAGAGGTTGAAGTACGCCTCGCGCACCTTCGGCCGCATCATGTCGAGGTCGACCTCGGCACCGGCCGCCAGGTGCTCGTCGAACGGGACCACGACGACACCGCGGCAGCGCGTCTCGAAGTGGCTGACGATGTCCTCCACCTTGATCATCTTGCCGGTCTCGCGCACACCCGAGATGACGGTGATGGAGCGCGAGACGAGGTCGGCGTAGCCGTGCGCGGAGAGCCAGTCCAGCGTCGTACTGGCACTGCTCGCGCCGTCGACCGACGGGGTCGAGATGATGATCAACTGGTCGGCGAGGTCGAGGACCCCCCGCATCGCGGAGTAGAGCAGGCCGGTGCCCGAGTCGGTCAGGATGATCGGGTACTGCTTGCCGAGCACGTCGATGGCGCTGCGGTAGTCCTCGTCGTTGAACGTCGTCGAGACCGCCGGGTCCACGTCGTTCGCGATGATCTCCAGTCCGGACGGCGCCTGCGACGTGAACCGCCGGATGTCCATGTACGAGTGCAGGTGCGGGATCGACTGCACCAGGTCGCGGATGGTCGCGCCGGTCTCCCGGCGCACGCGGCGGCCGAGGGTGCCCGCGTCCGGGTTGGCGTCGATCGCGAGGATCTTGTCCTGGCGCTCGGTGGCCAGGGTCGAGCCGAGCGCGGTGGTCGTGGTCGTCTTGCCCACACCGCCCTTGAGGCTGATCACGGCGATGCGGTAGCAGGACAGGACCGGCGTGCGGATCAGGTCCAGCTTCCGCTGCCGCTCGGCCTCTTCCTTCTTGCCGCCGAGCTTGAAGCGGTTGTTGCCGCCGCCGGGGCGGCTGCTCTTCGCCTTCTGCTTCTTGTTGTTGAGCAGCCGGTCGGCCGACAGCTCGACGGCCGCGGTGTAGCCGAGCGGTGCGCCGCCGACGTTCGTGGGCTGGCGCTGGTCGTGCTGTATGGGCTGCGGCCAGGCGGCGCCGGTACGGGGGTCGGCGGCCGGGGCGGGCTGCGCGGCCGCGGGCGGCTGCGGGTACGGACCCTGACCCTGACCCTGGGCCGGGGGCTGCGGTTGGGCCTGGCCCTGCTGCTGGGGGAACCCGTAACCGCCTCGCGGGGCAGGGGGTTGGGGGCGCCGGGCTGCGGCTGAGCCTGCATGGGGGCTGCGGGTGCGGCTGGGGCTGGGCCTGAGGCTGCTGCTGGGGAAGCCGTAGCCGCCCTGGGGGGCGGGGGATGTGCCTGCGGCTGCGGCTGCGGCTGCGGCTGAGCCGGGGCTGCTGCTGCGGGAAGCCGTAACCGCCTTGCGGGGCAGGGGGTTGGGGGCGATGGGCTGACCCGGTGCCGCGATCGGGGCCGGGGCTGCGCCTGCGGCTGAGGCTGGGGAAGCCGTAGCCACCGCCCGGCTGGGGCTGAGCCTGCTGCTGCGGGAAGCCGTAGCCGCCCTGCGCCGGGGCCGGAGGCTGGTGCTGTGCGGCCGCCGGGGGCTGCGCGGGCCATGCTTCCGGCGCGGCGGGGGCGACCGGGGCGGCGGGGGCCACCGGAGCGGCCGGGGCTGCTGGCCGGGAGCCGGCTCGGTCCACTGCTGGGCGGCGGGCGGCGCGGCCGGCTGGAACGCCGGGGGCAGCGGCGGGACCCCGCCTTCCGGGGCGGGCGGGGAGTCCAGGCGGCGGGCGCGTCCGGTACGACGGGGGCGTCGGGCGCGGACTCCGCCTGATCCGAGCCGTCCGTGCCGGCGGTCTCGGCGACGACGGCCGGCTCGGGGAGCTCGGGAGACTCAGGGGCCTCGGGAGACGTCGGGGTCACGAAGGCATCCGGGAGCGCGGGAGCCTCGCCGGTGTTCGCGGCGTCGCTGCCGGCGACCGGGTCGACGCCTGCGTCGAGGCCCGTGCTCGTGGGGGCGCCGCTGTCAGCACCGCTGCTCGTGTCGGTGCCCGTACCCGGGTCTGCTCCCGTGCCCGTGCCCGTGTCCGTACCGGTACCGGCGCTCGTGTCCGCCGCGCGCAGCGCGAAGTCCCCGTCGTCCGAGCCGCCGGTGGGGGCGTCGCCCTGCGTGCTGTGGGCGTCGACCCAGGAGCGTGGCGTCTCGGCGTCGCCCTCGGCGGGCGTCACGTCCGCCTGCGGGGCCGGCTGCTCGTCCTTGTGCTCGTCGCCCTGCGCGTTCCCCTGCGCGTTCCCGTGCTCGTGCTCCTGCGTGCTGCCCTGCTCGGGCTGCTGCTCGCCGAGCGCCGACAGTTCCGCGAACTCCCGCTTCAGCGCGGCCGCGGAGAACTTCATCGTGGCGCCGCTCTCCAAGTCCCCGTTGCCGGAGCCGGAGTCGGAGCTGACGTCGGACGCGGCCTGGGGCGCGGGCGGGGCGACCGGCGCGGGAGCCGGCGGAACCGGAGCGGGCGGGGCCGGAACCGGAGCCGGTGCGGGCGGCTCGGGCGTGCTCGCCGCCGCGTTCTGCGTGTACCAGGCCGGAGGGGCGTAGTCGATGGTGAACTCGCCCGTCATCTCGACACTGGACTCCGCGTCGGACTGATCATCGGCGGGTGAATCCCAGCCCCCGCGGATTCCGTCCCGATCGCTGTTCACAATGCCTCCTGGTGTGGTCGAGCACCTGCCGCCGTACGCGCCCACCCGTACAAGGGTGCCCGCAACACGTTCAACCCCAGCCTAATCACGAAAACCGGGTGCACGGCAGGCCCATCCACCCCGTCCCGGCTGTCCGCTGCGTCACGTGGGGCCCGGAGTGCCGGGACCGAGGCGGACGTACACCAAAACGTGACGAACGAGCATGGCCACTTGACCGCAAATGCCCGAATCGCCCGTGAAGGCAACGGAGTTCCCTCAGTCCATCCGGCGCGCGGTACCCAGCAAGCCGTTCTCGGCGTCCGTCGCCTGCGTCATCACGTACTGGCGGTCGCGGTCGGTGCACCACAGCGTCACGCCGTCGGCGAGCGTCGGCAGCGACTCGTACTCCCCGCGCGGCAGCCCTATGACGCGCCCGATCTCGGTCGCCTCGTCCGGCGACACCCGCTGTACGCCCACCAGACGGGCCTGCCGCATCAGGCGCGGCGCGACCGGGCTCAGGTACGGCAGCAGCGTCAGGACGGACTGCCAGGGCGCCGAGGCGACCCGCCCGCGCGGCGGCCGCATGCCGCAGTCGCGGATGACGAGCACCGGACCGCCGGCCGAGGCGCCCTGCGGCGGCACCCGCCCCACGTCGTGCACGGTCATCCCGGACTGCCCGCCGCCGACCGCCTGCACGAGCTGCGCCCACTGCTGCGCGCGACCCGTCTCGACGGCGACCCGCGCCCCCGTCGCGGCCGCCCGGAGGGCGAGCACCTGCGCGGTCCACAGACCGCCGATGAGCACGATGTCGTACGGGGTGGGGCGGTTGATGCCCATGACGGCGGGCTGGCCCTCGGCGTCCACGCCGACGACCACGCCGTCGTCGCCGATGGGCAGCGCCAGCGCGTCCATCTGCTCGACGGAGAGCGAGTGCCGCGCGTGGCGCGGGCCGAGCAGCCCGAAGCCGGTGCGCAGCCGCTCGCCGAACTCGGTGACCTGGGTCGTCATGGCCATCAGCGGGCACCTCCGAGCGGCAACGTGGCCAGAACGCCGGGCAGTTGTTCACGGTCGAGCCGCACGAGGCCGGTCCGCACCTGGCGCGCGGCCCGCTCCAGATCGCGCCGCGCGGTGGTCAGCTCGCTGTCGCTGCGGCCGGTGATGCGCATGTGGCCGGTCATGGTCACATCCTGCTGGTCGCCCTTGGCGAGAGTCAGGCTGAAGGTCGTCGCCAGCGCGGGAACCGTGGTCAGCTGCGCGACGAGCTGGGGCAACTGAACAGTGTCCGCGCCCAGTTGGGGCCAGCGGCGCACCCAGTACGTGGTGTGGCGGCGGTTGTCGCAGCGCCAGCTGCGGCCCTCCTCCTCGGTCCGCCGCTGCGGCGCCTCGCTGCGCCCGGCCTGCGCGGTCACCATCGGGTTCGCGCACGCGGACGTGGCGACCGCGGCGACGAGCTCCTCCTCGGTGAGCACGCTCGCCCGGAACCCGGCACCGCTCAGCCGGCTGGACAGGTGCTCGGCGACCCGCGCCAGGCACTTCTGCGCCCCGACCACGCCGCCACCGCGCGCGGCGACGGCCTCCGGGCAGAGCTCGGGGTCGAGCTTCAGTGCGATCCAGGTGATGCGCACCGCGGGCGAACCGGTCTGCGCCTGCAACGGCGCGTAGTTGCTGACCGCCACCGACTGCTGGGGCAGGTGCAGGGCGGGCGCGGGCTGCGTGTGCAGCACGACCTGCGCGGACTCCAGCGTGATGTCGTCCACCTCGAGCGCGTCCCGGACGATCGCGACGGGCAGCGGGCGGCGGCTGCGCTCGGCGCGCAGCGCGGTCGCGTCCGACTCGACCTGGAGGACCGCGGTCAGGAACCCGCCGTCACCGACCATGCCCACCGGACGCTGGTCCCGGTCGTCACCGCGGTTGAGGCTGTACGTGCGCAGGCTCGGGTCGCACTCCACGGCGGGCGCCAGACCCGGCTCGGTCCCCGGCGGCACCGGCGTGCTCGCCGCGCGCCGGCGGCGGGAGCGCAGCGCGAGGACGGTGCCCAGCCACTCCGGCAGGGAACGCCCCCGGCGTCGTACGAGAGCGAGGAGCAGAAGGAGGGCGGCGACGGCACCCGTGGCGATGAGCGCGACCGTGCCGATCACCCAGCCGACCACGACGAGCGCGCCGGCCAGCTCGATCATCACGAGCCGCTGCACACCGAAGGAACCGCCGCGTCCGGAACGCGACTTCAGATGCGGGGAAACGGGACCGCGATAGGGGGCCTGCGCATTTCCCGTACGGGAATTCTGTGCAGGAATGTGTGACATCTGTGAAGGGGGCGGGGAGCCCTGCTGAGAGGGGTCACCCGATCGTGATCTCGACCGTGAACCCGATTGCGACCGCGATCGAGTCCGCGTTGCGGAAGCCATCACTCAAAACCCCCCGAACTCTCCCGAAATCCCATACGCAAAGGCCCCATAGAAGGCTTCACGGTCCTCGTGCAGTCCTCGTTCAGTCTTCGTTGGAAAGCCTCAGCACCCTACCCGTGCCACACGCACAACGTCGCAACAGGCATAGTAGGGGCCGGGTCTGACAGCCACGGCAGTCGCGCAGCGCACCGGGGCACCACAGTCACCGAAAGACGGGGGAGCGGGAAGCTGCCCCCATGGCTCCGCACGGGGAGAGAGCGGACACAGATGGCATCACGGCGGGACGAACTCAACGCCTACACCTTCGCGAAGCGCCGCACCCTGGCGTCCTTCCTCCAGCCCTCTCCTTCGGGCTCGGAGGAGGGAGCGCCGAGGCCGCTGCGGGCGGTGCTGCCCGGCACGATCGTCGGCGTGGTGGTCCTCGCGGTCTTCGGCGGCATCGGCCTCTTCAGCCCCACGGCACCCAAGGGCTGGAAGACGCCGTACGCGAACGTCATCGTGGCGAGCAAGTCCACGACGCGTTACGTGATCATGGAGGCCGGCGAGAAGAAGGGCAAGAAGCGCCAGGCCCAGCTGCACCCGGTCCTCAACATGGCCTCCGCCAAGCTCCTGCTCGGGGACGGCCACCAGGACAGCGTGATGACCGTCGAGGAGTCGGTGCTCGACAGCGGCAAGATCCCGCACGGTGTCACCGTCGGCATCCCGTACGCCCCCGACCGTCTGCCCTCCGCCAAGGAAGCCGCCGCCGCCAAGCGCTGGATGGTGTGCGAGCGGCCCACCAGCGGCGGCGAGGTCCAGCAGGCGACGTTCGTGCTCGGCAAGGACGACCGCAAGCAGACCGACAACACGAACCGGCTCACCGGCGGCGAGCTGATGTACGTGATCTCCGACGACAAGGCCAAGAAGGAGTACGTCGTCGACGCGCGCGGCACCAAGTACGCGCTGGCCGCCTCGGACGACATCGAGAAGCAGCAGCTGCTGCGCGCCCTCGACGCCGCCAACCGCACGCCGCAGAAGGTCTCCGACGAGTGGCTGGCCACGCTGCACAACGGCACCGCCGTCTCCTTCCCGTCGGTCGGCGCCACCGCCAACACCCCCTCGCGCAACAACGGTTCGCTGGACGCGGCCACCAACAAGGTCGGCAAGGTCCTGGTCACCGAGAACGCCACCAACGGTGTGCAGTACTACGTGGTCCTCGCGGACCGCATCGCCACGGTCACCCCCTTCACGGCGCAGCTCCTGCTCGCCTCCAAGGACCTCTCCGCCGTCAACCCGAGCAGTGAGGCCCAGAAGGTGTCGCTCGGCCAGATCGTCACCGACGGCAGCTTCGCCGACGACAAGCACTGGCCCACGCAGGCGGCGAAGACCGTCAACGACGCGAGCGCCACGACCCACGGCCGCAACGTCATCTGCAACACCCTGCGCGGCGTCGGAGCGAGCAACGCCACCACGCTCAGCACCTGGGCGGGCGACGACTTCCCGGTGCCGCTGGCCACCGGCTCCTCCAGCACCTACGTCACCCCTGGCTCGGGCCAGCTCTTCCGCCAGGTCCAGGGCACGGACGACTCCGGCGGCACCTTCCTGGTCACCGACACCGGCCTGCGGTACGCGCTCCAGTCCAACAGCGACGGCGACGCGAACGACAAGGGCGTCGGCCTCTCGGAGAAGCAGCAGAAGGAGCTCCTCCAGGAGGCGAAGATCGCGCAGACCCGCCTGGGATACGAGAACACGCCCACGACCGACATCCCGCTGGAGTGGGCGAAGCTCCTGCCCACGGGCCCGCGTCTGTCGATCGGCGCGGCCAGCCAGCCGCAGGGTTCGTAGGCGTACGGGGGACCGACTGATGCCACGACTGACGCGACGACTCACGCGACAACTGATGCGACACACCGGCCGAGTCGAGGACGCCGGGGCGCGCGGGATCCGCAGGCCGGCGCTGATCGCCGCGGCGACCGCCCTCACCGCGACCGCCACGCTGACGACCACCTTCCTGCTGCCCGCGGCCCCGGCCGCCGCGGCCGACCAGTGCGAGTTCGGCAAGACCACGTACAAAGGCCGCCCCTGGGCGCTCCAGCGCGTCAACCTCGACGAGCTGTGGCAGGAGGCGACCGGCAAGAATGTGCAGGTCGCGGTCATCGACACCGGCGTCGCCACCAACAACAAGCAGCTCGCGGCGGCCGTCGAGAAGAGCAGCGGCGCCAACCTCCTCCCCAAGAAGAACAAGAAGGGCGAGAAGATCGAGGACTGGGGCAACGCGTACGGCACGACGGACACCGTCGGCCACGGCACGCGCGTCGCCGGCATCATCGCCGCCCGCAAGGCCGACGGCACCGGGTTCGAGGGCCTGGCCCCCGACGCGAAGATCATCCCGATCAAGCAGAACGACGCCGAGGGCACCGGTACCGCGGAGACCCTCGCCGACGCGATCGACCACGCCGTCGCCAAGGGCGCCGACGTCATCAACATCTCCCAGGACACGTCGAACGCGGCGAAGCCGACCCCCCGACTCCAGCAGGCCGTGAACGCGGCCCTGGCCAAGGAGATCGTCGTCGTCGCCTCCGCGGGCAACGACGGCATGGGCGGCAAGGCGGGCCGCACCTACCCGGCGTCGTACCCCGGCGTCCTCGCCGTCGCGGCCTCCGACCGCAACAACGAACGCGCCGCCTTCTCCCAGGCCGGCGACTGGGTCGGCGTGGCCGCCCCCGGCGTCGACATGGTCTCCACGGTCCCGATGGGCGGCCAGTGCGCCGACAGCGGTACGAGCTTCTCGGCCCCGTACGTCGCGGGCGTCGCGGCCCTCCTGAAGGAGAAGCACGCCGACTGGACCGCGGCCCAGATCGTCGCCCAGATCGAACAGACCGCGGAGCGCTCGGTGCCCGGCAAGGACGCGTACGTGGGCTGGGGCGTGATCGACCCGGTGGCCGCCCTGACCGACGACGACCACCCCGTCGAGTCCCCCTCCCCGCACGAGGCGGGCCCCCAGGCGCAGGCCCCGATGGTCCCGCAGGCCCACTTCGGCGAGACGGCCGACGAACGCAACGCCCGCCTGGGCACGTACGCGGCGCTCGGCGCGATCGTGCTGGTCGTCGGCCTCATGGGCACGGCGGTCGCGGTCCGCGACGCCCGCCGCCGCAAGGCCCGCCCGTGACCGGCCCGGCGATCGCCTGCTTCGCCCTGGCGGCGGTGGTGGTGGCGATGGCCTGCGTCAGGGCGGACTGGATCCGCTCGCTACGCCGCCGTACGCACCCCTCGGGCGACGAACTGCCCACGGCGGCCTTCGTGGTGGCGCGGGTGCTGCTCCTGACGATGGCGGCGCTCTGCGTCTGGCAGGGCGCGCAGTTGACGGCGATGGACGGCGACGGCGAGTGGAGCGACGACGAGCTGACGAACGCGGTCACGCGGTCGACGGACGACCTGGACGGCTACTGGTACCGCGTCAGCAACCTGACGGGCGACACCCCTTCCTTCGACGACTACGCGACGCTGATCGAGGACACGGTCATCCGCTACGGAGGCGGCGGCGCACCACAGTCCGGAGTGACCGCCACGCCGACCTCCGCAGACCCGTCCACCGACGGCGACTTCACGGTCGAGGCGGACGGCACCGACCACGCGTACTGCCTGCACGTCGAGCGCGCCCGCTACAAGAAGCAGGACCACACGCCGCCGGGCCTCGCGGGCGCCGAGAGCAGCGACAAGTACAAGCAACTCGCGTACCGCTTGACGGTTACGTCGCGGAACGGGAAGTGCTGAGGCCGCTCCCCGCCGGGCCCCTGCGCGGCGACCGCCGCACCTCACCACCTGCTGAACGGCACCACCGGGCGTCCCTGCCGCCAAGACGGCCCCGATGGACAGGCAGCCCGGCCGCTCGTCCCCGGTGGCATCGACCTCCCCTGCTGTATGCCGGGGCAGCTCAACCTCTACATCCTTCCCAGAGCGGCACCCACGGCCAGCCACGCGACACATGCCCCGCACGCGCCCCCCAGCAACGTCCAACTCGCGTCCCGACGCGCCCGGACGACGAGCGCCGCGCCGGCCACACCGACACCGACCCCCGCCACGACCATCTGCGAGCCGCTGTAGTGAGGCCCTGCACCGCTCAGCCCACGAGCCAGCAACACCACTGAGCCGAGGCCGAGCAACGCGGCGAAGAGGACGGTAAGACCGGAGAAGAGACGCCGCGCGCGGTCATCGGTCGCGGCCATCGCGTTCACACGGTCGTCCAGGGACTCACTGCCGCGGAGCCTGCCGCTCCTGTTCTCGGTCACGGCGGGCACCCTATCGCCGCCTCAAAGCCTGTTTGCTCGTTTCTCCCTGCGTACCGCCACCATGCACCGTGCGAGTGAACAGCGTGGCGAGCGAGGCGAGTTGACGAAGGGGCCGGACTGTGACGATCGAAATGGAGGTCTACGGGTGGCGTTGAAGGTGACTCCCTCGGATCTCGATAGGTTCGCTCGACAAGTCGGTCGAGCGGCGGAAGAGGCCGCCGAACTCAAGAACCATTGCGGTAAGCACACCGGCATCGGTATCTCGGATCAGGGACTGCTGAATCTCTTCCTCACGACGCACGCGGCCACGGTCCAGACGGTGAACGCCGCGCTGGACAGGGTTCGGCAGGTTCTGGAATCAGCGAGAGATGGACGACCGTATGGTCAATTTCACTGACGTCATCGAGCCGGCGACCCTCCTCAAAGCGCCGAGCAAACCCGAAGAGTTGTCCCAAGGAGCGATCCTGGACACCTTCAACACGTGCGGCGACCGGGCTCGTGCCCGAGCCCTCCGCAAGAGCCTGCAAAGATTGGCTGACGGCCGAGCCCCTGACGACCCGTTGCGCGAGATGGCGCGCGAGGTGCTCAGCGGCCGGGTCGGCCTCCGTGAGGCCGCACGCATTCCTGCGTACGCGGAAGCGCTGGGCGAGCGGATGAAGCAGGGGTGGCGGGAGTTCGATCAACTTTCGCCGGAGGAGCGGAAGAATCAAGAAGCCGCTGCCCGCACGTACTTGTGGGAGCAGAAGGCAGAGATCGATGAGGAGCGTCGTACCCGGGGGCGAGCACACCACGATTGAGCCAGCACGGCTCGGAGCGGCAGGCCGACCCTCTGGGCGAAGTGCCCCTTACCTTGGCAGGCTTTCACGCCGGGTAAGGGGCATTCTTCTTTGTCAGAGCGCCACCCAGGCCTGCTCAGGCATGTGGTCGAGTACGTCGCACAGGTAGTCGAGGCGGTCTTCGAGCGCCTGCGGCGAAAGAGTTCCGGTGTACCAGGTGAACAACTCGTCGTCGCGCACTCGAAGGGGATTCTTCCTGGCGCGCTGATCGGACAGAAGGAAGGCCCGGAAGTCGTCGCTCAGGACGCTCCTGGCGAAATCCTCGTCATGCGTGTCGAATCGGAACTTGGCGTCGAATTCCGGAACACCGAGCAGTTTCCTGGGCCCTCGGCCCATCATCCTGTCGAACGTGCCCGGCCGCCTCAGGTTCAGGTACGGCGCCGTACCAGGAGCCGAGACAAGGAACACCGACTCGATCGTGAGCTTCCTGCTCTCTCCGACCTGGCTGCTGCCCGAGAGCGGGTTCGAGTACCGGTACTCAAAACACTTGAACGAACGGCCTCGGAACTCCCCGGTGGTGTAGTGCCACGCGGTCAGGTTGGAGCCGCTGCCCGGCATGGGGCCCACACCGCAGTATTCGGTGGCCCGCCCGGCCGCACGGCGTTCATGCGTCCAGCCGCGCTCCGCGGCCACCTGCTCGAGCTCCGTCCACCCCCTGCGCATCCGCTTGTCCTCTTGGCTGCTGCGCATGAATGCCCTGATGACCAGGGTGAACATTCCGATGATGAAAGCGAAGAGGAAGACCTTCGCCAGGATCCCTACCAGCTGCTCCATGGGGCGAGATTACTGCGGACGCCATGTACTCCTGTGAACTGAGCTCAGTCGCGGCAGTTGACGGTGAAGATCGTCTGTTGCTGAAGCGAAGAGTCCATGGAGTATGGCGATGTGCCGGACAGGCGACGAAACACCCCAGGCGTGGTCCCCGTATGCGCCATATGCTGACCGCCCCGATGAGCCGGAGCGCCTCGGCCTCCGCTTCTCCCTTTCGGCGTCCCGCCTCCCTGACCATCAGGAATGGAACCACCATGATCAAGTCCCGTCTCGCCGCTGCCACCTGCGCCCTCTCCGCCGTAGCGGTGGGCACGCTCCTCGTCGGCTGCTCGGGCTCGGTCAGCGTGGGCAGCACCGACCCGAAGGTGTCCAAGAGCAAGCTGGCCGACACGGTCGCCGAGCAGCTCGCCAAGACGACGGGACAGCCCGAGCCGGACATCACCTGCCCCGAGGACCTCGAAGGCAAGGTCGGCACCACCACGCGCTGCACGCTCACCGCGAGCGACGGCAGCACCCTGGGCATCACCGTCAAGGTCTCCAAGGTGGAAGGCAAGAACGTCGACTTCGACATCCAGGCCGACCAGACCCCCTCGCCCGCGGCGAGCTGACGCCCGCGAGCGTCACCGTCACCGGCAGCTCTTCGACTCCTCGACGTCCTTCGTGTAGTCCGAGATGAGCCTCTTCATGGCCGCCGCGTCCTTGTGATCGGACCCGGTGGCCTGAATGGCGGTATAGAGGACCTGATCGGCGTGCTCGCTGTTCCGACAGCCCTCGGTCTTGCCGAACGCCTGGTTCTCCGAGTAGACGAAACGCCCGTCGTCGGTCCGGTGATCGAGCTTCGCGTCCGTCATGCCCAGGGCGAAGTTCAGCACCGACATGTCGTTCCACCACTCCTGAGCGGTGAAGACGATGCGCTTGCCGTCCACGGAGACAGCGCACCGACTGGCTTTGGAGGTGTCCGCCGTGGCCTTCACCGAGACCTCCTCGCCCGGCGGGAGGAACTTCGCGAGCTCGTCGGAGTCGATCCGCGAACCACACAGCGACTTCGGCGTGGCGTACTCGCGCTGCTCCTCGTCGCCGGTGCACGACGTGAGCGCGACAAGCAGAGCGGGCAGGGCGACGACGAGTCTCGCGCGTCGACCGCGACATGACATCGAGATGGGGTTCATTGGACTCTCACAGGTGTGGCTGAAGGTCAGTGGGTGGTGCTACCCGGAGCCTGACCATCGAGAATGGACCGGGCGTTGATATAGCCCTGGCGCGATCCCTCGCGGGCCCAGGTGCCGATGTCGTCGGTGTTCTTCAAGTGGTACTCGTTTGCCGCCGTCTGGGCGCCGAGGGCAACGTATTCGTTGTTCCGTGACAGGCCGGCCTGCCAGCGGCTGCCCATCTCGTCCGAGGCCTTCTCCAGCGCGTGTCCTTCCGCATCCTTGAAGACGCCTTCGAGCACCGCGCTCGTGGCCGTGCCGGCCGCGCCGCCAACGGCCGCGCCCACCCAGGGAGTCGCGACAAAGGACGTTCCGACGCCCACGACCGTGCCGACGGTGCCCGAGATGATGTTCTTCCGCTGCGAGACGCCGTAGTCGAAGTCCTTGTCCTCGTCACCGGCAGGCTTCGCCAGCTCTTCCTGACGCCCGAGGCCGAGCGTGCCGGAGACCTCTCCGGACCGCTCGGCAATGTACTTGACCGTGGTCTCCTGGTCGTTCGAGAAACGCTGGTCCGCGGGGAGGTCGGGGTCGAGATGATGCGCCATGAGCTTGGACATGTAGGCCTCCTGGCCCACTTCGACGGCAGCGTAGCCCTCGGGGTTCTGGCCCACGGCGAAGAGGAACTTGGTCACGTCCCTGTGGTTCACCTCGGAGTCCGCGCCGTCGATGGGATAGAGATTCTCGATCTCGCCCCAGTCGCTCGAGTCCCGTGACACATCCGTCGTCGCCCGGTTGATGTCCGGCAGGTACTCGGAGGCGATCTGCCCCATGCTGTCGGACATGTAGCTGTTGCCGGTCAGCCGTTCCGGATCGTCCCCGATGGAGGAGACGATGGCGTTGAACAGCTTCGCCTGATCGGCGGTGTGCGCGGGCGTGTCCAGCGTCGGCAGCTCACCCGCCGGATGCCCGGTCGTGGCGGCTTCCAGGGCCAGCGCCAGGTTGTTCTGTCCGGTGTGCAGGTCGTCACCGTGGAGATCGGTCTCCTCGGGCCACTTCCGGTCCTCGAAGAGGTACTTGAAGTTGCTGACCGCTTCCTTGTGGTCGTCGTCCTTGGGCAGGTATTCCTCGTTGAAGAAGTCGGCAGCCGCATCGGGGGAGTTGGAGAGCCCCTTGAGATATCCGGTGAGGGGGTCGGATCCGCTGTCGTCACCGATGCGGTTGAGCCAAGGAGTGTTCATCGACCGCATCCACGTGCGGTTGTCCATCTCGCCGTCACGCGTGAGCTTGCGCTCGGTCTCCATGAGCTTGGTGCCGTAGCTCTTGAGGAAGTCGTCGTCGTAGTCGCCCGTGCGCATCAGGTTGCTCATGACCTGGAACCCGCTGGGACCAAGGCTGTTGGGGCCGATCGTCTGATCGCCCATCTTGATCATGTTGCCCTTCCAGCTGGTCATGTCGGCGGAGTCGCTCCGGGTGGCGGTGGCGAGCGTCAGGCCGAGGTTGCGCTGGAGGTCGTCGAGCTTGTCGAGGCGTTCACGGCCCACGTTCGGGTTCACGTGCGGGTCGTTGATGCCCTCCCAGAACTCGAGCGTCTTCTTCGGCCCGAGCTGGGTGGCGAACCGCTCGGCGAACAGCGGGTCGTCCTTGTACTTCTCCAGACCCGCGTTGATCTTGTCGAAGTCCGCGGGTGTGAGGTCCTTCGGGTTCTTCGCCGCGATCTTCGAGAGATCCTCGGCGGCTTTCACCGCCTCCGCCGCGGAGTCACGATCCTTGTAGTCGGCGTCGGCGAAGCCCATCTGCGCCTGGTCGGCGATGGCGGTCAGCACCTTGGATGCCGAATTGTCGCTCTCCGAGGCTTTGTCGAGAATGCGCTGGACCTCGTCGCGAAGCGCGGTGACATCACTCTCGCTGTGTTCGGGGACGGTGGTCCCCTTGGCGGCCCGGTCCGGGTGGATGTTCATGGTGACGGTGAAGCCGTGACCACCGGTGCTGGTGACGGTCAGGTTCTTCTTGAGCCCGCGGGAGATCGCGTCCTCAAGATCCTTCTTGTACTGCTTCAACTCGCCCTGAGTGTCGCTGAGGATCTTGTGGATGGTGTTGGCCTGCGTGTGGGCGTCGGCGAACTCGCCGGCGGTCTTGCCGACGAACTCCTTTGTGACCTGTGCGTTCAGCCCCGACCAGTCGGCCGTATTGGCGGCTTTGTGCAGCCCTTCCTCGGCCTGCTTCTTCAGGTCCGAGAGATGACGTACCAGCAGGCTCCAGTCGGCGACCGCGTCGTCGAGAGTCTTGAAGTTGGCGAAGCGCAGCGCGTCGAGATCCATGAGTATTCGTTTCTCCTGTACGTCTCTGTCGCGCTACTTCTTCTTCGGCGGGTCGTAGGCAGGGTTCTTCTCGCCCGGCGCCCCGGCCCGCTCGTCGAACCCGGCGTCCAGGGCGTCGATGCTGCTCATCTGCCTCTGGATGTAGTGCTCGTCACCGGCATGGACCTTCTTGGTGACCTGCATGTGGTTCGAGATGTGGGCGCACGCGTCCATCAGGGACTTCAGCTGCTCGTCCCACCTGTTCGATACGTGCTTGAGGCCGCTCCCGAGCGCGAAGCCCTGCCCGCTCAGATCGCCGGCGGCTTTGTCGCTGCTGGGGATGGCCACGCGGGCCTTGTCCCACAGGTTGTCGTACAGGGTGTGGGCCTGGCTGCCGATCTTGGCGAGGTCGCCGTTGCGCACCTTGAGATCGCCGGTCTGGCCGGGCAGCGAGGCGCTGCCGCCGCCGTCCCCCGGGTCGAGCTGGTTCAACTGCATGCGAGTCGACTGCCGGTCGGCGGCGTCCGCCTTCAGCTGCTCCCACTCATCCCATGCCATGGACGATCCTTCCCCCGCGTTCGATGTGCCGGCGGCGCCCGCTGGACGCATTGCTTCCGGTCAAGCTAGCAACCCGTAAAGATGTTCACAGAAGTGGACTTCGGATGGCCGGGGCCTGTTCGTGGATATTCCGTAAAGGCTTCGCGGGAGCATCGGCCGGAATGCCCGTTTCCTCCCGCGTGAGGTCATGCGGGCGCGCGGGTGCCGACGGCAGGCGCTTGTCTCGGAGGTCCTACGGGCACGGAGAATTGCCCGGATTCACGCTAAAGATCTACATCCTCGGGGCCGCCCTGTAGCGGAGTTGACGCAGAAGCTCGGTTGGAGCAGATGTACAGGATGACTACAGTGGTAAAAGCGTTGTAAGGCGCGACCAGCTTTGCGATCGCGTGGCGATGGGGACCGGTGGACGGTCCGTTTCGGACGAGTCGGGTGTACGGGGAAACGGGGAGGAAGACGTCGTGCTTCCAGCAGACATGGTGGGGGGACCGTCGGCGGCGAGGGCGGCGAACCTGGAGGTCACGAACGAGGCGTTGACCACGTTCCAGAAGCGCGTGGCGACCGTGCTGCGGGACCTGGAGGCCTCGGCCGGAAACCCGACCAAGGTGGACGCGCAGACCATCAACAAGTCGTCCCTGCACAACGAGGGCGCGCAGGCATTCCCCGAGGCCGAGTCCCTGTTCACCGCCTACCACTCGGTGCACGGCCAGCTGGTCACGCTGTCGAAGACGCTCAAGCTGCAGATCGAGGCGATCGGTATCGCCGTGCAGGGAGCGCACCGCGGCTTCGACAATCTCGAAGAAGAGCAGCGGCGGCGGTTCTGGCAGATCCAGACGCAGGTCTCCGAGCTCCAGCAGCATCAGGACGAGAAGCGTGAGGGCACTCGGCGCACCAACGACGCGAAGACCGGCGGTGGGTTCTGACCATGACCGACAAGAATCACGAGGCGGACCACGAGCGGGTCGCCCAGCAGAACTCCTTCACGAACTTCGCCCACGACGTCGAGGACAACAACAAGGGCGGCGGCTGGGTCAACGGAATCTTCCGTGCCGCCGTCGGCGCCACCCCGGTCGGCCAGGCACTCGCGGCGCGCAAGTCGGACTTCGAGGACCACGACCTCAACACCATGCTCGACATGGTCCACCAGACGAACCCCGAGGACCTCGAGACCTCAGGCTCGGCCCTGTGGGACGCCCGCGATGCCATCAAGGCCGCGGCCTCCGAGCTGGACGGCCACATCACCAAGGTCCACTGGGTCGGTGAGTCCGGCGACAGCTTCCGCGACTTCGGCGGGAAGCTGGTCGTGTACGCCGAGCAGCTCAGTACGTACGCGGGCACGGCCGGCGACCAACTCAGCGCGGCCTCCGCGGGGTTGGCGTCCGTACGCAGCGCGATGCCGCCGCGGGACACCAGGCCCAACGCCGGGCAGCGGCCCGAGCAGCTTCCGGCGGTCAAGCAGGTCGAGGGAAACGACGACTACGCGGCCGCGGTCAAGGTGGAGAAGGACCGCCAAGAGGCGATCAACCAGATGAACCGCCTCTCGTCGTACTACGTCGTCTCCGCGGAGCAGCTGGAGACGTTGCAGCAGAACCCGCCGAAGCTTGAGGCGATGCCTGATGTGGGGGTGCCGAAGCCTGCCGGCCACACCCGCTCTCCCGGAGAGACCGGGACCGGCACGTCCACCGGGACCGCCACCAGCGGCTCCCACCACGTCTCGCAGGTGGCGGTCGGCCATCCGCAGGTCAGCGATTCGGCTACGGCTACGACCACGCCGCCCGCCAAGCACGCGGAAGGCACCATCACGTTTCCGGACCGCGCCGTCGGTACGGAGATCGACAGCGTCGGCACGCTGCCGTCGCCCACCGCGCCGTCGCCGACGACCGGGCCCGCTCCGGTCTCCGGCGGTCCGAACCTCACGGGCCCGTCGGCCAACGGGTTCGGCAACGGTTACGTACCTCCGATGACGGGCGGCACGACCGGCCGCAACGTCGGCCCGGCAGGGACGCGTTCGCCGCTGTCGGCTCAAGGCCGGTCCGGAGGCCCGTCCGGTACGGGCAACCAGAGTGCGGCCCGGTCCATGGGCCGTGGCGGTGCGGGCGAGATGGGCAGGGCGGCGTCGACCGCCCGCGGCGGGACAGCCGGCGGGAAGGCTGCTTCGCCGATGGGCCGCGGCATCTCGGGCGGAACGCCACGCGCCGCGGGTTCGACGCCGCGGACGGCCGGCGGACCGACGACGGGTGCCGGGCGGTCCAACGGCGTGGTCGGCGGCCGTCCCACGAACGCGCGCACCGGCGCGCCCGGACAGAACGGTTCGCGCATCCCTCGCGGATCGGTCATGGGCGCCGAGGCCACTGGGGGCAACTCCCGGTCGACCACCGGGCGCGTGGGGCAGCGGGGGGTCTTCGGAGCGCCCGGTTCCAACGGCTCCGGCGCCAAGCAGACCGGGGCGAACCCCGCGGGTACGAATCGCGGCGGCACGGCACGCGAGGCGGTGACCGGCAACCCCGCGTCGCGTGGCTCCGCAGCGCGGGCCGAGCGCAACGGCATGACGCGCGGCGGCTCCGGCCTCGTGCGCGGCCCGGGCAAGAACGGCAAGCCGAACGAGGAAGAGACAGAGGCCGCGGAGCGTCCGGACTACGTCGTCGAGGACGTGAACACCCACCTGCCCGCCAACCGGCGCGACGTGCCGCCGGTCGTCAACTGAAGCCGAACGAGGACACAAGCAGTATGAAGTCAGGGACCAGCCGACGATCCGACCGTTCCTCGCTCCTCACGGCGTGCGGTGGCAGACGCGTGCGCGCGGTGGGGGCGGTCGTCGGCGCCCTGGCGGCGATGAGCGTCGGCTTCGCGCCGAGCGCGGCCGCGTACGACGCCCAGTCCCAGCAGTGGTACCTGGACGCGATGCAGGCCGACCAGATGTGGAAGATCAGCACCGGTAAGGGCGTCAAGATCGCGGTCATCGACACAGGGGTGAACGCACAGGTCCCGTCCTTGAAGGGGCAGGTCCTTGCGAGCGAAGTCCCGGCGTCCGTCGCGTACCACTCGACTCAGGACTACTCGGGCCACGGCACGACCATGGCGGAACTGATCGCCGGAACAGGTGCGAGCGGCGGGATCAAGGGCCTCGCACCCGATGCCAAGGTTCTGCCCTTCCGCATCCAGCTCGCCGAACTGAAGGACAAGGCGGAACTGAAGAAGACGCCGGAGCCCGCGGAGGCGATCAGGGCGGCCGCGGACTCGGACGCGGACATTCTCAGCATGTCGTTCGGCTCCGAGACGATCGATCCGGACCAGGAGGCCGCGCTCAAGTACGCCGCGTCCAAGGGCAAGCTGCTGATGGTCGCGGCAGGCAACGAAGGCGTGAAGTCGGGCCACATCGGCTATCCGGCCGCCTATCCGTACGCGGTCGGAGTCGGGTCGGTGGACGAGCGAGGAACGGTCTCCAAGTCCTCGTCGTACGGCAACTACGTGGACCTGGCAGCGCCCGGCATCGATATTCCTGGCTGGTGCGATGCCACGTTCAAGTCGTACTGCACGCGTGATGGAGGCACCAGTTCGGCAACCGCCATCGCCTCCGGCGCCGCCGCCCTGATCTGGTCCGCCCACCCCGACTGGACGGCGAACCAGGTCCTGCGCTCGATGATCGACACGGCGAGCCGCACCTGGAAGAAGGACGACCCGAGCAAGTACCTCGGCTACGGAATCATTCGCCCACGCAAGGTACTTGAAGACGCCAACTACAGCGCCGGCGCCGCGAATCAGGACCCCCTCCTCAAGGAGAACGGCAGCCCCGCGAAGACCGAGACCTCCCCTTCCGCTTCTGCATCAGGCTCGTCACAGCCCTCGCAGGAGGCTTCAGAAGTCCCGGCCGAGGCGGCAGGATCGGAAGCGAAGTCTTCAAGTGACAGCAATACGTTGTGGATTGCGCTCGGAGCTGTTGCGGCGGTGATCGTGATCGGGGGCGGCGGGTTCGCAGTGATGAGGGCACGGCGCAGCCAGTGAGACTTTCAACCGTGGGGTGCCAGTGTTCCCTGGGTGGACCACGGGGGAACGGTTCGGCCTCAAGTGAGGTCTGAGCCACAGCAATTGGAACTAGAGGCATACCAAGGAAGGCAGGCACAGCATGGCTGGTGAGCAGAGGCTTGAAGATGCCGCAGTAGTCGCGCTCCAGAAGCAGATGCTTGAGAAGTACGAGGGCATCGGCAAGCGTGCGCACCACCTTCAGGGCGTGATCGACAGCCTTGAGGGTCAGTGGCAGGGCATCGGGCGCAGTGCCTTCGACAAGAAGCAGATCGAGATCAACCAGTCGCTCAAGGCGATCGGCAAGATCCTGGCCGATGTCATCGACGCGATGACGCAGACCCGCAACCTCAAGGACACCAAGGAAGACGAGGTGCGGGCGGCCATGAACAAGATCAACCTGAACGACGGCGCCCAGTCCTCGCTGAGCAGCTACTGAGACGTCCGGCGTCTCAGAGCACATCCGAGCGCAGCGAACACCCCACCACACGTACACGACCGAGCGAGACGAGGTAAGCCGACATGGCGAGCAATGCGGACGGGTTGACAGTCAAGTACGACGGGCTGGACATGGCAGCCACCACCATCGGAAACGAGGCCAAGGCGCTCGAGTCCGACCTGGCGGAGCTCCGACAGCTGGTCGTGCGCAGCCAGGAGTACTGGGCGGGCGAGGCCCAGTCGAAGTTCGGCGAGAAGCTCCAGAAGTGGGACAAGGAAGCCGACGACATCCACCAGGCGCTGACCGGCATCGGCCACACGGTGCACACCTCCGGTGGCGACTACATGGCGGGCGACAAGAAGGCTGCCAGCTACTTCCAGTAGGACTCGGCTGAACACAGCAGAGGGTGGGCGCGCGCGGGAGGCGCCCACCCTTCTCCTATCTCCGGCCTGCGAAAGGGCAGAAGCGAACCATGGCATTCGGACCGCCGCCGTCCCCCTTCACCCAGTCGCAGCAGACCGCGGCAGAGACGAGGAGGCGGCGAAGGCGGACGGTGTTCGGTCTTGTGCTCGTGCTGGTCGTCGCGATGGGGTTCGGAGCCTGGTTCGTATGGCCGGGATCGGGCAGGGGGGCGTCCCAGGACGTCGCGGAGCAGAAGGCCGTCGAACAGGCCCCCGATGACATTCGGGAGACGGTCGAGTCGCTGCCGAAGTCCGCACCTCGCGCCGGTCATCTCGTGGCCGACATGCAGACCAACACTCTGGCGCAGGGCAAGCAGGAGGACACCTCAGGGCTCTGGGTGACCAAGAAGGTCCTCGTCAAGGCCAAGGGGACGACCCTGTACGGCATCAAGGCCTATGAGCCGTCCGGGCGGGGAACCGTCGTCTGGAGCCTCGTACTCCCCGGCGGCATCTGCGGATACACGTCCTCCGTCACGGCGGACGAGCGTACGGCGGTGCTCATGCGAGATCCCAAGCACGGGAACGCGTGTGACCAACTCGCTGTGATCAAGCTCAGTTCCGGCAAGAAGCTGTGGCAGACCACGATCCCGCGGAAGAAGAACTACTTCACCAAGGGCACGACGATGGCCATGGTGAAGGGGGTCGTCGCCACCAACTGGCAGGTCGGGGCGGCCGGTTACGACATGCGTACCGGCAAGCAGCTGTGGCAGTTGGACCGGACGAAGAAGTGCACGATCGGTGGATTCGCCGGCGGCAAGGCACTGACGGTGCGTTATGACTGCTATCCGCCGGAGAAGGAATCCGAGATTCTTTATCAGGTCAAGGAGTTGGAACCGCGGACCGCGCGCACCAAGTGGGTCTACCGGGTCGCGGACGGCGTCGGTCTCGTCGCCATCCTCTCGAGCAAGCCCGCGGTGATCGCGGTCGGCGCGGGGGACATGGAGATCACGGATCTGATCTCTCTGGACTCCGGCGGAAAGTACCGGGCGACCATCCGCCTGGAGGGCGGTCACTACGAAGTGGCGTGCAGCGGCGATGCCGTGGACGACTGCACACAGGCCGTGGTGAGCGATGACCAGGTGTTCATCACCAGCGGGGAGCGGCTCGAGTCCATCGAGGACAAGACGAACTGGGTCGTGGCCTTCGATCTGGCCACCGGCAAAACCGGTGTGAAGTTCGACGCGGGACACGACCAGAAGATGTACCCCCTGCGCATGAGCGGCGATCGGTTGTTGGCGCTGACCATGGGCACGGACGACGTGGCACCCGTGTCACTGGTGAGCCTCGATCCGAAGACCGGAAAGCAGTCCACGTACTTCTACTTCGCGATCCCTTCCGGGGGCGAGGCATTCTTCTCCAGGGTCGACCCGTATCAGGTCCAGGTGGAGCATGGGCGCGTCTATTTCGGCGTGCTGTCGGCGACAGGTGAGGCGAAGAAGGGCATTCCGTCCCTCATCCGCTTGGCTTTCGGTGTCGGCTCCGCCGGCTGACTCCGCTCGCTGGATCGGCGGGCGCAGGACTGGGCGGCCACAGAGCTCCGCCCCACCTCGGTCCGGGTTCAGCCGCGGCCATGCAAGGTCAAGACCACCTCATCGACCGCCTCACCCCGCCCGTTCGCGAAGCCCCGCTCCCTCCCCGTGACCACGAACCCGCACTTCTCCAGGATCCGGAGCGAGCCGAAGTTGTCGGCGGCCGCGCGGGCGTGCAGCGGACGTTCCGGAACGAGGTCGAGCAGCGCGCGCAGAGCGGCCGTGGCCGCCCCACGGCCCCAGTACCGGCGCCCGATCCAGTACGTGACCTCGCGTTCCTCGGGAGGGCCGTAGACGGAGGCGTGCCCGACGATCTCGCCGTCGCCACCACCGTCGAAGCCGCCATCACCGTCGACAACCGTACGCATCACCACCGCCCGATCCTGGCGGATCCGCGCCCAATGGGCCTCGAAGTAGACCCTGTCGGCGGGGTCTTGGGCGGTGAACGCCGCCATGCGGATCGCCTCGGGATCGTTCATCTGGGCGAAGAAGACCGGAAGGTCGGCGTCTCGCACTTCGCGCAGCGAAATCTCCATGGGGCCTCCCGGCTCGCGAGCATGAGTGGTGAGGAGCGCGTTGATGCTCGGGCACACGCGTCGTGTCGCGTCGCGTCGCATGGTGTCGCGTCGCGTCGCGTCGTGTCATGTCGTGAGGCCGATCATGCCCGTTCTCGGCCTCACGTGCGGCAGACCCTCGCCATGCCTGAGACCGGGAACGGACAGGATCACCGCCGCGAGGCGTGACACACCACTACCGATCGACGGATCGATCAACATCCGCCCACTCACCACATCATGACGCCACGTCACATCATGACGCCACGTCAGCGACCGACCGCGGCCCCCCGCCCCCACCCCCAAGCCAGCCGATCCGCCCCCGACTGGTTGGTCGTCGCCAGCCAGGGCCGGTTCGTCGGACCCGTCAACGTCTGGAGCGAATACGTGTCGTCCGTGCGCAATCCGGGCCAGTACACCGACCCCATCTTCAGTTCGCGGAACGTGTCCGTGACCGCCTGGACGTAGTTGACGAAGTTGTTGTCGGATGTGGCGTCGGAGGTCGGGGCCGGGAGGTTGTAGTCGAGTCCCGTCGTCATCGGGGCGCCGAACTCGTCCGCGACCGTGCGGCTCGCGCAGCCGCCGATGCGCTCCTTGAGGTCGGACTTCCACTCGTCGTACGTGGCGTAGGACTTCCAGAAGCCGTAGTGGTGGAGGGAGAGGTAGGTGCCCGCGAGGCGCGGGTCGGCGCAGACGGACGTGACGTGGTCGTTGTAGCCCGCGCCGCTGACGACGACGCGATTGCGCGGCACCGACGCGTACGTGTCCAGCCACTTCGCCGCGATGTCGGCCCACTCCGTCTCCGTGTAGCCGTGCGGCTCGTTCATGGGCTCGAAGTAGACGTGAGGGTCGCGCTTGTACGCGCCCACGACCGTGTTCCACATGGGCCAGTACGCGGCTTCGTCGTCGATGAAGCCGTCCTTCCGGGCGCCCGTGCCCTCCCAGTAGGACACGATCACGTTGAATCCCTGGTCGGACGCCGCGTCGATGACCGCACGGTACGACTTCCAGTAACTGCCGTTCACCGTGTACGGGTTGATGGGGAGCCGGACGGTATTCGCGCCGAGGTTGGCGCGGAACGCCGAGATGATGCGCGTCGACTTCGCGTACGTACGGGCGTAGGTGTCGGAGGTCGAGAGACCGGAGAGCTGGAGCGTGTCGTCGGCGAAGTTGTCGCGCGGATCAGCCCAGTTGACGCCCTTGAACTGGGTGGTGTCGGCAGGCAGCGCGCCGGGGGCGGGGGCGGGGGCGGGGAGGCGGCCGACGCGGTCGTGGCGCAGATCATCGTGAGCGCGGCCGCCGCGAGGGCCGCGGGTGTGCGGGTGGCGCGGATGCGGTGCGAGCGGGCGGGTGTCGTGGGCATGCGATCGCCTTTCGGAGCTTCTGGCGTCGATCGATGTTTACGTAAACATCACGGCGCCGGAATCGTGGCATCGCGCCCCTCGGGCGTCAAGGTGTCTCGCGGGTAACGGAGTTGGGCCGAGCGGCGAGCGGGGGGCAGGGCACGCGGGGGCGGGCCGGGGCCGCGGGCGCGGAAAGGCGCCACCCCCGTACGCGATAGGAGCACGCGGTACGAGAGTGGCGCCCTCGGTGATTCCGGTCGGCGCCGGGCGGCGTCAGCCGTTGACGCAGGTGTTGCCCACCGCCGGGTTCAGCAGCCCGATGACGTTGATGCTGTTGCCGCAGACGTTCACGGGGATGCTGATCGGGACCTGGACGACGTTGCCCGACAGGACCCCGGGGGAGCCGACTGCGGTGCCCCAGGCTCCGGCCCCGGTGCCGCCGTGGGCGACGGCCGCCCCCGCGCCGCCGAACACTGCGCCGGCGACGAGGAAGGCCGAGACGACCGCGGTACGGATCTTCATGCTGCTGCTCCTGTCGACTGCGGGCGGTGTCCACATGCCCGCCCGTTCGCCGACAGACCTGCCACACGGCGACCCGGCCCATGCGCCAAACCATCCTGGCGGAGGGCGAGTTGGGCGCGTCGTTGACGTCGTGGGCGTCGTGGGCGTCGTGGGAGGAGAGGGTGGATCGGGTCAGACCCGGCCGGCGAGCTCGTCGTACGCCGGGTCGATGACCTCGTCCATGAGCCGCGTCCGCTCCGGCAGCGGCAGGAACGCGGCCTCGACGGCGGCGCGCGTGAAGTCGTACAGGATCTCCGGGCCGTAGCCGAACGCCTCGTGCAGGTGCTGGAACTCGGCCGACAGCGTCGTGCCCGAGACCGTGCGGTTGTCGGTGTTCAGCGTGATCGTGAAGCCGAGCCTGCGCAGGTCGTCGATCGGGTGGGCCTTGTAGCCGTCGGCGATGCCGGTCTGGAGGTTCGAGGTCGGGCAGACCTCCAGCGGAACGCGGTTGTCGCGGACGTACGCGGCCAGGGCGCCGAGGGTCGCGGTGCCGTCGGCGGCGAACTCGATGTCCTCGATGACGCGCACACCGTGGCCGAGCCGCTCGGTCGCGCAGACCTGGAGCGCCTCGTGCACCGACTCGGGCCCGACCGCCTCTCCGGCGTGGATCGTGTAGTGGCAGTTGGCCTGCTTGAGGAGCTGGAACGCCGCGAGGTGACGCGCCGGCGGGTTGCCGATCTCGCCGCCCGCGATGTCGAAGCCCGCGACGCCCTTGTCCCGGTGGGCGATCGTCAGTTCGGCGATCTCCGTGGAACGGTCCGTGTGCCGCATGCCGGTGAGCAGCGCCCGTACGGTGATGCGCCCGCCGGTCCGCCGCTCGCCCTCGCGGAAGCCCTCGTTGACGGCGTCCACGACCTCGTCCAGGGTCAGCCCCCGCTCCTGGTGCTGCTCGGGGGCGTAGCGCACCTCGGCGTAGACGATGCCGTCGGCCGCCAGGTCCTCGGCGCACTCGGCGGCGACCCGGTGCAGCTGCTCCTTGGTCTGCATCACCGCGCAGGTGTGGGCGAAGGTGGTGAGGTACCGCTCCAGCGAACCGGAGTCCGCGGCGTCCCGGAACCAGGCGGCCAGTTCGACCGGGTCCTCGGAGGGCAGTCCCTCGTAACCGGACTCGCGGGCCAGCTCGATGATCGTCGCGGGGCGCAGCCCGCCGTCCAGGTGATCGTGGAGGGCGACCTTGGGGGCGCGACGGATCCAGTCGGCGACGGTGACGTTGTCAGACAAGTGCATGCGGCGAGAGTGTACGGGAGCGGGTGCGGCGGCGACAGGGCTGCCCTCGGGGGAGTGCACGAGGTCACATGACGATCGTGTGGTGCGCTCGTCCGGGCTCTTACAGCGACTGCACCACCGGCAGGGACGGTGTCCCCGTGGGCAGCGTGTACTTGGCGGCCAGTACGGGCACGTCCCCCACCCGTACGGACTGGATGACCAGCAGCGCGGCCGTGTCCGCGGGGCGACCCAACTGCTCTCCGCGGCGCCGCCCGAGCAGCGTGGCCGACAGCGCGCTGTGTCCGGCGAGCGGAAGGCCGCGCGAGACGCCGATCAGGCAGCTGAGCATGGTGACGCCCGAGCGCTCCGCGGCCAGTGCCTCGGCGAACGCGGGGTGGACGTCGGCGAGCACGTCCGCGGGCGCCGCCCACTCCTGACTGTGCGCGGCCGACGCGCCCTCACCCGTCAACACCGACTCCCAGAAGGCGAGTTCGGCGGTGGCCGGGGTCAGCAGCTGCTGGGTCGTGAAGTCCGTCGGCTCCTCCATCGCCCGCACCAGCGGGCTCACCTGCGACGCGCCGAGGAGCTCCTCCAGCGGTCGCAGCCGCTCGAAACCCCGGCGGGGCGGGCTCGCGGCCACGGTCCGGCCGACGCCGCGGCGCACGGTGAGCAGGCCGTCCTCCTGCAACAGGAGCAGCGCCTCACGCAGGGCGGGGCGGCTGACCCCCAACGCGGCTGCGAGCTTCGGTTCGGAGGGGAGGACGGAGCCCGGCGGGTAGGTGCCCGCGTGCACGGCGTCCACGATCCGCTCGTAGAGCACGACCACCGGACGGCGTTGCTCGGTGCCTTTCACGGCGCTCCCTCTCCCTGCGCTTACCTCACTTGTCAGCAAGTTAAAGAGTCGCAGCCGCGCGGGGCAAGAGCGAGAAGGGGTCGCAAGTGCCTCGGTGACCTGCGGATTCTCGCTCCGTCGGCTCGCGGATCGGGCTCAGTCGCTGCCCCCTGCGGCCTGCTCTCGCGGTACGCGTATCAGCTTCAGCGATCACTTGTCTGACAGGAAAGCTCGTCGAGATCGGGGCATAGTGGGGCAGGGGTAGTAGAACGTTCACGATTTCGTGGCACCCGAACCGGACGACGCGACACCGCCCGCGCTGGACGACGCTGCCAGCGCTGGGCACGACGCAGCTTGCTCCACGCAAAGTGTCCGCGTTACGCGAAGTGTCCGCGTTACGCGAAGTGCCCGCGTTACGCGTCGAGCCCGCCGTTGTGCGGCGCCGGCTCCAGGTCGAACTCCCCGTCCCGCGCCCCGAGCACGAACGCCGTCCACTCCGCCTCGGTATAGCGCAGCACGGTCTCCGGCTCGAGCGACGACCGCATCGCCACGGCGCCGGCCGGCAGATACGCGATCTCGACGCGCTCCTCGTCCTGCTCCGTACCGGGCGCGCTGTGCCACTCGACACCGGAGATGTCGAGCGCGTACAGCTCGTCCTTCTCGCGTTCCTTGCGGGCCTTGATCTCTTCAGGGGTCTCCTGAGCGTCGGCCATGGTGTGCGGGCCCCTTCCAAGGTGCGGACGAACGGAGCGATCAGCCTACTGGGCGGTCAGGGGCGGGCGGGGCGGATATGCCGCAGATGTGCCACGGGCGGCCTCCGCGTCTGCTAGGGCCCGTTCGGCCTGCCGGGCACAGGGCAGCGCCCGGATCGACGGCGACGCGAGAGGGCCCGAACCGATGAACCACGGTCCGGGCCCTCTCGCGTACTCACCTGCTCGCGAGCACTCACAGGTGCGTACTCACCTGCTCGCGAGCACTCACAGGCACCCACGAGCACCCACGAGCACCCGCGAGGAGCCCGCATGCTCACGCACCAGCGCCGGCGTCGGCGCCAACGCACCTACTCCTCCAACCCCACCTGAACCAACGGCTTCCCCCGCTTGCGCGACACGAACGTGCCACGCCCCGCCGGCATCGGCCGGGGCCGCAGCCCGCCCAGGAGGTCGCCCTCGGCCGGGTCGCCCGCCAACAGGACGCCCTGCGCGCCGAGTTCCTTGATGCGCTGCATGAAGGCCTCGTAACCGGCGCGCCCCGCACCGGCCGTGGAGCGCGCGATGATGAAGCGGACGCCCACGTCACGGGCGAACGGCAGCAGTTCCGTCAGCCCCGACAGCGGGTTGCCGCTCGAAGTGGACACCAGGTCGTAGTCGTCGATGACGACGTAGACGGTCGGGCCGCGCCACCAACTGCGGTCGCGCAGCTGCTGAGCCGTGACGTCCGCGGTCGGCGTGCGCCGCTGCATCAGGTCGGCGAGCGCGTCCATGTGGTGCTGCATCTGGTTCGACATCGGGATGTACTCGGCCAGGTGCGACTTCGGCGTGACATCGAGCAGCGAACGGCGGTTGTCGACCACGAAGAGCTTGCAGCTGTCGCCGCTGTAGCGCTGCGTGAGCTGCCGGATGAGCAGCTTCAGCAGGTTCGACTTGCCGGACTCGCTCTCGCCGAAGATCAGGAAGAACGGGTCCTGGTCGAAGTCCACGAACACCGGTTCGAGGTTGTCCTCGTCCAGCGCGAACGAGATGCCCCGCTCCGGGAAGCGGTCGCCCGGCGGCAGCTGCTTCGCGGAGAACTCGCGCGGCAGCAGACGGACTTCGGGAGCGCCCGGCGCGGTCCAGTGCCGGGTCACCTCGTTGGCCAGCGCGCTCGTCGCCTCCGCCAGGTCCGTGTCCGACGAGAGACCGTCGATACGCGGCACCGCCGCCATGAAGTGCTGCTTCTGCGGCGTCTGGCCACGTCCCGGAACACCCGTCGGCACGTTCGCCGCGACCTTGCGGTCGAACTCCGAGTCCATCGTGTCGCCGAGCCGAAGCTCCAGGCGGTTCATGAGGTGGTCCTTCATGTTCGCCCGGACCTCCATGGACCGCGACGCCGTCAGGATCACGTGGATGCCATAGCCGAGACCGCGCGCGGCGATGTCCAGGACGAGCGGCTCCAACGCCTCGTAGTCGGTACGGAAGTTGCCCCAGCCGTCGATGACCAGGAACACGTCGCCCCACGGCTGGTCGGTCATCGAGATGTCGCCCCGCGCGCGGCGGTTGCGGAAGTCGGCGATCGAGGCGATGCCCGCCGTGCGGAAGTACTCCTCGCGACGCGTCAGGACGCCGTAGACCTCGGCGGCCGTACGCCGCACCTTCTCGGGGTCGAGCCGCGAGGCCACCCCGCCCACGTGCGGCAGACCGGCGACGGCCGCCATGCCGCCGCCACCGAAGTCGAGGCCGTAGAACTGGACTTCCTGAGGCGTGTGCGTCAGGGCGAACGACGCGATGATCGAGCGCAGCAGCGTCGACTTGCCGGACTGCGGACCGCCGAGGATCTGCATGTGACCGGCGGCGCCGCCGAAGTCGACCCACAGCGGATCACGGCGCTGCTCGTACGGCTTGTCGACGAGGCCGACGGGGATGATCAGGCGCCCCGCGCCCTCGTACCCGGGCTGCGTGAGGCCACGGCCCGGTACGGGCGCCAGGCCGGGCAGCAGCGAGTCCAGCGACGGCGGGCTGTCCAGCGGCGGCAGCCACACCTGGTGCGCCGCCGGCCCCTGCGCCTCCAGGCGCCGGACGATGACGTCGAGCACCGTGTCGGCGAGCGCGTCGTCCTTGTCGTCGCGCGGCGTCTCCTCGCGCTGCTGCGGCACCGCCACGTACTGCACCGGAACCTCGGCGGCCGTGAAGAGCACGGGCCGCCGGTCCACCGGGAGGGACCCGCCGGACGTCGTGACCTGCGCCGCCGCACCCGTCCTGTACACACCGGACACATACGCCGCCTTGAAGCGCACCATCTCGTCGGTGCCGTACTTCAGGAAGCCGGAACCCGGCACGTTCGGCAGCTCGTACGCGTCCGGGACACCGAGCGCGGCACGCGACTCGGCGGCCGAGAACGTCCGCAGACCGATCCGGTAGGACAGGTACGTCTCCAGACCCCGGAGCCGGCCCTCCTCCAGGCGCTGCGAGGCGAGCAGCAGGTGCACGCCCAGCGAACGGCCGATGCGGCCGATCTGGACGAACATCTCGATGAAGTCCGGCTTCGCCGTCAACAGCTCGGAGAACTCATCGATCACCAGGACGAGTGAGGGGATCGGCTGGAGCGGGGCACCGGCCGCGCGCGCCTTCTCGTAGTCGTGGATGTTCGCGTAGTTGCCCGCGTCGCGGAGCATCTCCTGGCGGCGGTTGAGCTCACCGCGGATGGAGTCACCCATACGGTCGACGAGCGTGAGGTCGTCCGCGAGGTTCGTGATCACGGCCGCGACGTGCGGCATCTGGGCCATGCCCGCGAACGTCGCACCGCCCTTGAAGTCCGCGAGGACGAAGTTCAGCGTCTCGGAGGAGTGCGTCACCGCGAGACCGAGCACCAGGGTGCGCAGCAGCTCCGACTTGCCGGAACCGGTGGCGCCGACGCACAGACCGTGCGGGCCCATGCCCTCCTGGGCCGCTTCCTTCAGGTCGAGCATGACGGGCCGGCCGTCGTCACCGACACCGATGGGGACGCGCAGCCGCTCGGCCTGCGAGCGCGGGCGCCAGGTCCGCTTGGTGTCGACGCTCGCCGCGTCGCCCAGGTTCATCAGGTCGGTGAACTCCAGGTTCGCGAGCAGCGGCTCGTCGTCGCTGTCGCCGCCCGTGGCCATGCGCAGCGGCGCGAGCTGCCGCGCGAGCGCTTCGGCACCCTCGTACGAGAGGACGTCCGGCGTGCCCTCGTAGACCATGCCGTGCGCCGACTCCAGGCGCAGCACCTGGGGGTGGACGACGACGGAGAGGTCACCGCGGCCGGCGGCCAGGTCGCCGGGGACGACCTCCAGGACCGTCACGCCCTGGAGACCCTCGGGGCTGGCCAGCAGGGACGTGGGCGGCAGGGAGACGCCGTCGAGGACGACCACCAGGTGCGGCTGCTCGGGGACCGGGGCGCCTCCCGGATGGAAGCGCGGCCGGCCTTCGAGGCGCGCGGCGAGCAGGTCCTCCAGCTCCACCGGGTTGGTGGCGATCAGGCGGCGGCTGCCCGCACCGTCGGAGACGCCCTGCGCCTGCGTGTGCGGGAGCCACTTGGTCCACTCCCACTCGTGCGCCGACTCGCGCCCGGTGGCGACGGCGATGACGAGGTCCTCGGGGGAGTGCAGCGAGGCGAGGGAGGCGGCCAGCGCGCGGGCCGAGCCGCGCACGGTCGTCGGCTCACCGCTCACGGACACGTGGTAGAAGGCGCGCAGCGACACGGCCATCGGCAGCTCTTCGATGGTGCTGTGCGTGGCCAGGAAGCGCTGCATCGCGCCCGCCGTCAGCGGCTCCAGCTCGTCGACCGGGGCGGTCTGCGGCGGCACCAGGGGAGTGGCCAGACCCTGCGGGCCCAGTCCCACGCGGACCTGTCCGAAGTCCTCGTCACCGGTACGCCGCTCCCACACGCGGCTGCCCTCGGCGACCAGCGCCCACAGTTGCTCGGGCGAAGGGTGCAGGTAGTACTGCGCGTCGCGCTGCTTGCGCGCGGTACCCAGGGCGTCCCGCCGGGTCTGCGACAGATAGCGCAGGTAGTCGCGGCGCATGTCCGCCATCTGTCCCTGGTTGCCCTTGCGGTAGCGGGCCAGCATCGCGATGCCCATCGCGATCGTGGACGCCACCATGACCATGCCCATGATCTTCATGAAGGGCTGGGCCTGCGGGTTGAAGAAGAACACCACGGAACCGCCCATGCCCAGCATGGGCAGGATCTGCATCAGCGCGCCCTCTTGCTGCCCGCGCGGAAGCTCCGGCGGCGGCTGGAGCACCACCTCTTCCGTGGGCACCTCGGACGGCAGTGCCCGAGGTGGGCGCTTGACGACGATGTGGCTCACTTAGCACCAATTCCCTTGCCGGACCGAGCGTTTCCGTCCGCCGCCCCGTGTCAGGCGGACGTCGATCGCGGTTCGCGATCCTACTGACAACTACTGACAACGGCGGGCGGTAGGGTGCCGGAGGTACGCGTGAGCAGTTGCGAATCCGCCCGGGAAAAACGGGCAATCCGCACGGTTCGGATCGTGCGCCTCTCCCGAACTCCCGGCGGAACAACGCGGGTGACCGGCATCGCGGAGCGCGCGGCGCAACGTACACAGGATCTCTACAGAGCCTTCGGGAACATAAGGGGGAACAGCAGGTGAGCATGACGGCCTCCGCGCCGACCGGCCGCGCCGGCGGATCGGGCACCAGAACCCCTGCGGGGGCAGGCGCCGGCCTCGGCTTCTGCCGCGTCACGATCGTGGCGCCCGACAGCCGTATCGACGTGGCCCTGCCCGACGACGTACCGGTCGCCGACCTGTACCCCGAGATCCTGCGGCTCTCCCGGCAGAGCCCGGCCGAGGGCGCGCCCGTCGGCTACCACCTCGTACGACGCGACGGCACGGTCCTCGACAGCGCCCGCTCGTTCGCGGCGCAGCGCATCCTGGACGGCGAGCTGCTGACGCTGCGCCCGTTCGCCGAGTCGCTGCCGCCCGCCGTCTTCGACGACGTCTCCGAAGCGGTGGCCTCCGCCGTCACGAAGGACCGCACCCTGTGGAGCGGTGACCTCACGCGCGCGGCCGGCCTCGTCGCCGCCGGTGTCCTGCCCGCCCTGATCGCCTTCGTGGCCTGGAACTCCCAGTACACGACGCTGCGAGTCCGGCACGACATGAACAGCCTCCAGGGCATCCTCGCGGCGGTCGCCGGAGTCCTCCTGATCACCCTCGCCTGCGTCCGGGCGCGGGTCTACGACGACCGCGGCTCGGCCGTCGCGCTCGGCCTCGGCGCCCTGCCGAACGTCGCGGTGGCCGGCTCCGGCCTGCTGCCCCTCTCCGAAGGGCAGGGCATCGGCCGCCTCCAGTTCCTGCTCGCCTGCGCGGCGGTTCTGGTCGCCTCTGTAGTGCTCACGCTGGTGTCGCCGGGCGGTGACGGCCCCTTCGTGGCGTTCGTCTTCGCGTCCCTGATCGGCCTGATCACCACCTTCATCGCGATCCTCACGCACCTGAAGCCCATCGAGACGGCCGCCATCTGCGCCCCGCTCGCGGTGAGCGCCCTGGCGTTCCTGCCGGGTCTGTCCATGCGCTTCGCGCGGCTGCCCATCGGCTTCGAGCCGCCGAACCCCGCACGCGCGGGTTATGAGACCTCCGCCGCCCCGGCCGACCCGCACGAGGCCGTCGACGCCGAGCGGGTCGCCGCGCAGGCCCGCCGCGGCCACGAGCTGCTCGTCGGTCTCGTCGGCGGCTGCGCCCTGGTCTCCGTAGGCGCGTCGATCGTCCTCGGCTTCTCCAGCAACGTATGGGGACAGCTGCTCGCGCTGGCCACCGGCATCGCGATGCTGATGCGCGCCCACCTGTTCCGCTACACGGCACAAGTGGGCGCCACGCTCGCCGCCGGCCTCGCCGCGCTGGTCTTCCTCGGCCTCGGCCTCGCGCTGCACCCGCCGGTCGATTACGTGATCGACGCCCTGAAGCAGGACACGACCGCGCTCGACATCCGTACGGTCTGGATCGTCGCCGCCATCGGCGCGGCCACCGCCCTGGTCACCGCGATCGGCCTGATCACCCCGCGGCGCGGCGTCACCCCGTTCTGGGGCCGCTTCCTGGAGATCGCCGAGACGTTCGTTCTGCTCACGCTGATCCCGCTGGCTCTCGCCGTCTTCGACGTGTACGCGTCGGCTCGCGCCATGACCAGCTGATCCGGGACCAAGGGCCCGGTCGGGGACGTGGCCGACGGCTGGTACGCTGTGTGACGGCCGTTTGTGTACGCGCCCCCGGGTCCTCCTGGGGACAGCGCCCAGCGAGCCCCGCCTCCCGAGTCACGGAAGCTCCCCTGAGATTGAGACCAGGGGCACTCGGTGGCCACGAAGAACACTACGAGGAGTACGCGTGTCTCTCGACGCCGCTACGAAGAAGCAGATCATCGCCGAGTTCGGCCAGAAGGAGGGCGACACCGGCTCCCCCGAGGTCCAGGTCGCCATGCTTTCCCGCCGCATCTCGGACCTGACCGAGCACCTCAAGACGCACAAGCACGACCACCACTCGCGTCGTGGTCTGCTGATCCTGGTCGGTCAGCGTCGCCGCCTGCTGCAGTACCTGGCCAAGAAGGACATCGCGCGCTTCCGTGTCCTGGTCGAGCGCCTCGGCATCCGCCGCGGTGCGGCCGGCGCCCGCTAAGACGGCACGACGGGGAGCGGTTCCCACTTGATGGGGCCGCTCCCTTTGCTGTACGTGCGCACTGTCACACAGGCTTTGTAGTCTGGTGACGTACGCGTACGACGTACGAGTACGAGGAGAAGCGCACTCGCGCCGCCGCCGGTCCTCGGTAGTGGCCCCCGGAGACGCAAGAGGATCCCCGGGTGCTTCGATCGAAGACCGGCCCGCACCCAGGCGCGCTTCTCCGTTCCGTCCGACTGCCACACGGGCAGATCCGGACAAAAGACGAAACAGACGAAAGTAACGGAGAAAACGCTAGTGGAGAACGAGACCCACTACGCCGAGGCCGTCATTGACAACGGCTCCTTCGGCACCCGCACCATCCGCTTCGAGACGGGCCGTCTGGCCCGCCAGGCCGCCGGTTCCGCCGTCGCCTACCTCGACGACGACACCATGGTGCTCTCGGCCACTTCGGCCTCGAAGAACCCCAAGGACAACCTCGACTTCTTCCCCCTGACGGTGGACGTCGAGGAGCGGATGTACGCCGCCGGCAAGATCCCCGGCAGCTTCTTCCGTCGTGAGGGCCGGCCCTCCGAGGACGCGATCCTCACCTGCCGCCTCATCGACCGCCCGCTGCGCCCGTCCTTCAAGAAGGGCCTGCGCAACGAGATCCAGGTCGTCGCCACGATCATGGCGCTCAACCCCGACCACCTGTACGACGTCGTGGCGATCAACGCCGCGTCCGCGTCGACGCAGCTGGCCGGTCTGCCCTTCTCCGGCCCGGTCGGCGGCGTCCGCGTCGCGCTGATCAACGGCCAGTGGGTCGCGTTCCCGACGCACACCGAGCTCGAGGACGCCGTCTTCGACATGGTCGTCGCCGGTCGCGTCCTGGAGGACGGCGACGTCGCGATCATGATGGTCGAGGCCGAGGCCACCGAGAAGACCATCAAGCTGGTCGAGGGCGGCGCCGAGGCGCCGACCGAAGAGGTCGTCGCCGCCGGTCTGGATGCCGCGAAGCCCTTCATCAAGGTCCTCTGCAAGGCCCAGTCGGACCTCGCCGCGAAGGCCGCCAAGCCGACCGCCGAGTTCCCGATCTTCCTGGACTACCAGGACGACGTGCTCGAGGCCCTGACCGCCGCGGTCAAGACCGAGCTGTCCGCCGCCCTCACCATCCCGGGCAAGCAGGACCGCGAGGCCGAGCTGGACCGCGTCAAGGGTCTGGCCGCCGAGAAGCTCCTCCCGGAGTTCGAGGGCCGCGAGAAGGAGATCTCCGCCGCGTACCGCTCGCTGACCAAGTCCCTGGTCCGTGAGCGCGTCATCAAGGAGAAGAAGCGAATCGACGGCCGCGGTGTCACCGACATCCGCACCCTGGCCGCCGAGGTCGAGGCCATCCCGCGCGTGCACGGCTCCGCCCTGTTCGAGCGTGGCGAGACCCAGATCCTGGGCGTCACCACGCTGAACATGCTGCGCATGGAGCAGCAGCTGGACACCCTCTCTCCGGTGACCCGCAAGCGCTACATGCACAACTACAACTTCCCGCCGTACTCCGTCGGTGAGACGGGCCGCGTCGGCTCCCCGAAGCGCCGCGAGATCGGCCACGGCGCGCTCGCCGAGCGCGCGATCGTGCCGGTCCTGCCGACGCGCGAGGAGTTCCCCTACGCGATCCGTCAGGTCTCCGAGGCCCTCGGTTCCAACGGCTCGACGTCCATGGGCTCCGTCTGCGCCTCCACCATGTCGCTGCTGAACGCCGGTGTGCCGCTGAAGGCCCCCGTCGCCGGTATCGCCATGGGCCTGATCTCCCAGGAGATCAAGGGCGAGACGCACTACGTCGCCCTCACCGACATCCTCGGTGCGGAGGACGCCTTCGGTGACATGGACTTCAAGGTCGCCGGCACCAAGGAGTTCGTGACGGCTCTCCAGCTCGACACGAAGCTCGACGGCATCCCGGCCTCCGTCCTGGCCGCCGCCCTCAAGCAGGCCCGTGACGCCCGCCTCCACATCCTCGACGTGATGATGGAAGCGATCGACGTCCCGGACGAGATGTCCCCGAACGCCCCGCGGATCATCACCGTCAAGATCCCCGTGGACAAGATCGGTGAGGTCATCGGCCCCAAGGGCAAGATGATCAACCAGATCCAGGAGGACACCGGCGCCGACATCACGATCGAGGACGACGGCACCATCTACATCGGTGCCGCGCAGGGCTCGCAGGCCGAGGCCGCCCGCGCCACGATCAACGGCATCGCCAACCCGACCATGCCGGAGGTCGGCGAGCGCTACCTGGGCACCGTCGTGAAGACGACGACCTTCGGCGCGTTCGTCTCGCTCATGCCGGGCAAGGACGGTCTGCTGCACATCTCGCAGATCCGCAAGCTCGCCGGCGGCAAGCGCGTGGAGAACGTCGAGGACGTCGTCGGCGTGGGCCAGAAGGTCCAGGTCGAGATCGCCGAGATCGACTCCCGCGGCAAGCTCTCCCTGATCCCCGTCATCGAGGGTGAAGAGGGCGACGACACGAAGGACGACACCGACAAGTGACGTCCCGTAGCACCAAGGCGACGGCCCGCACCTCCTCGGAGGCGCGGGCCGTCGCCCGTACCCAAACCCTGATCAAGGGCGAGAACGGCATCGGTACGGTCCGCAGGACCACGCTCCCCAGCGGCCTGCGCATCGTCACCGAGACCCTCCCCTCCGTCCGCTCGGCCACCTTCGGCATCTGGGCGCACGTGGGCTCGCGCGACGAGACCCCGACGCTGAACGGCGCGACGCACTACCTGGAGCACCTCCTCTTCAAGGGCACCAAGAAGCGCAGCGCCCTCGACATCTCCGCCGCGCTCGACGCGGTCGGCGGCGAGATGAACGCGTTCACGGCGAAGGAGTACACGTGCTACTACGCGCGCGTGCTCGACACCGACCTGCCGCTCGCCATAGACGTCGTCTGCGACATGCTCACGGGCTCCCTCATCGAGGAGGAGGACGTCGACGCGGAGCGCGGCGTGATCCTCGAAGAGATCGCGATGACCGAGGACGACCCGGGCGACTGCGTGCACGACCTGTTCGCGCACACCATGCTCGGCGACACCCCGCTGGGCCGTCCGGTCCTCGGCACGGTCGACACGATCAACTCCCTGACCCGCGGCCAGATCTCGCGCTTCTACAAGAAGCACTACGACCCGACGCACCTCGTCGTCGCCGCGGCCGGCAACGTCGACCACAACACGGTCGTACGCCAGGTCCGCGCCGCCTTCGAGAAGTCGGGCGCCCTGAGCGGCGCGAGCGCGGCCCCCGTCGGCCCGCGCGGCGGCCTCAAGACCCTGCGCGCCGCCGGCCGCATGGAGGTCATCGACCGCAAGACCGAGCAGGCCCACGTCATCCTCGGCATGCCGGGCCTGGCCCGCACCGACGACCGCCGCTGGGCCATGGGCGTCCTCAACACGGCACTCGGCGGCGGCATGTCCTCCCGCCTCTTCCAGGAGGTCCGCGAGAAGCGCGGCCTGGCCTACAGCGTGTACTCGTACACCTCGGGCTTCGCCGACTGCGGCCTGTTCGGCGTGTACGCGGGCTGCCGCCCGAGCCAGGTGCACGACGTCCTGAAGATCTGCCGCGACGAGCTCGACCAGGTCGCGCGAGACGGCCTCACGGACGACGAGATCGCCCGCGCCGTCGGCCAGCTCAAGGGCTCCACCGTCCTCGGCCTCGAGGACACCGGCGCGCTCATGAACCGCATCGGCAAGAGCGAGCTGTGCTGGGGCGAGCAGATGTCGGTCGACGACATGCTGGAGAGCATCGCCGCGGTGACCCCGGACGAGGTGCGCTCCGTCGCACGCGACATCCTGGGACAGCGCCCGTCGCTGGCGGTCATCGGCCCGCTCAAGGACAAGCAGGCCGCGCGTCTGCACGAAGCGGTCGCGTAACAGCCTTCCGCACGCACGTAAGGATCAGGGAGAACATGAGCAAGCTGCGCGTGGCGGTCCTCGGAGCCAGGGGCCGGATCGGTTCCGAGGCCGTACGGGCCGTCGAGGCCGCCGAGGACATGGAGCTGGTCGCGGCCCTGGGCCGCGGCGACAAGCTGGACACGCTCGTCGAGTCCGGTGCCCAGGTCGCGGTCGAACTGACCACGCCCGACTCGGTGATGGAGAACCTGGAGTTCTGCACGGGCCACGGCATCCACGCGGTGGTCGGTACCACCGGCTGGACGGACGAACGTCTCGCGCGGCTCGACCAGTGGCTGGCGGCCTCCCCGGGGACCGGTGTCCTCATCGCGCCCAACTTCTCCATCGGCGCGGTCCTCACCATGAAGTTCGCGGAGGTGGCGGCCCCGTACTTCGAGTCCGTCGAGGTCATCGAGCTTCACCACCCGAAGAAGGTCGACGCCCCGTCGGGCACGGCCTCCCGCACGGCGCAGCTCATCGCCGCCGCGCGCGCCAAGGCGGGCAGCGCGCCGCAGCCGGACGCGACGACGACGGCGCTCGACGGCGCCCGTGGTGCGGACGTGGACGGCATCCCCGTGCACTCCGTCCGCCTGCGCGGCCTCCTGGCCCACCAGGAGGTGCTGCTCGGCGCCGAGGGGGAGACCCTCACGATCCGGCACGACTCGCTGCACCACAGCAGCTTCATGCCGGGCATCCTGCTCGGCGCCCGCAAGGTCACGACGACCCCCGGCCTCACCTTCGGCCTGGAACACTTCCTCGACCTGAACGGCTGACCTGCTGCGATGCGCGCCAAAATCACCTACGCCGTCACGGCCGCCGTCCTGGTCGTCTACTTCGTCCTGGCCGGCGACCGCGGCATCATGCTCATCCGGCACGGCACCGCGCTGACGATCACCTTCGGGGTCGCGGTGCTGATCCTGCCGGTGATCGGCGTGTGGTTCCTGTGGGCGAACACCCAGTTCGTCCGCAAGGCCAACCGCCTGGCCGAACTCCTGGACGCGGAGGGCGGCCTGCCCGTCGACGAGCTCCGCCGCGACCAGCACGGCCGGATCGACCGTGACTCGGCCGACGAGGTCTTCGCCCGGCGCAAGGCCGAGGCCGAGGACACCCCGGGCGACTGGCGCTGCTGGTTCCGTCTCGCGGTCGCCTACAAGGACGCACGGGACACCCCGCGCGCGCGGAAGGCGATGCAGCGCGCGATCGCCCTCCACGAAGGGCGTACCGCGGGCGTCTGACCCGTACGACGAAGGGGCCGCACCGACGCGATGTCGGTGCGGCCCCTTCGTGCTGAGCCGGTGTCACTTCTGCGGCCGGTACTCCTCGACCCACACCTCGACGGTGTCCGCGGCCCGGTCGAACGCGGTGCTCCGCCCGAGGAAGTCTCCGTTGTGGCTGGTGAGCAGCGTCATCTGCTCCCCCTGCCGGTCACGTCGTACGAGGACCAGGGCCTGCCCCTGCACGGTGCGGGGCAGCCCGAGCCAGCGCACGGGCTGCTGCACCGTGCGCGCGGTCACGATCTGGTTCCACGGCGCCGTACGGGTCTGGAGGAAGCCGACGTGGCGCAGTCCGCGCGCGCTCACCCAGGTGCCCATCCGCAGCAGGCGCAGCGCCACCACGATGACGAACACCGCGAGCACGCCGCAGACCGTGGCGGCGGACGTGTCACCGGCGACCGCGATGATCACCGAGGCGAAGAGCACGTACGACGCCAGCAGAAGCAGCAACGCGGCCGCGCCCACCCGGTACGGCCCGGGGCGGTACGGGCGGCGCCACTGATCGCGGTCGTCGAAGGGCAGCGCGGTGTCCGCGGCCTCGTCGAAAGCACGGTCGGCCGTCAGGAAGGGCAGGGGCACGGCTGGTCCTCACTCGATCCATGCTGCATGGGGCTGTGCCCGGTGAGGCTACCCAGGCGCGCTCCGGCCTTCCACCCCAGGGGGTCCGGACGAGTCGGATCTCGGTCAACGACCGTCTGAGGCTTCTGACTGCTGGGTCTGCGCGGGGGACTGATCTGCCGAAAGAGCCGGCATCCCGAACAACAGGGAACCCACGAGCCCGGCGACCACGGTCAGCCCCACGAGGGTGCGACCGGCGATCTGCCCCGCGGAGGGGCGCTCGCGCGCAGGCGGCGTGACGTTACTGCGGAACTTGTCGGCTTCGGCGATGAAGGCGAACGGTACGGGCTCGCGCCGACGAAACATGGGCGGTGCTTCTCCTCAAGGGGTTCGAACGAAGTGTGTTCATCTACACAGACGCTCGACTGCCCCAAAAGGTGCCACCTTTCACCCAAAAACACAGAAGTTTTTCGTCTTCGCCAGGGAACGTCGTGAGAAGCGCGCGAATGCCCGGGTGTCAGTGGGGGCCCGTAGAGTGGGCGCCGCCCGAGCGAAGTGATGGGAAGGACCCCCCAAGCCGTGACCGAAACCCCTGCTGAAGACCTCAAGCCGACGTTCCGAGGCGACGTCTCCGTCGAGCTCGTCAAGCACTCCGCGAGCGACACCGACGTGCTGTTCGCGGCCCGTGTCTCCACCGTAGGCGAGCAGTCCTTGGATGAGCTGTCCAAGGACCCTGCCCGCTCCAAGGGGCTCATCAACTACCTGATGCGCGACCGCCACGGCAGCCCCTTCGAGCACAACTCGATGACCTTCCTCATCAGCGCCCCGATCTTCGTCTTCCGCGAGTTCATGCGGCACCGCGTGGGCTGGTCGTACAACGAGGAATCGGGTCGCTACAGGGAGCTCGAGCCGGTCTTCTACGTCCCCGACGCGGACCGCAAGCTGGTCCAGGAGGGCCGTCCGGGCAAGTACGTGTTCGTCGAGGGCACCCAGGCCCAGCAGGAGCTGACGGCTCGTTGCATGGAGGACTCGTACCGCCAGGCGTACGAGGCGTACCAGGAGATGCTGGCCGCCGGCGTGGCCCGCGAAGTGGCCCGCGCGGTGCTCCCGGTCGGCCTGTTCTCGTCCATGTACGCGACGTGCAACGCGCGCTCGCTGATGCACTTCCTTGGCCTGCGCACCCAGCACGAGATGGCCAAGGTGCCGTCCTTCCCGCAGCGCGAGATCGAGATGGTCGGCGAGCGCATGGAGGCGGAGTGGGCCCAGCTCATGCCGCTCACGTACGCCGCGTTCAACGCGAACGGTCGCGTGGCGCCGTAGTCCCTGCTACGGCACAGATGTACGGATGAGCCGACCGAAGTGTCCGTATTGCGGCATTTCGGGAAGTTCATCTAGCCTGATCAAACGGACCCGGCACTGCTTGAACCCCCGAGCAGGCAGTGCCGGGCTCCTCCTTTGTCATGACTCGTCGTATCCCCCGAGGGGGGACCCGGTGCTGAGCAGCGAGTAGCGTGTTACCCATGGCTCCGACCTCGACTCCGCAGACCCCCTTCGGGAGGGTCCTCACCGCCATGGTCACGCCCTTCACGGCGGACGGCGCACTCGACCTCGACGGCGCGCAGCGACTCGCCGCCCACCTGGTGGACGCAGGCAACGACGGCCTGATCGTCAACGGCACCACCGGCGAGTCCCCGACCACCAGCGACGCGGAGAAAGCGGAGCTCGTACGCGCCGTCGTGGAAGCGGTCGGCGACCGCGCCCACGTCGTCGCCGGAGTCGGCACCAACGACACGCACCACAGCATCGAACTGGCCCGCACCGCCCAGGCAGCGGGTGCCCACGGCCTGCTCACGGTGACGCCGTACTACAACAAGCCCCCGCAGGAGGGCCTGCTCCGCCACTTCACGGCGATCGCGGACGCGACCGACCTGCCCGTGATGCTCTACGACATCCCGGGCCGCAGCGGCGTACCGATCAACACGGAGACGATCGTCCGGCTCGCCGAGCACCCCCGGATCGTCGCGAACAAGGACGCCAAGGGCGACCTCGGCCGCGCCAGCTGGGCCATCGCCCGCTCGGGCCTCGCCTGGTACTCCGGCGACGACATGCTCAACCTCCCCCTGCTCTCCGTCGGCGCTTGCGGCTTCGTCTCGGTCGTCGGCCATGTGGTCGCACCCGAACTGCGCGCCATGCTCGACGCGTACGCCTCCGGCGACGTACACAAGGCGACAGAGATCCACCAGAAGCTGCTTCCGGTGTTCACGGGCATGTTCCGCACCCAGGGCGTGATCACGACGAAGGCCGCGCTCGCCCTCCAGGGCCTCCCGGCCGGACCGCTGCGCCTGCCCCTCGTCGAACTCACCGCTGACGAAACCGCCCAGCTCAAGATCGATCTTGCAGCCGGCGGGGTACAGCTCTGACAACAGACTTGGCAAAGCTCCACAACTGAATCAACAGAACAGCAAGACCTGAGCACCACCCAAACAACAACTGCTACTGCACGAACGTCACGCGCGCCACGTGCCTACAGGTACGTGGCGCGCGTGGTGAGGAGAGTCTTTTGAGTCATCCGCATCCTGAACTCGGCGCCCCTCCGAAGCTTCCGAAGGGCGGCCTGCGGGTCACCCCGCTCGGCGGCCTCGGTGAGATCGGCCGCAACATGACCGTCTTCGAGTTCGACGGCCGTCTGCTGATCGTCGACTGCGGAGTGCTCTTCCCGGAGGAGGAGCAGCCCGGAATCGACCTGATCCTGCCGGACTTCACGTCCATCAGGGACCGCCTCGACGACATCGAGGGCATCGTCCTGACGCACGGTCACGAGGACCACATCGGAGGTGTCCCGTACCTCCTGCGTGAGAAGCCGGACATCCCCCTGATCGGCTCGAAGCTGACCCTCGCCCTGATCGAGGCGAAGCTCCAGGAACACCGCATCCGCCCGTACACGCTCGAGGTCAGCGAGGGCGACCGCGAGCGTCTGGGCCCCTTCGACTGCGAGTTCGTCGCGGTCAACCACTCCATCCCGGACGCGCTGGCCGTCGCCATCCGCACCCCGGCCGGCATGGTGGTCCACACCGGCGACTTCAAGATGGACCAGCTTCCGCTGGACCGTCGCCTCACGGACCTGCCGACCTTCGCGCGGCTCGGCGAGGAGGGCATGGACCTTCTCCTCTCCGACTCGACGAACGCGGAGGTCCCGGGCTTCGTCCCGCCCGAGCGCGACATCTCGAACGTGATCCGTGGCGTCTTCGCCGGCGCCCAGAAGCGGATCATCGTCGCGTCCTTCGCCAGCCACGTGCACCGCATCCAGCAGATCCTGGACGCGGCGCACGAGTACGGCCGCCGGGTCGCCTTCGTCGGCCGCTCGATGGTCCGCAACATGGGCATCGCCCGCGACCTCGGATACCTCAGGGTCCCGGCCGGTCTCGTGGTGGACGTCAAGACGCTCGACGACCTGCCCGACAGCGAGGTCGTCCTGGTCTGCACGGGCTCGCAGGGCGAACCGATGGCGGCCCTGTCGCGCATGGCCAACCGCGACCACCAGATCCGCATCGTCTCCGGCGACACGGTGATCCTGGCGTCGTCCCTGATCCCCGGCAACGAGAACGCGGTGTACCGCGTGATCAACGGCCTGACCCGCTGGGGCGCGAACGTCGTCCACAAGGGCAACGCCAAGGTGCACGTCTCGGGCCACGCGTCCGCGGGCGAGCTCCTGTACTTCTACAACATCTGCAAGCCCAAGAACCTGATGCCGGTCCACGGCGAATGGCGCCACCTGCGCGCCAACGCCGAGCTCGGCGCCCTCACCGGCGTCCCGCACGACCGCATCGTGATCGCCGAGGACGGCGTCGTCGTCGACCTCGTCGAGGGCAAGGCCAAGATCGTCGGCAAGGTCCAGGCCGGATACGTCTACGTGGACGGCCTCTCGGTCGGCGACGTCGGCGAGCCGGCGCTGAAGGACCGCAAGATCCTCGGGGACGAGGGCATCATCTCGGTCTTCGTCGTCGTGGACTCCAGCACCGGCAAGATCACCAGCGGCCCGATGATCCAGGCGCGCGGATCCGGCATCGAGGACTCGGCGTTCAGCGCCGTCATGCCGAGGATCCAGGACGTCCTGGAGAAGTCGGCCCAGGACGGCGTGGTCGAGCCCCACCAGCTGCAGCAGCTCATCCGCCGCACGCTGGGCAAGTGGGTCTCGGACACCTACCGCCGACGCCCGATGATCCTCCCGGTCGTCGTCGAGGTCTGACGCTCGTCCGGAGCTCGTAGGGAGCGGGGCGCCTCGATTTGCATCGAGGCGCCCCGCTCCAGTACGTTTACGTCTCCGCCCGAGGGGAAACCGGCGCACTCACGTGCTCGGACCAACTCCCCGCATCGGGCGGGGAATTCCGACTCAGAATCTCTGATAAAGTCGGAGCCGCCGGAAAGGAAAACGCGAAAGCGGAATCCTGAAAAGCCGAGAAAAACCCCGAGGAAATCGGATCGGAAAGATCTGATAGAGTCGGAAACGCAAGATAGCAAGACCGAAGGGAAGCGCCCGGAGGAAAGCCCGAGAGGGTGAGTACAAAGGAAGCGTCCGTTCCTTGAGAACTCAACAGCGTGCCAAAAATCAACGCCAGATATGTTGATACCCCGTCTCCGGCCCTTTCGGGTCGAAGATGAGGTTCCTTTGAAAAAGTCCTGTCGGCCTCTAGTGGGTTGGCAGGCGCACAGCGAGGACGCTGTGAACGACCGGGATTATTCCTCCTGGTTGTTCCGCTCTCGTGGTGTCACCCCGATTACGGGGAAACATTCACGGAGAGTTTGATCCTGGCTCAGGACGAACGCTGGCGGCGTGCTTAACACATGCAAGTCGAACGATGAAGCCCTTCGGGGTGGATTAGTGGCGAACGGGTGAGTAACACGTGGGCAATCTGCCCTTCACTCTGGGACAAGCCCTGGAAACGGGGTCTAATACCGGATACCACCTCTCCTCGCATGGGGGAGGTTGAAAGCTCCGGCGGTGAAGGATGAGCCCGCGGCCTATCAGCTTGTTGGTGAGGTAGTGGCTCACCAAGGCGACGACGGGTAGCCGGCCTGAGAGGGCGACCGGCCACACTGGGACTGAGACACGGCCCAGACTCCTACGGGAGGCAGCAGTGGGGAATATTGCACAATGGGCGAAAGCCTGATGCAGCGACGCCGCGTGAGGGATGACGGCCTTCGGGTTGTAAACCTCTTTCAGCAGGGAAGAAGCGAAAGTGACGGTACCTGCAGAAGAAGCGCCGGCTAACTACGTGCCAGCAGCCGCGGTAATACGTAGGGCGCAAGCGTTGTCCGGAATTATTGGGCGTAAAGAGCTCGTAGGCGGCTTGTCACGTCGGTTGTGAAAGCCCGGGGCTTAACCCCGGGTCTGCAGTCGATACGGGCAGGCTAGAGTGTGGTAGGGGAGATCGGAATTCCTGGTGTAGCGGTGAAATGCGCAGATATCAGGAGGAACACCGGTGGCGAAGGCGGATCTCTGGGCCATTACTGACGCTGAGGAGCGAAAGCGTGGGGAGCGAACAGGATTAGATACCCTGGTAGTCCACGCCGTAAACGGTGGGAACTAGGTGTTGGCGACATTCCACGTCGTCGGTGCCGCAGCTAACGCATTAAGTTCCCCGCCTGGGGAGTACGGCCGCAAGGCTAAAACTCAAAGGAATTGACGGGGGCCCGCACAAGCAGCGGAGCATGTGGCTTAATTCGACGCAACGCGAAGAACCTTACCAAGGCTTGACATACACCGGAAAGCATTAGAGATAGTGCCCCCCTTGTGGTCGGTGTACAGGTGGTGCATGGCTGTCGTCAGCTCGTGTCGTGAGATGTTGGGTTAAGTCCCGCAACGAGCGCAACCCTTGTTCTGTGTTGCCAGCATGCCCTTCGGGGTGATGGGGACTCACAGGAGACCGCCGGGGTCAACTCGGAGGAAGGTGGGGACGACGTCAAGTCATCATGCCCCTTATGTCTTGGGCTGCACACGTGCTACAATGGCCGATACAATGAGCTGCGATACCGCAAGGTGGAGCGAATCTCAAAAAGTCGGTCTCAGTTCGGATTGGGGTCTGCAACTCGACCCCATGAAGTTGGAGTTGCTAGTAATCGCAGATCAGCATTGCTGCGGTGAATACGTTCCCGGGCCTTGTACACACCGCCCGTCACGTCACGAAAGTCGGTAACACCCGAAGCCGGTGGCCCAACCCCTTGTGGGAGGGAGCTGTCGAAGGTGGGACTGGCGATTGGGACGAAGTCGTAACAAGGTAGCCGTACCGGAAGGTGCGGCTGGATCACCTCCTTTCTAAGGAGCATCTAGGCTGCCAAGCTTGCTTGGTGGTCCAGGGCCATTACGTCGGCAAATGTTCGACGGTGGTTGCTCATGGGTGGAACGTTGATTATTCGGCACACTTGACCTGCTCTGGTCGTAAATACTGCTTCGGCGTGGAAAGCGAAAAGATCGGGCGAGGGTGTCGGGCACGCTGTTGGGTGTCTGAAGGTACGGCCGTGTGGTCGCCTTCAGTGCCGGCCCCAGTGCACTCGAACCGGTTGGTTCGGGGTGATGGGTGGTTGGTCGTTGTTTGAGAACTGCACAGTGGACGCGAGCATCTGTGGCCAAGTTTTTAAGGGCGCACGGTGGATGCCTTGGCACCAGGAACCGATGAAGGACGTGGGAGGCCACGATAGTCCCCGGGGAGCCGTCAACCAGGCTTTGATCCGGGGGTTTCCGAATGGGGAAACCCGGCAGTCGTCATGGGCTGTCACCCATACCTGAACACATAGGGTATGTGGAGGGAACGCGGGGAAGTGAAACATCTCAGTACCCGCAGGAAGAGAAAACAACCGTGATTCCGGGAGTAGTGGCGAGCGAAACCGGATGAGGCCAAACCTTGTATGTGTGAGACCCGGCAGGGGTTGCATGCAGGGGGTTGTGGGATCTCTTTGTCACAGTCTGCCGGCTGTGAGACGAGTCAGAAACCGTTGATGTAGACGAAGGACATGCGAAAGGTCCGGCGTAGAGGGTAAGACCCCGTAGTCGAAACGTCAGCGGCTCGTTTAAGAGACACCCAAGTAGCACGGGGCCCGAGAAATCCCGTGTGAATCTGGCGGGACCACCCGTTAAGCCTAAATATTCCCTGGTGACCGATAGCGGATAGTACCGTGAGGGAATGGTGAAAAGTACCGCGGGAGCGGAGTGAAATAGTACCTGAAACCGTGTGCCTACAAGCCGTGGGAGCGTCGCGCAAGGAACTTGTTCCTTGCGTCGTGACTGCGTGCCTTTTGAAGAATGAGCCTGCGAGTTTGCGGTGTGTTGCGAGGTTAACCCGTGTGGGGAAGCCGTAGCGAAAGCGAGTCCGAATAGGGCGATTCAGTAGCGCGCTCAAGACCCGAAGCGGAGTGATCTAGCCATGGGCAGGTTGAAGCGGAGGTAAGACTTCGTGGAGGACCGAACCCACCAGGGTTGAAAACCTGGGGGATGACCTGTGGTTAGGGGTGAAAGGCCAATCAAACTCCGTGATAGCTGGTTCTCCCCGAAATGCATTTAGGTGCAGCGTCGTGTGTTTCTTGCCGGAGGTAGAGCACTGGATAGGCGATGGGCCCTACCGGGTTACTGACCTTAGCCAAACTCCGAATGCCGGTAAGTGAGAGCACGGCAGTGAGACTGTGGGGGATAAGCTCCATGGTCGAGAGGGAAACAGCCCAGAGCATCGACTAAGGCCCCTAAGCGTACGCTAAGTGGGAAAGGATGTGGAGTCGCAGAGACAACCAGGAGGTTGGCTTAGAAGCAGCCACCCTTGAAAGAGTGCGTAATAGCTCACTGGTCTAGTGATTCCGCGCCGACAATGTAGCGGGGCTCAAGCGTACCGCCGAAGTCGTGTCATTGCGATATATACCCCCAACGGGGATCGTGATGGGTAGGGGAGCGTCGTGTGCCGGGTGAAGCAGCCGCGGAAGCGAGTTGTGGACGGTTCACGAGTGAGAATGCAGGCATGAGTAGCGATACACACGTGAGAAACGTGTGCGCCGATTGACTAAGGGTTCCTGGGTCAAGCTGATCTGCCCAGGGTAAGTCGGGACCTAAGGCGAGGCCGACAGGCGTAGTCGATGGATAACCGGTTGATATTCCGGTACCCGCTGTGAAGCGTCAAACATCGAATCCAGTGATGCTAAGGCCGTGAAGCCGTTCCGGACCCTTCGGGGAATGGAAAGTGGTGGAGCCGCCGGCCCAAGTTGGTAGTAGGTGAGTGATGGGGTGACGCAGGAAGGTAGTCCAGCCCGGGCGGTGGTTGTCCCGGGGTAAGGGTGTAGCCCGTTATCTAGGTAAATCCGGATGACATGAGGGTGAGACCTGATGCCGAGCCGATTGTGGTGAAGTGGATGATCCTATGCTGTCGAGAAAAGCCTCTAGCGAGTTTCATGGCGGCCCGTACCCTAAACCGACTCAGGTGGTCAGGTAGAGAATACCGAGGCGTTCGGGTGAACTATGGTTAAGGAACTCGGCAAAATGCCCCCGTAACTTCGGGAGAAGGGGGGCCATCACTGGTGATTGGATTTACTCCATGAGCTGGGGGTGGCCGCAGAGACCAGCGAGAAGCGACTGTTTACTAAAAACACAGGTCCGTGCGAAGCCGTAAGGCGATGTATACGGACTGACGCCTGCCCGGTGCTGGAACGTTAAGGGGACCGGTTAGTGCACTTTCGGGTGTGCGAAGCTGAGAACTTAAGCGCCAGTAAACGGCGGTGGTAACTATAACCATCCTAAGGTAGCGAAATTCCTTGTCGGGTAAGTTCCGACCTGCACGAATGGCGTAACGACTTCTCGACTGTCTCAACCATAGGCCCGGTGAAATTGCACTACGAGTAAAGATGCTCGTTTCGCGCAGCAGGACGGAAAGACCCCGGGACCTTTACTACAGTTTGATATTGGTGTTCGGTTCGGCTTGTGTAGGATAGGTGGGAGACTTTGAACCAGCCACGCCAGTGGTTGGGGAGTCGTCGTTGAAATACCACTCTGGTCGTGCTGGATGTCTAACCTGGGTCCGTGATCCGGATCAGGGACAGTGTCTGATGGGTAGTTTAACTGGGGCGGTTGCCTCCCAAAGAGTAACGGAGGCGCCCAAAGGTTCCCTCAGCCTGGTTGGTAATCAGGTGTTGAGTGTAAGTGCACAAGGGAGCTTGACTGTGAGACCGACGGGTCGAGCAGGGACGAAAGTCGGGACTAGTGATCCGGCGGTGGCTTGTGGAAGCGCCGTCGCTCAACGGATAAAAGGTACCCCGGGGATAACAGGCTGATCTTCCCCAAGAGTCCATATCGACGGGATGGTTTGGCACCTCGATGTCGGCTCGTCGCATCCTGGGGCTGGAGTCGGTCCCAAGGGTTGGGCTGTTCGCCCATTAAAGCGGTACGCGAGCTGGGTTTAGAACGTCGTGAGACAGTTCGGTCCCTATCCGCTGCGCGCGCAGGAGTCTTGAGAAGGGCTGTCCCTAGTACGAGAGGACCGGGACGGACGAACCTCTGGTGTGCCAGTTGTCCTGCCAAGGGCATGGCTGGTTGGCTACGTTCGGAAAGGATAACCGCTGAAAGCATCTAAGCGGGAAGCCTGCTTCAAGATGAGGACTCCCACCCCCTTTGAGGGGTTAAGGCTCCCAGTAGACGACTGGGTTGATAGGCCAGATCTGGAAGCCCGGTAACGGGTGGAGGTGACTGGTACTAATAGGCCGAGGGCTTGTCCTCAGTTGCTCGCGTCCACTGTGTTGGTTCTGAAACCATGAACAACCGTCGTAGTCATAGGCCACGACTCCGGTTGACAGTTTCATAGTGTTTCGGTGGTCATAGCGTGAGGGAAACGCCCGGTTACATTCCGAACCCGGAAGCTAAGCCTCACAGCGCCGATGGTACTGCAGGGGGGACCCTGTGGGAGAGTAGGACGCCGCCGAACAAATTTTATATAAAGAGCTGGTCCCCGAACCTTTTGGTTCGGGGACCAGCTCTTTTTTGTTGTGCGTCACTTCTCGTTCACGTTGTGAGGCCAACATCCAGGTCATGGGCACAGTTGCAATGCTGCAAGCCGCGGGTGTCGGCGCCGGAGATGAAGTGATCGTGCCGGCCTACGGGCACGCCGAGCTGGCCGAGGCGGTACTGCTGGCCGGGGCGGCACCCGTCTACGCGGACATCGACCCGGACACGTACTGCATCGATCCCGCACACGTCGCAGCCTGTGTGACAGGGCGGACCGCGGCTGTCGTCGCCGTGCACCGCTTCGGGCACAGGGCCGACGTCGTACGGCTGAGGGAGCTCGGGCAGCGGCACGGTGTACTCGTCCTCGAGCAGGGCGAATCCGAGAAGCCGTACGACGAGGTCGCTCAACGGCGGGCTCACGCCGCGTACTTGAGCGGCAGGCTCAACGGCGTACGCACACCCACGGGGCACGACGGGCACACCTATCAGCAGTACGTGGTGCGGGTGCCCGGCAACGGGCGGCCGGACCGGGACGCCTTTGCCCGGGTGCTGCGGGGCAAGGGAGTTGACTGCAGCGTGCCCGTGAAGACGCCGGTGCACCGGATGCCGGCGTTCCGGCGCGACGTGGTGCTGCCCGAGACCGAGCGGGCCGCCGACGAGACGCTGGCCCTGCCGGTGGACGCGCACATGTCGCGGCGGCAATTGCAGCGACTCGTGACGAGCTGCAATGCGCTGGGCGGTTTGCTCCAACCCGCCTTCTAGGGCGGTTCGGCAGGGCCTGAACTTCAGGTATCATTTATCTCGTTGCTGCGGGGGAAACCCCGAAAGCGACCGGCCCCTATAGCTCAGTCGGTAGAGCGTCTCCATGGTAAGGAGAAGGTCAGCGGTTCGATTCCGCTTGGGGGCTCTGACATTAAGGCCTCCGCCCTGATCGGGCGGGGGCCTTTTTCTTTGCCCCCGCCCCCCTCGGCCTCAGTCGTGCGGAAGGCCGGGCACGCGCATCGTCAGGATCGCCATGTCGTCGGACGGGGCGTCAGCGGCGAAGCGCTCCACCGCGCGCATGATGCGGGCCGCCACCGCTCCGGCCGTCAGGCCCGTACACGTCGAGAGGACTTCGGCGAGGCCGTCATCGCCGAGCATGCGGCTGCCCTCGCGGCGCTCCGTGATGCCGTCCGTGACACAGAGCAGGACATCGCCCGGGTCGAGCGTCATCGTCTGCTCGTAGAGCTCCAGGTCGTCCATGACGCCGAGGAGGGGCTGCGGTTCGGCGAAGGGGACGACCGTGCCGTCCTGGCGCAGGCGGAGCGGGAGAGGATGGCCGGCGCAGACCATCTTGAGGATGGCCGAGCCGTCCTCCTGCGGCCACAACTCCCCGTAGAGCAGGGTGAGGAAGCGGCTGCGGGCGCCCTCGTCGAGGATCGCCGCGTTCAGGCGTTCCAGGACCGCGGGGCCGCCGAATCCCTCGCGGGCCAGCAGGCGCAGTGCGTGGCGGGCGAGACCCGTGACGGCCGCCGCCTCGGGGCCCGTGCCGCAGACGTCGCCGATGGCGAAGCCGTACGCGCCGTCGCGGATCGGGAAGAGGTCGTAGAAGTCACCGCCCACCTCGTTGCCCTCGCCGGCCGCTCGGTAGATGACCTCCACCTCGACGCCGGGGACGTCAGGGAGCTCCGGGGGGAGGAGGCTGCGCTGGAGGGACTGGCTGATGGCCATGCGCTCCGAGTACAGGCGGGCGTTGTCGAGGGCGAGGGCCGCTCGGCGGCTCAAGTCCTCGGCCAGTTCCAGGATTTCCTGGCGGAAGTGCTCGTCCGTCGGCTTGCCGAGGGTGAGCATGCCGATGACGCGGTTGCGGGCCACCAGGGGGAGGACCACTGTCTCGCCGCCGACCGCCGCCGCCGTCTGGAGCGTCGGGCCGATTCCGGAGCTGACGCTCGCCGGTCCGCCGAGGCCCAGGCTGCGCATCGACGAACGGAGTGCGGCCTCGTGGGCGGCCTCCGCGGGGGCCGCCCAGACGCGGGCGCCCGGGGTCGGGACCGGGTCCGGGGGAGCGATCTTGGAGAGCAGGGCCTTGAGGCCGTCGATGCGCTCCTCGTCCTCGTGCAGGACGTACGAGAGATACGGGTCCGAAGCCTGGTCGGCGATCGTGTAGACCGCGCACCACGTGGCCAGGGTCGGGACCGTCATCTGGGCCATGAGGGCCAGGGTCTGGTCTCTGTCGAGGGTGCCGGCCAGGAGGTCCGAGGCCTCGACGAGGAAACTGAGGGAGCCGCGGCGGAGCTTCTCGAGCTCGCCGAGGCGGGCCGACTCGACGGCCAGCGCGATGCGGTCGGCCGCGAATTGCAGGCGCAGGGCCTCTTCGTTCGAGTAGCGGTCGGGGGCCTCCGCCGCGACGCCGAGGGAACCGGTCAGACGGCCCTCGACCTTCAGGGGGACGGTCACCACCGAGCGCATTCCCGTGCCGTTCAACAGGGGGACCGCGCCCGGGACTTGGGTCAGGTCCTCGTGAACGGCGGGCATCCGCGCCGAGCTGTAGCGGCCGGGGCCCACCTCGACCGGAACCCGTGCGAAACGCTGGCGGGCCGAGGGGAGACCGGTGGAGGCACGGACCTCCAGTTCCGTCTCGTCGTCCGTCGCCAGGAGGAGGAACGCGGAGTCGCCGTCGAGCATGTCGCGGGCGCGCTCGACCGTGCGCTGAAGGAGTCCGTCCAGGTCGTCGGGGGCCGGCGAGCCGATGAAGACCTCGAAGGGGTCCGCGCCCTGACTGTCCGAGTGCCCGGCGGAATCGGGGGCGGGACCGCGCAGCGGCGTCTGGAGGACGGCGCGCTCGTGCTCCCGTACGAGAAGGCAGACCGTGGACGGCTCGCCGTCGGTGTCGCGGACGCGCAGGTGGGAGGCGTAGACCGGGGCGACCCGGCCGTTGGCGTCGCGGATGCCGTAGCTGCCCTCCCAGCGCGAGAGCAGGAGCGCGTCGGCGATGCCCGTGCTGGTGCCGGGGGTGTGCGGCCAGGCCGCGAAGTCGGTGAGGGGCTTGCCGGTGACGAGCTCGGCGGCGTAACCGAAAAGGTGCTCCGCGTCCTCGTTCCAGGACGTGATCGCGCCCGTCTTGTCGATCTGGACGACCGCGACGCGCACGTGGTCGTCGGCGAGCGGCAGGAGGTCCGTGGGGAGCGCGGGGCCCGCGGTGCGGGTGCCCACCGAGCGCTCGGGCAGGTCGAGTTGGAACCAGACGAGCTTGTGGGTGGCCGAATAGTCGACGCCCCAGCGGCCCGCGAGCGCCGCGCACAGCTGGAGGCCGCGGCCGCCCTCGCGGTCGGGGCTGCCCATGTTGATCGGCGAGGACTGGATCGGAATCTCGCGCTCTGGGTAGCGGTCGGAGACCTCGATACGGACGTGGTCGTCACCGCGCAGACACAGGACCTCCGCGGATGTGCCCGCGTGAACCACGGCATTTGTCACGAGTTCGCTGGTCAGGACCACCGCATCGTCGATGATGTCGGCGTGGCCCCACCCCTGGAGGGTGTCGCGAACGAAGGAGCGGGCGGTCGCGACGGATCGTCCGACGGGTTCGAAGGTGGCAGCCGCGCGCGCGGTGATCACAGAACTCCCTGTACGAGTTGTACTCGCTGTACGAGTGTCGAGGCTCAGGTCTCCCGTACCCATGTCTCGGCCGCCCCTCCGATGCCCGCTCGTTTCTCGCCACCGCCCAGCCGGGCGGACCGGGGTGGGTGGACAGCCGCATGCCAGGTTACTTACCTTCGCCGTCCATGCGGATGCCGGTCGTCTGTGTTTCCGCCCGGAGGGTGTGCGGACGGTGTGCGAAGCTGCCGAACTGTTATGGCCTGGTTCAGCCATGGTGAAACACTGGGCAAGCTTCTCGAGAGAAACGCATCGAATCGCCGATGCGACGGTAGAAGCGAACCCGAGCAACCCGAGCAGTACAGGTCGACCCCTGCGGGAGGGACACAGTGGAGTCTGGCGCAGCGACGCGGGGCAAGAAGGCGCGCGCGGAAGGCGGACAGTCCCTGACTAAACAGCGCAAGTCACGTAATGGCACGACAAACGTGGACACTGCGGCGCTGAACAGGCTGCTCGCCGGCCTCGTCGCGATGCGGGACGGCAATTTCCGCAAGCGGCTGACGGTCAACGGCGACGGCGTGATGTCGGAGATCGCGGCCGTCTTCAACGAGGTGGCCGACCGGAATCTGCACCTGACCGGCGAGTTGTCCCGTGTGCGGCGCATGGTCGGCAGGGAGGGCAAGCTCACCGAACGCCTGGAGACGGGCGCCTGCGAGGGCTCCTGGGCGGCCGCCATCAACGCCTCGAACGCGCTCGTCGACGATCTCGTACGACCCGTCTCCGAGGTCGGCCGGGTACTCACCGCGGTCGCCGAGGGCGATCTGTCGCCGCGCATGGAGCTGCGCGCGCAGGTGCCCGAAGGGGCGGGACATCCGCTGCGGGGCGAGTTCCTGAAGGTCGGGCGGACCGTCAACAATCTGGTCGACCAGCTCTCCACCTTCGCCGACGAGGTCACGCGCGTGGCCAGCGAAGTGGGTACCGAGGGCAAGCTCGGCGGGCAGGCGCGCGTACGCGGAATGTCCGGTTCATGGAAAGATCTGACGGATTCCGTCAATACGATGGCGTACCGGCTCACCGCGCAGGTGCGTGACATTGCTCTCGTCACGACCGCGGTGGCCAAGGGTGATCTGTCGCGGAAGGTCACGGTTCACGTCGCGGGCGAGATGCTCGAGCTGAAGAACACCGTGAACACGATGGTCGACCAGCTGTCGTCGTTCTCCTCCGAGGTCACGCGAGTGGCCCGCGAGGTGGGTACGGAAGGCGAGCTCGGCGGGCAGGCGCAGGTGCCCGGAGTGGCCGGCGTGTGGAAGGACCTCACCGATTCGGTGAACCTCATGGCCGGCAATCTGACGGCGCAGGTGCGCGGGATCGCTCAGGTCACCACGGCCGTGGCGAGCGGCGACCTGTCCCAGAAGGTCACGGTGTCGGCGCGCGGCGAGGTCGCCCAGCTCGCGGAGACGATCAACCAGATGACCGAGACGCTGCGTACGTTCGCGGACGAGGTCACACGCGTCGCCAACGAGGTCGGGGCCGAGGGGCAACTGGGCGGGCAGGCGAACGTGCCGGGTGCCGCCGGTACGTGGAAGGACCTGACGGACTCCGTGAACACGGTGTTCCGCAACCTCACCACGCAGGTGCGGGACATCGCGACGGTCACGACGGCGGTGGCCAACGGTGACCTGTCGCAGAAGGTCACCGTCGATGTCGCCGGTGAAATGCTGGAGTTGAAGAACACCGTCAACACGATGGTGGACCAGCTCTCCGCCTTCGGCTCCGAAGTCACGCGTGTGGCACGGGAGATCGGTGTCGAAGGTGAGCTGGGTGGCCAGGCGCTGGTGGTGGGGGCCGCCGGTACCTGGAAGGACCTCACCGACTCTGTGAACACGGCTTTCCGCAATCTCACCGGTCAGGTGCGCAACATCGCGCAGGTGACGACGGCGGTGGCCAACGGTGACCTGTCGCAAAAGGTCACCGTCGACGTCTCCGGCGAGATGCTCCAGCTGAAGAACACCGTGAACACGATGGTGGACCAGCTGTCGAGCTTCGCCGATCAGGTGACCCGTATGGCGCGCGACGTGGGCACGGAGGGCCGCCTCGGCGGTCAGGCCCGTGTCGACGGTGTGAGCGGTACGTGGAAGGAACTCACCGACTCCGTCAACTTCATGGCGGGGAACCTGACGTCACAGGTGCGACAGATCGCGCAGGTCACCACGGCGGTGGCGCGCGGTGACCTGTCGCAGAAGATCGACGTCGACGCGCGCGGCGAGATCCTGGAGCTGAAGAACACCATCAACACGATGGTCGACCAGCTCTCCGCCTTCGCCGACCAGGTGACCCGGGTGGCCCGCGAGGTGGGCACCGAAGGCCGGCTGGGCGGGCAGGCTCAGGTGCCCGGCGTCGCCGGTGTGTGGCGCGACCTGACGGACTCCGTGAACGGCATGGCCGGCAACCTCACGGCCCAGGTGCGCAACATCGCCCAGGTCGCGACGGCGGTGGCGCGCGGTGACCTGTCGCAGAAGATCGATGTGGACGCGCGCGGCGAGATCCTGGAGCTGAAGAACACCCTCAACACGATGGTGGACCAGCTCTCGGCCTTCGCGGAGCAGGTGACGCGGGTCGCCCGCGAGGTGGGTACGGACGGCATCCTCGGCGGACAAGCCGAGGTGCAGGGTGTGTCGGGTACGTGGAAGGACCTGACGCAGTCCGTGAACGGCATGGCCAACAACCTCACCCTTCAGGTGCGCAACATCGCCGAGGTCACGACGGCGGTGGCGCGCGGCGACCTCTCCAAGAAGATCACCGTCGACGCCAAGGGCGAGATCCTCGAACTCGTCACCACCGTGAACACGATGGTCGACCAGCTGTCGAGCTTCGCCGAGCAGGTGACCCGGGTGGCCCGTGAAGTGGGTACCGAGGGACAACTGGGCGGCCAGGCGCGGGTTCCCGGTGTCACCGGCATCTGGAAGGAACTCAGCGACAACGTCAACCTGATGGCCAACAACCTGACCAGTCAGGTGCGCAACATCTCCCAGGTGGCCTCGGCCGTGGCCAACGGCGACCTGACCCGGACCGTCACCATCGAGGCGCGCGGCGAGGTCGCGCAGCTCGCCGACACGTTCAACACCATGGTGCGGACGCTGAGTTCGTTCGCCGACCAGGTCACCAAGGTGGCCCGCGAGGTGGGTACGGACGGCATCCTCGGCGGGCAGGCCCGCGTACCCGGAGTGTCCGGTACGTGGAAGGACCTCACCGAGTCCGTGAACGGCATGGCGTCGAACCTCACCGGCCAGGTGCGCAACATCGCGATGGTCACGACGGCCATCGCCAAGGGCGACCTGACCAAGAAGATCGACATCGACGCGCGCGGCGAGATCCTCGAACTGAAGACGACGATCAACACGATGGTCGACCAGCTGTCGAGCTTCGCCGAGCAGGTGACCCGGGTGGCCCGCGAGGTGGGCACGGAAGGACAGCTGGGCGGCCAGGCGCGGGTGCGCGACGTGGACGGCACGTGGCGCGACCTGACCGAGTCCGTGAACGAGATGGCAGGGAACCTGACCCGTCAGGTGCGCGCCATCGCGGCCGTCGCCACCGCGGTGACCCGCGGCGACCTCAACCTCAAGATCGACGTCGACGCCGCGGGCGAGATCCAGGTCCTTCAGGACAACATCAACAAGATGATCTCCAACCTGCGCGACACCACGATCGCCAACGAGGAACAGGACTGGCTCAAGGGCAACCTGGCCCGCATCTCGGGTCTGATGCAGGGCCGCCGCGACCTCGACGACGTGGCATCCCTGATCATGAGCGAGCTGACTCCGGTGGTCTCGGCGCAGCACGGCGCGTTCTTCCTGGCGCTGCCGCTGGACGACGCGGCCGAGGCGGGGATCGCGCCCGAGGACGCGTACGAGCTGCGCATGCTCGGCAGCTACGGCTACTCCATGGGCTCGATGCCGACGTCCTTCAGGCCCGGTGAGACGCTCATCGGGACCGCCGCCCAGGAGAGGCGCACGATCCTCGTCGACAACGCGCCCAGCGGCTACCTGAAGATCGCCTCGGGCCTCGGGGAGGCGCCGCCGGCGCAGGTCATCGTGATCCCCGTGCTCTTCGAGGGCACGGTGCTCGGCGTGATCGAGCTGGCGTCCTTCACGCCCTTCACACAGATCCAGAAGGACTTCCTGGGGCAGATCGCGGAGATGATCGCGACGAGCGTCAACACGATCTCCGTCAACACGAAGACCGAGGTGCTGCTCAAGCAGTCCCAGGAGTTGACCGAGCAACTCCGTGAGCGGTCGGCCGAGTTGGAGAACCGCCAGAAGGCCCTCCAGGCGTCCAACGCCGAGCTGGAGGAGAAGGCGGAGCTGCTCGCTCAGCAGAACCGCGACATCGAGGTGAAGAACACCGAGATCGAAGAGGCGCGGCAGGTCCTGGAGGAGCGCGCCGAGCAGCTCGCGGTCTCCATGCGCTACAAGAGCGAGTTCCTCGCCAACATGTCGCACGAACTGCGGACGCCGCTCAACTCGCTTCTGATCCTCGCCAAGTTGCTGGCCGACAACGCCGACGCGAACCTCACCCCCAAGCAGGTCGAGTTCGCCGAGACGATCCATGGAGCGGGCTCCGACCTGCTCCAGCTGATCAACGACATCCTGGACCTGTCGAAGGTCGAGGCGGGCAAGATGGACGTCTCGCCGACGCGCATCGCGCTGGTGCAGCTCGTCGACTACGTAGAGGCGACGTTCAGGCCGCTGACCGCGGAGAAGCAACTCGACTTCTCCGTAAGGGTGTCGCCGGAACTGCCCACTACCTTGCACACCGACGAACAGCGCCTCCTTCAGGTGCTGCGCAACCTGCTCTCCAACGCGGTGAAGTTCACCGACTCCGGAGCCGTGGAGCTCGTCATCAGGCCGGCCGGTGCCGACGTACCGAACGCGATCCGTGAACAGCTCCTGGAAGCGGGCTCGTTGCGGGAGGCGGACGGCGATCTCATCGCCTTCTCGGTGACCGACACCGGGATCGGTATCGCGGCCAGCAAGATGCGTGTCATCTTCGAGGCGTTCAAGCAGGCCGACGGAACGACCAGCCGCAAGTACGGCGGCACCGGCCTCGGTCTGTCCATCAGCCGTGAGATCGCCCGCCTGTTGGGCGGCGAGATCCACGCCCAGAGCGAGCCGGGGCGCGGCTCGACGTTCACCCTCTACCTGCCGCTGCACCCGAGCGAGCTGCCGCCGCAGGGCTACGCGCAACTCGCCCCGGCCATCGAACCGGGCCAGCCGCTTGCGCTCGACGCCGCGCCGGAGCGCGTGGACGTGGAGACGCCGGCGGAGGTGAAGTCGTACCAGGAGACGCAGAACGGCCCCGCCGCGCTCTTCAGGCGGCGTCGCAGGCACCTGCCCTCGATCGAGTCGCGGGCCGCGCTGCCGGGTCAGCCGGCGCCCGCCCAGGAGCGAGCGGAGGAGCAGTGGGACGGAGCGGTGGAGCAGAGTGCGCCCGCGCCGCGCCGCGGGTTCCAGTTCGGCGGCGAGAAGGTCCTCATCGTCGACGACGACATCCGTAACGTCTTCGCGCTCACCAGCGTCCTGGAGCAGCACGGTCTGTCGGTCCTGTACGCGGAGAACGGCCGGGAGGGCATCGAAGTCCTGGAGCAGCACGACGACGTGACGGTCGTGCTCATGGACATCATGATGCCGGAGATGGACGGCTACGCGACGACGACGGCGATCCGGCGGATGCCGCAGTTCGCCGGCCTGCCGATCATCGCCCTCACGGCGAAGGCGATGAAGGGCGACCGGGAGAAGGCCATCGAGTCCGGGGCGTCCGACTACGTTACGAAGCCGGTCGATCCCGACCATCTGCTCTCTGTGATGGAGCAGTGGATGCGCGGTGAGTGAGCGGGAACCGGAATTTTCACGCGGAGTTGCTGACTGAGTGTGGCCGTAGCCGTGTAGAAGCGCGGTATTCGGGGAACCTTCTGGTCTCCCGCTACGTTTCTGCTACGTGCACAGTGACATCGCGGTGACAGGGTGTGGCGACAGGCGGGGTGCGGCTACCATGACCGGCACAAGGACGGGCGACGCAAGGGAGTCGACCCCCGGGGCGGCGAACGGAGCCTCCCCGAGTCCTGCGGACAGGGGCGGCCCCATGCCGGGGCGAGGAGGGCGGGCCATGGTGCAGAAGGCCAAGATCCTCCTGGTCGATGATCGGCCGGAGAATCTGCTGGCGCTGGAGGCCATCCTCTCCGCGCTCGATCAGACACTGGTTCGGGCATCGTCCGGGGAGGAAGCGCTCAAGGCGCTGCTCACGGACGATTTCGCGGTCATTCTGCTGGACGTTCAGATGCCGGGAATGGACGGATTCGAAACCGCCGCGCACATCAAGCGTCGGGAGCGGACACGGGACATCCCGATCATCTTCCTCACCGCGATCAATCACGGCCCCCACCACACGTTCCGCGGCTACGCGGCGGGCGCGGTGGACTACATCTCCAAGCCGTTCGACCCGTGGGTGCTGCGCGCGAAGGTCTCGGTCTTCGTCGAGCTGTACATGAAGAACTGCCAACTCCGTGAGCAGGCCGCTCTGCTGCGTCTCCAGCTGGAGGGCGGCGGCAAGGCCGTGGGTGACACGAAGGAGCCCGCGGGGCTGCTCGCCGAGCTCTCGGCGCGGCTCGCGGCCGTCGAGGAGCAGGCCGAGGCGCTGTCCAAGCAGCTCGACGACGAATCGGCGGACGCGGCGGCGGTGGCCACGGCGGCCCACCTGGAGCGCAAACTCACCGGACTGCGCAGAGCTCTTGACGCTCTGGAACCCGGTACCGGCAGCGGCACGCCCACCCTGCCTTCCCAGAACTGAGACACCGACCGGGCTTTGAGAGCCCGTCAGTTCATGGCCCGTCAGTCCGCGACACTTACGGGTGAAGCACCGGGCGCACGTGTCCACAGTCGTCTCCCCCGGTAACCTCGCACCTATGGCCTCACGTCCCGCAGCCAAGAAGACGCCCGCGAAGAAGGCGGCCGCGCCGACCAAGGCTCCGGCGAAGAAGGCCCCTGCCAAGAAGGCGGCCGCCAAAAAGGCGCCTGCCAAGAAGGCAGTGGCGAAGAAGCCCGCACCCAAGCCGGCGCCCAACCCCACAGGCGGCCTCTACAAACTCGTGCGCGCCCTGTGGCTCGGCGTCGCGCACAGCGTAGGAGCCATGTTCCGCGGCATAGGGCGCGGCGCGAAGGGGCTCGACCCCGCGCACCGCAAGGACGGTCTGGCACTGCTGCTGCTCGGCGTCGCGCTGATCTGCGCCGCCGGAACCTGGTCGAATCTGCGCGGGCCGGTCGGCGATCTCGTGGAGATGCTCGTCACCGGCGCGTTCGGCCGGCTCGACCTCCTGGTGCCCCTGCTGCTCGGCATCATCGCCGTACGGCTCATCAGGCACCCCGAGAAGCCCGAGGCCAACGGACGGATCGTCATCGGTCTGTCCGCGCTCGTCGTGGGCGTGCTCGGCCAGGTGCACATCGCCTGCGGTTCGCCCGCGCGGGACGACGGCATGCAGGCCATAAGGGACGCGGGCGGGCTCATCGGCTGGGCTGCGGCGACGCCGCTGACCTTCACCATGACCGAGGTGCTCGCGGTCCCGCTGCTCGTGCTGCTCACCGTCTTCGGGCTCCTGGTCGTCACCGCGACGCCCGTCAACGCGATCCCGCAGCGGCTGCGTCTGCTCGGCGTGCGGCTCGGCGTCGTGCACGACGACGGGGCCGTCGAGGCGGCTCAGGCGGGCGTGGGGGAGTACGACGAGGAGTGGCGCGAGGCCCCACCCGCGCGCGCGAGGCGGCGTCCCACCGCCCCGGAGGCGTACGACGCCGACCGCATAGAGGAAGACGCGCTCTCCAAGCGGCGCAGGCCCCGGCGGACGTCGGTGCAGCCCGCCATGGACCGGCCGATGGACGCCGTCGACGTGGCCGCCGCCGCTGCCGCCGCGCTCGACGGTGCGGTGCTGCACGGCATGCCGCCGTCGCCGCTCGTCGCCGACCTGACGCAGGGCGTCGGGGCCGAGCGTGGGGAGCGTACGGGGAGGCGCCCGCGCCGGAGCGCACGGCGCCCGTGCCGACGGCCCGCGCCAAGAAGGCCGGGGCGGTCGCCGCGGAGCCCGAGCCCACCCCGTCCAAGCTGGCCGTTCCCGACCTGACCAAGTCCGCGCCCGACGGGCACCGCGACATGCCGTCGCGCGCCGAGCAGCTCCAGCTCGCCGGCGACATCACGTACGCGCTGCCCTCGCTCGACCTGCTCACGCGCGGTGGCCCCGGCAAGTCGCGCAGCGCCGCGAACGACCTGGTCGTCGACTCGCTGTCGAACGTCTTCACCGAGTTCAAGGTGGACGCGGCGGTCACCGGCTTCACGCGCGGCCCGACGGTCACGCGCTACGAGGTCGAGCTCGGCCCCGCCGTGAAGGTCGAGAAGATCACGGCCCTCGCCAAGAACATCGCGTACGCCGTCGCGTCCCCGGACGTCCGGATCATCTCGCCCATCCCCGGCAAGTCCGCGGTCGGCATCGAGATCCCGAACACCGACCGCGAGATGGTCAACGTGGGCGACGTGCTGCGCCTCGCCGACGCGGCGGAGGACGACCACCCGATGCTGGTCGCGCTCGGAAAGGACGTCGAGGGCGGCTACGTGATGGCGAACATGGCGAAGATGCCGCACATCCTCGTCGCCGGTGCCACCGGTTCCGGTAAGTCGTCCTGCATCAACTGCCTCATCACCTCGATCATGGTCAGGGCCACCCCCGAGGACGTACGGATGGTCCTCGTCGACCCCAAGCGCGTGGAGCTGACCGCGTACGAGGGGATTCCGCACCTCATCACGCCGATCATCACCAACCCCAAGCGAGCCGCCGAGGCGCTCCAGTGGGTCGTACGGGAGATGGATCTGCGCTACGACGACCTCGCGGCCTTCGGATACCGGCACATCGACGACTTCAACCAGGCCGTCAAGGACGGCAAGCTCAAGACGCCCGAGGGCAGTGAGCGGGAGCTGAAGCCGTATCCGTACCTGCTGGTCATCGTCGACGAGCTGGCCGACCTGATGATGGTCGCGCCGCGGGACGTCGAGGACTCGATCGTGCGCATCACGCAGCTCGCGCGCGCGGCCGGCATCCACCTGGTGCTCGCCACACAGCGGCCGTCCGTCGACGTCGTCACGGGTCTGATCAAGGCGAACGTGCCCTCGCGCCTCGCCTTCGCGACCTCCTCGCTCGCCGACAGCCGCGTCATCCTCGACCAGCCCGGTGCCGAGAAGCTCATCGGCAAGGGCGACGGGCTCTTCCTCCCCATGGGGGCGAACAAGCCCACCCGTATGCAGGGCGCCTTCGTCACCGAGGACGAGATCCACGCCGTCGTGCAGCATTGCAAGGACCAGATGGCGCCCGTCTTCCGGGACGACGTCACCGTGGGCACCAAGCAGAAGAAGGAGATCGACGAGGACATCGGCGACGACCTGGAGCTGCTGTGCGCGGCCGCCGAGCTGGTCGTCTCGACCCAGTTCGGGTCCACCTCCATGCTCCAGCGCAAGCTGCGGGTCGGCTTCGCCAAGGCCGGACGGCTGATGGACCTCATGGAGTCACGGAACATCGTGGGCCCGAGCGAAGGTTCGAAGGCGAGGGACGTGCTGGTCAAGGCCGACGAACTCGATGGAGTGCTCGCGGTGATCCGCGGGGAGGCTCAGTCCTAGAACGTTTCTCTTTCGATATCACTCGTAAGGGCGGCGGGGGCAACCGTTTCCCTTTCGAGTACGTCAAGTTGAGGAGGGGACGGCTCCACGTCCCACCATCAGGATGTCGGGCGGTACTGATGGCTCCGATGGCGTACAAAGTCCGACCGCCCGGTTGCCCCACCCTTTCGTACCCCCCCTAGACTGAACCTCCAGCAGGTGGCTACACGCTCGAAAGGCGCCCCCGTGTCCATCGGCAACTCCCCTGAAGACGACCGCCCTTCGGAAGACCGGATCCCTCCCGCGGACGACCGGCCCTCGATCGGCCGTGCCCTTCAGCAGGCACGGATCGACGCGGGTCTGACCGTCGACGAGGTCAGCCAGTCCACGCGCGTGCGCATTCCGATCGTGCACGCCGTCGAACAGGACGACTTCTCGCGCTGCGGCGGCGATGTGTACGCCCGCGGCCACATCCGCACCCTCGCGCGTGCCGTCGGGATCGATCCCGAACCCCTGCTCGAACAGTTCGGCGCCGAACACGGCAGCCGGCCCGCTCCGACACCGGCCACACCGCTGTTCGAGGCCGAGCGCATCCGGTCCGAGCCGCGCCGGCCCAACTGGACGGCCGCCATGGTCGCCGCGATCGTCGCGGTCATCGCCTTCGTGGGCTACACCGCGGTCAACGGCGGAGACGACGACGGCGACAAGCAGCAGGCCGCCGAGGGCTCCACGCCCGCCACCAGCAAGCCCGCGAACCCGAAGCCGAGTCCCTCCAAGAAGCCCGCGGACCCGAAGCCGGACCCGTCCGACAGCGCGATCGCCGCCGCTCCCCGGGACAAGGTCACCGTGAAGATCAGCGCGCCGGACGGGCGCAGCTGGATCTCCGCGAAGGACCACAACGGGCGCATCATGTTCGACGGGCTGCTCGAAAAGGGCCAGTCGAAGACCTTCCAGGACAGTCAGAAGATCGATCTCGTGCTCGGTGACGCCGGTGCCATCCAGCTGTTCGTGAACGGCAAGGAGATCGAGGACGAGTTCCAGGCCGGCCAGGTCGAGCGCCTCACGTACACCAAGGGTGACCCCGAAGTCGGCTGACGGACGCCCTCGGCGATCTTGCTGACACCCCTCGCGGCGAGGGGTGTCAGTGGAACGAAGTAGTCTTGATTCCATGCCCGAACGCCGTACCGTCGCACTTGTCACCCTTGGCTGCGCCCGTAACGAGGTGGACTCGGAGGAGCTCGCAGGCCGCTTGGAGGCGGACGGCTGGGAGCTCGTCGAGGACGCCGAGGCCGCCGATGTCGCCGTCGTGAACACCTGTGGCTTCGTCGAAGCCGCCAAGAAGGACTCCGTCGACGCCCTCCTCGAAGCCAATGACCTCAAGGGGCATGGCAGAACCCAGGCCGTCGTGGCCGTGGGCTGCATGGCCGAGCGCTACGGCAAGGAGCTCGCCGAGGCGCTGCCCGAGGCCGACGGCGTGCTCGGGTTCGACGACTACGAGGACATCTCCGGCCGCCTCCAGACCATCCTCGCGGGTGGCAGCGTGGAGGCGCACGCCCCGCGCGACCGCCGCAAGCTGCTGCCGATCAGCCCCGCCGAGCGCCAGGACGCCGGTGCCGGCGTCGCCCTGCCCGGGCACGCTCCGGTGGACCTGCCCGACGGGCTCGCGCCCGCTTCCGGACCGCGCGCGCCGCTGCGCCGCCGGCTCGACGGGGCGCCCGTGGCCTCCGTGAAGCTGGCCTCCGGCTGCGACCGGCGCTGTTCCTTCTGCGCCATCCCGTCGTTCCGCGGCTCCTTCATCTCGCGACGACCCAGCGACGTGCTGAACGAGACGCGCTGGCTCGCCGAGCAGGGTGTCAAGGAGGTCATGCTGGTCTCCGAGAACAACACCTCGTACGGCAAGGACCTGGGTGACATCCGTCTCCTGGAGTCGCTGCTGCCCGAGCTGGCCGGTGTCGACGGGATCGAGCGGGTGCGCGTCAGCTACCTGCAACCTGCCGAGATGCGACCGGGACTGATCGATGTCCTGACGGGAACCGACAAGGTCGTGCCGTACTTCGACCTTTCCTTCCAGCACTCGGCGGCGGGCGTGCTGCGTTCGATGCGCCGCTTCGGTGACACCGACCGCTTCCTGGAGCTGCTCGACACCATTCGGACCAAGGCCCCGCAGGCCGGTGTCCGCTCGAACTTCATCGTGGGCTTCCCCGGCGAGTCCGAGAGCGACCTCGCCGAGCTGGAGCGGTTCCTGAACGGGGCGCGGCTCGACGCCATCGGTGTGTTCGGCTACTCCGACGAGGACGGCACGGAAGCCGCCACGTACGAGAACAAGCTCGACGAGGACGTCGTCGCGCAGCGCCTCGCCCACATCTCGCGCCTCGCCGAGCAGCTGGTGTCGCAGCGCGCCGAGGACCGCCTCGGTGAGACCGTCGAGGTGCTCGTCGAGTCCGTGGACGAGTCCGAGGACGGCGAGGGCGTGGTCGGCCGCGCCGCGCACCAGGCGCCCGAGACGGACGGACAGGTGCGGCTCACGGGCGGCACGGGTCTGACGGTCGGCCGTATGGTCGAGGCAAAGGTGGTTGGCACCGAGGGCGTGGACCTCGTGGCCGAGCCGCTCGACTGTACTGAGGAGGCGGCCAGATGACCGGAGTGCCGGCATCCGCCACGGGCGGGACCGGTAGGCCTGCGCCCGGCGGCAAGCTGAGCGCTGCGGCCGTCGACCAGGCCAGCCTGTGGAACATCGCCAACATCCTGACCATGGTGCGGCTGCTGCTGGTGCCGGGGTTCGTGATGCTGATGCTCGCCGACGGCGGGTACGACCCGGTGTGGCGGGCGTGGGCGTGGGCGGCGTTCGCCGTCGCCATGATCACGGACGTCTTCGACGGGCATCTGGCCCGTACGTACAACCTGGTCACCGACTTCGGGAAGATCGCCGACCCCATCGCCGACAAGGCGATCATGGGCGCGGCGCTGATCTGTCTCTCGTATCTCGGAGACCTGCCGTGGTGGGTGACGGGCGTCATTCTCGGGCGTGAGCTCGGGATCACGCTGCTGCGGTTCGTCGTGATCCGGTACGGGGTCATCCCGGCCAGCCGCGGCGGCAAGATGAAGACGCTGGCGCAGGGCACGGCGGTCGGCATGTATGTGCTGGCGCTGACCGGGCCGCTCGCCACCTTCCGGTTCTGGATGATGGCGGTCGCCGTGGTGCTGACCGTGGTCACCGGGCTCGACTACGTGCGGCAGGCGATCGTGCTGCGCCGCGCGGGCCTCGCGGAGGCCGCCGAGGCCGCGGCCGTGTCGAAGGCGTCCGCGGCGTCGACCTCGGAGGCGGCCGAGAAGTGACGGACGGGGCTGCCGAGGCGTTGCGGCTGTTGACGGAGCGAGGGCAGACCCTCGCCGTCGCCGAGTCGCTCACCGGCGGTCTCGTGGCCGCCGAGCTGGTGGCCGTACCGGGAGCCTCGAAGGCTTTCCGCGGTTCCGTGACGGCGTACGCGACCGAACTGAAGCACCAGGTGCTCGGTGTCGACGCCGAGCTGCTCGCCGCGCACGGTCCGGTGCATCCCGAGGTCGCGTTGCAGATGGCGGCGGGTGTGCGGGCGGCGCTCGGCGCGGACTGGGGGATCGCCACCACCGGTGTGGCCGGCCCCGAGCCGCAGGACGGGCAGCCGGTGGGCACCGTTTTCGTGGCCGTCGTGGGGCCCGGAGCGGATCGCGCCGGGAGTACCCGGAATTTCGCTGGTAGCCGCAAAGTGACCGCGCTGCGGTTGAACGGCGACCGTACGGAAATCCGTATGAAGAGTGCACGGAGCGTGCTCGGGCTGCTCACGGAAGAGCTGGTCGGAGGGCATTCCGGCGAACGTACTGAGAATGCGCGGGCACAGGATACGGAACAGAACGGGGGGTTTTGATGTTTGCAGCCCTGAGTGAACACGACATCGCTCCCCGCACGGCCGCGGCACGAGGCGGTACGGTGGGGCGTGAAGGATGCGGCTACGCGGTCCGAGGAGGGAGCCACCGATGATTCTGCTCCGTCGCCTGCTGGGTGACGTGCTGCGTCGGCAGCGCCAGCGCCAGGGCCGTACTCTGCGCGAAGTCTCCTCGTCCGCCCGAGTCTCGCTCGGCTATCTCTCCGAGGTGGAGCGGGGGCAGAAGGAGGCTTCCTCCGAGCTGCTCTCCGCGATCTGCGACGCGCTTGACGTACGGATGTCCGAGCTGATGCGTGAGGTGAGCGACGAGCTCAGCCTCGCCGAGCTGGCCGAGTCGGCAGCAGCGGTCCCGTCGGAGCCGGTGCCCGCACCGGTACGTCCGATGCTCAATTCGGTCTCCGTGACCGGCGTACCGCCGGAACGGGTGACGATCAAGGCGCCTGCGGAGGCGGTCGACGTCGTAGCGGCGTAGCGCCTGCGCTCAGCGTGTATGGGGAGAAGGCCCCGGCCGGGGTGACCGGCCGGGGCCTTCTGCTGTGCGCTTCGGGCCTTAAGTCCATGCCGTTTGCCTCTGTGTGTCCGTAATAGTGCATGTGTGCCATCTTTGTTGGTGGTTCGTTAGTAGTGGTTCGTTGAGTCGCTGTGCAACGGAGGAGACGGATGTACGCCGTGAAGAGCCCGCTGTCCGAAGCTGATCTGAAGACCGTGTCCGAGGCGCTGCAAGGCGCCCTGGTGGACCTGGTGGATCTCTCGCTGGTGGCGAAGCAGGTCCACTGGAACGTGGTCGGCCCCCGGTTCAGGTCGGTGCATCTTCAGCTCGACGAGGTCGTGGACACCGCGCGCCTGCACTCCGACACCGTGGCCGAGCGCGCCTCGACGCTGGGCGTCCCGCCGGACGGGCGGGCCGGGACGGTGGCGGCCACGAGCGGCATCGGCGCCGTGGCAGAAGGCTGGATCAAGGACACCGACGCCGTGGGCACCCTGGTGCAGGCGCTCGGCGCGGTGATCACCCGGATGAGGGAACGGATCGACGCGACCGGTGAGGCGGATCCGGTGAGCCAGGACATCTTCATCGGGGTTACGGCGGACCTCGAGAAGCACCACTGGATGTTCCAGGCGGAGGATCGAGGCTGAGCGTCGCTGTCGTAGGGCGTCGGGGGCGTGTCGCGTGATCGCGGCGCGCCCCCTTCGCGCCCTGGCGAGGGCCGGGCGGTGCGCTTAGCGTCAAAGAGGTGGGGCTGGTCGGGCGGAGGTGAGCGGTCGGTGGCAGGGCGGTCGGTGGTGCGCTGGATACCGATGCTGCGCTGGATACCGGCCGTGGCGCTCGGGGTGCTGTGGTGGTGGGGGATGCTGCGTCTCGCGTTCGCGTCGGACGCCGGGGCCTTCGAGGGGGCGGTCGCTGTCGGGGGATGGGGGCTCAGCCTGTTGCCGGTGCACGCGCTGCCGAAGTCGCGGGCCGCGGGGGTGGCCGGGGCGCCGGGGCATCACGGGGCCCGCAGGGTGCGGGTACGGGCCGTGCGAGCGGGGCGGCAGGCGGGGGCGGGGTTGTGGGGGCGGATCACCAGGGCATGGCGACGCCGCCGTTCGGGCGGAGGATCTGGCCCGTCGTGAACGCGGCGGCGTCCGAGGCGAGGTGCAGCACCGCGTGCGCGATGTCGTCGGGTGCGCCGACACGGCCCAGGGGTGACATGCGCACCATCAGGGCCTCCGTGTGGGCCTGGATGCTCTCGTCGTGTCGGGTCGTCATCGGCGTACGGATCCAGCCGGGCGCGACCGCGTTGACGCGGATGCCGTGCGGGCCCACTTCCGTGGCGAGCGTCTTGGTGAGCTGGACGACGGCGGCTTTGGCCGCGCCGTAGCAGAGCAGGCCCGGGCCGCCGGTGTCGACGGCGCCCGAGGCCATGGTGACGATGCTGCCCCGCGTGCCTGCCGCGATCATGGCGCGGGCCGCCTCCTGGCAGGCGTAGAGCACTCCCTTGAAGTTGATGGCGAGGACGCGGTCGAGGTCTTCGTCGGGGGTCTCCAGGGCCGGGCTGCTGTGCATGACTCCGGCGATCGCCGCCATGATGTCGAGCCCGCCGGAGGTCTCGACGGCGGTGGCCACGGCCTCGGCGACCTGGTCGTGGTCGCTCACGTCGAGGGTGTGGGTGTGGGCGGTGCCGCCGGCTTCCTTGATGAGGGCCGCCGTCTCGTGCAGGCCCTGTGCGTCGCGGTCGGCGCAGTGCACGGTGGCTCCCGCCTCGGCGAGCAGGGCGGCGGTGGAGCGGCCGATACCGCTCGCGGCGCCGGTGACGAAGGAGGTGCGTCCGGTGAGGTCGTACGCCTTGACGGGCATGAGGGGACCGTACGAGCTTTTCTGACGGGTCGTCAATTGTCGTGCGTGGGTTGCTCGTCAGCGGGTGGGGGCCGCGCCCTGCTGACAGGTCGGGCACCAGTAGGTGGGGCGCTCGCGAGTGCCGTCACCTTGGTCGGCCACGCGGATCGGGGTGCGGCAGCGCAGACAGGGGCGGGGAGCGCGGCCGTAGACGTAGAGGCGCTCGTCGGGGCGGGGGCGGCCCGTGGTGACGCGGGTCGGCCGGTCGCGGTTGGCTTCGAGGAGCTTCTTCGCGAGGAGCGGGAGACGGTCGGCGGTCTCGGCCGGCAACTCGCCGACGGGGAGCCAGGGAGTGACGCGGAGCAGGAAGCACAGCTCGGATTTGTAGACGTTGCCGATACCGGCCAGGTTGCGCTGGTCGAGGAGGGCTTCGCCGAGGGAGCGGGCCGGATCCTTGCGGAGGTTGCGCAGGGCCGTGTCGGGGTCCCAGTCGGGGCCGAGCAGGTCGGGGCCGAGGTGGCCGACGGCCTTGGACTCCTCCGCGGTGCGCAGCAGTTCGAGCACCGGTAGGCGGTAGCCGACCGCTGCGTGGGCGTCGTTGGCGAGGATCGCGCGGATCTGGTGGGTGGGGCCGCCGCGCCAGCGCTCGCCGGGCGCGTAGATCTTCCAGGAGCCGTCCATCCGCAGGTGCGAGTGGAGCGTGAGGCCGCCCTCGATCCGGGTCATCAGGTGCTTGCCGCGCGAGATGACGTCCAGGACCGTGCGACCCGTGAGGTCCGCCGTGGCGAACCGCGGGACCCGCAGGTCGGAGCGGATGAGCACCTGACCCGCGAGGGCGGTGTGCAGCCGCTTCGCGGCCTGGAGGACGGTGTCTCCTTCGGGCATGGGTCCAGGGTAGGCACGGCGGCCCCGCTTCGGCCGTGCGCGGCTCGCTACGCGCGCAGGCGCAGGCCGCGCGGTGTCGCGTGGAAGCCGGCTCCTTCCAGGAGAGGTGCGTACGGGGAGGAGAGCGCGGCCTCGGCATTGATCCGCTCGACCGTGATCGTGCCGAGGACGCCGGAGCGGGCCGCGTCGGCGAGGACCTGGGCGGCGGCGGGCAGACGGGGGTCCTGCGCCAGCTGGGCGGCGGTCAGGGTCGCGGGAGCCGTGGTGGTGTCGGCGCCCTCCGGCGCGGGCCAGGCCAGGAGCGTCTTGCCGCCGCGCTCCATGTAGAGCGTCAGCTCGCCGTCGACCAGGACCACGAGGGAGCCCGCTTTACGGCCCGGTTTGTGACTCACGCCGGCGGGGGTTCGGGCCAGGGCAGGGCCGCCCCGTACGCGCTCGCAGGGTCGGCGGCGGCCAGGATGAGGGCGCGGGGCGCGGCGGTCTTCGGGGCGGGGGCGTCCGGGGGTGCGTACGGGTCGGGAGGGTCGCACCGCGCTCCCGCGCGTTCGCCGCCGCGCGCAGGCGGTCCACCGCGCCGTCCATCGCGAACTGGGCCGCGCCGAGCCCTTCCACCACATAGCCGCGGCGGGCCTGGCCGCTCTCCTCGAAGACGGACAGGATCCGGTACGTGGCCGAGAAGCCGCCCTCGACGCCTTCCGCGGCGACCGCACCGCGGGTCACCACGCCGTGCCGGTCGAGGAGGGTGCGGGCCAGGGCGTGGGCGCGGACCGTCGGATCGGGCTCCAGGGCGGGCAGCAGGGACCAGCGGCCCGCGACCGTGGGCGGGCCGGTGCGTGAGGTGGGCCGGGCGGCCCCGGTCAGGCTTCCGTAGCGGCCGCGGGGGACCGCGCGGCGGGCCCGGTGGGCGGTGGAGCCCGCGGTGCGGCCCGAGCCGAGGAGGGCGCGCATCGGGGCCATCGTGTCGTTCGTCAGGCGACCCGACCAGGCCAGCTCCCACAGGGCGTCGGCCAGGTGCGGATCGGTGACCTCCGGATGCGTCGTGGCACGGATCTGGTCGGCGATCTGCCGGAAGAACAGTCCGTAGCCGCCGGAGAGGGTGTCGAGGACCGACTGGTGGAGCGCCGTCGGCTCCAAGGGGTGCGGGGGCGGCAGGAGGAGCGGAGCGCTGTCGGCAAGGTACAGGCTGACCCAGCCGTCCTTGCCGGGCAGGGAACCGGCGCCGGCCCACAACACCTCACCGGACGCCGTGAGTTCGTCCAGCATCGCCGGGGCGTAGCCGGAGACGCGGGAGGGCAGGACGAGCTTCTCCAGGGCGGAGGCGGGGACCGAGGCGCCTTGCAACTGCTCGACGGCGCGGACCAGGCCGTCGATACCGCGCAGGCCGTGGCCGCCCAGGTGCTGCCACTGGGGCAGGAACTGAGCCAGGGCGGCGGGCGGTACCGGTTCGAGCTCGTGGCGCAGCGCCGCCAGCGAGCGGCGGCGCAGCCGGCGCAGGACCGTGGCGTCGCACCACTCCTGGCCGATGCCCGCCGGGTGGAACTCGCCCTGTACGACACGGCCGCTCGCGGCGAGGCGCTGCAGGGCGCCCTCGGTGACCGCGGCGCCGAGGCCGAAGCGGGACGCCGCCTGCGTCGAGGTGAACGGGCCGTGGGTGCGGGCATAGCGGGCCAGGAGGTCGCCGAGGGGATCCTTGACCGGCTCCGTGAAGGCTTCCGGGACGCCCACGGGGAGGGCTGTGCCCAGGGCGTCGCGCAGCCGGCCCGCGTCCTCGATCGCCGCCCAGTGGTCGGCGCCCGCGATACGGACCCGGATGGCGCGCCGGGCCGCGGCCAGGTCCTCGGCCCAGCCGGGTTCCGCGCCGCGCTCGGTCAACTCCGCGTCCGTGAGCGGGCCGAGGAGGCGCAGCAGGTCGGCGACGCCTTCGACGTCCTTGATGCGGCGGTCCTCCGTGCGCCACTGGAGCTCCTGCTCCAGCTCGGCCAGGACGTCCGCGTCCAGGAGCTCGCGCAGCTCGGCCTGGCCGAGGAGTTCCGCCAGGAGGCGGGCGTCCAGGGACAGCGCCGCCGCGCGGCGCTCGGCGAGCGGGGAGTCGCCCTCGTAGAGGAACTGCGCGACATAGCCGAACAGGAGGGAACGGGCGAAGGGGGACGCCTCGGGGGTGGTGACCTCGACGAGACGGACCTTGCGGGACTCGATGTCGCCCATGAGCTCCGCGAGGCCCGGTACGTCGAAGACGTCCTGGAGACACTCCCGCACGGCCTCCAGGACGATCGGGAAGGAGCCGAACTCGCTCGCCACCTGGAGGAGTTGGGACGCGCGCTGGCGCTGCTGCCACAGTGGGGTGCGCTTGCCCGGGTTGCGCTTCGGGAGCAGCAGCGCGCGGGCCGCGCACTCGCGGAAGCGGGAGGCGAACAGGGCCGAGCCGCCCACCTGCTCGGTGACGATCTGGTCCACGTCACCCTTGTCGAAGGCGACGTCGGCCGCGCCGATGGGGGCCTGCTCGGCGTCGTACTCCATGCCCGGCTTGGAAGGCTCCTGGTCGAGGAGGTCCAGGCCCATCAGATCGGCGTCGGGCAGGCGCAGCACGATGCCGTCGTCGGCGTGCATGACCTGGGCGTCCATGCCGTACTTCTCGCTCAGGCGGGCTCCGAGGGCGAGCGCCCAGGGGGCGTGCACCTGTGCGCCGAAGGGGGAGTGGACGACGACGCGCCAGTCGCCCAGCTCGTCACGGAACCGCTCGACGACGATCGTGCGGTCGTCCGGGATGTGGCCGCAGGCCTCACGCTGCTCGGCCAGATACGACAGCACGTTCTCCACGGCCCAGGTGTCGAGGCCCGCCGTGGCGAGACGCACGCGCGCGTCGTCGGGCTTCGCGGAGCCGACCTCGCGCAGGAACGCGCCCACCGCACGCCCCAGTTCGAGCGGGCGGCCCAGCTGGTCGCCCTTCCAGAACGGCAGCCGGCCGGGGACTCCGGGGGCGGGCGAGACGAGGACGCGGTCGCGGGTGATGTCCTCGATGCGCCAGGAGCTGGTGCCGAGGGTGAACACGTCCCCGACGCGGGACTCGTAGACCATCTCCTCGTCGAGCTCTCCGACGCGGCCGCCGCCCTTCTTGGGGTCGGATCCCGCGAGGAACACCCCGAAGAGGCCGCGGTCGGGGATGGTGCCGCCCGATGTGACGGCGAGGCGCTGCGCTCCGGGGCGGCCCGTGACGGTGCCGGCCACGCGGTCCCACACGACGCGCGGCCGCAGCTCCGCGAAGGCGTCGGACGGATAGCGGCCCGCGAGCATGTCGAGGACGCCCGTGAACGCCGACTCCGGGAGCGAGGCGAAGGGGGCGGCGCGGCGGACCAGCGCCAGGAGGTCGTCCACCTGCCAGGTGTCGAGCGCGGTGATCGCCACCAGCTGCTGGGCCAGGACGTCCAGCGGGTTGGCCGGGACCCTGAGGGACTCGATGGAGCCGGACCGCATGCGCTCGGTCACGACCGCCGACTGCACCAGGTCACCCCGGTACTTGGGGAACACGACGCCCGTGGACACCGCGCCCACTTGGTGGCCCGCACGCCCGACGCGCTGAAGCCCGGAGGCCACCGAAGGCGGCGACTCGACCTGGACGACGAGATCGACCGCTCCCATGTCGATGCCGAGCTCAAGACTGGACGTGGCCACGACGGCGGGCAGCCGGCCCGCCTTCAGGTCCTCCTCCACCAGGGCGCGCTGCTCCTTGGAGACCGAGCCGTGGTGGGCGCGCGCGATGACCGTGGGCGCGCCGGTCGCCGCGCCGGAGCCGCCCATCAGCTCGGCCGGTGAGTGGTCCTCGGGCAGGGCCTCGCCGGTGGCCCGCTCGTACGCGATCTCGTTCAGCCTGTTGCACAACCGCTCCGCCAGGCGGCGCGAGTTGGCGAAGACGATCGTCGAGCGGTGGGCCTCGATGAGGTCCGTGATGCGCTCCTCCACGGAGGGCCAGATCGAGGGGCGCTCGGCAGCCTGTCCTGAGTCGGCGACCGGGGAGCCGCCCAGCTCACCGAGGTCCTCGACCGGGACGACCACCGACAGGTCGAACTCCTTGCCGGACGGCGGCTGGACGATCTCCACCTTGCGCTGCGGCGACAGATAGCGTGCCACCTCGTCGACCGGGCGGACCGTCGCGGACAGGCCGATACGGCGGGCCGGGCGGGGCAGCAGCTCGTCGAGACGCTCCAGGGAGAGCGCCAGATGGGCGCCGCGCTTGGTGCCGGCCACCGCGTGCACCTCGTCCAGGATGACCGTCTCGATGCCGGTCAGGGCGTCCCGGGTCGCCGACGTCAGCATCAGGAACAGCGACTCGGGCGTCGTGATGAGGATGTCCGGCGGGCGTGTGGCCAGAGCGCGGCGCTCGGCGGGCGGGGTGTCGCCTGAGCGGATGCCGACCTTCACCTCAGGCTCGGGCAGGCCCAGCCGCACGGCCTCCTGGCGGATCCCGGTCAGCGGGCTGCGCAGATTGCGCTCCACGTCGACCGCGAGCGCCTTCAGCGGGGAGACGTACAGCACGCGGCAACGCTTCTTGGGGTCGGCCGGGGGCGGCGTCGACGCCAGCTGGTCGAGGGCGGCCAGGAACGCGGCGAGCGTCTTGCCCGAGCCGGTCGGGGCGACGACCAGCACGTCGGACCCCGCGCCGATGGCCTGCCACGCCCCGGCCTGCGCGGACGTGGGCGCGGGGAACGCCCCCGTGAACCAGCCGCGGGTCGCGGGGGAGAAGCCGCCGAGGGCGTCGTGGGCGCTGTGGGCCCCTGGGGTGGACCTGACCATGCCCCCATCCTGCACCCCACCACTGACAACCGCCGTGACCTGGGCAAACGGACGATCCGGCGTACCGCAGAATGGGGGTATGGCGGGCGACGGCGAATGGGCGCGGCACTGGCGGTACGAGAGTCTGCCGGGCCTCGACCTGCTGCGCGCCCGGTACCTGCGGCACACGTTCCCGCGTCACAGCCACGACGGGTACGTGTTCGGCGCGGTCACCCGCGGTGTCGAGGAGGTCGGCATGCCCGACGGCACCCTGCACGCGGGGCCCGGCAGTGTCGTCATGATCAACCCCGAGGTGGCGCACACCGCGCGGGCGGGCGGCCCCGACGGCTGGTCGTACTTCACGCTCTACCCGTCGGCCGACGTGGTCGCGGAGATCGCCGCCGAGACCACCACCGTGCGGGGCACGGCCGCCTTCGGCGAGACGATCGTCGCCGATCCGCACGCCTCACGCCTCATCCGCGAGGTGCACCGGGCGGCCGAGCAGGGCAACGCCCTGGCCGCCGACAGCCTCCTGCGGGTCGTCCTCGCCCGGCTGCTGCGCGACCACGGCACGTCCTCGCCCAGCGGCCGCGCCGGTCCGCCGGGGCCCGGGCGGCGGCACGCGCGCGCGAGGTGCTCGGCGAGCGGCTGGTCGATCCACCGTCCCTGGAGGCGCTCGCCGCCGAGCTCGGCTCCAGCCCGTTCGCGCTGCTGCGCGCGTTCCGCGACGCCTACGGGATGCCACCGCACACCTGGCTCACCAACGCGCGCGTGCGGACCGCGCGGCGCCTCCTGGAGGCGGGCACGCCGCCCGCCGACGCCGCCACGGCCGTCGGCTTCACCGACCAACCGCATCTGAACCGGCACTTCACCCGGATCGTCGGCGTGCCACCAGGGGCGTACCAGCGCGAGCGCAAGAACGTACAAGACTCCGGCACCGGCCTTCTCGTACCGTCCGAGACGTGGCAGAACAGACAGCACCCGCAGACATACGAACAACAGAAGGCGCTCCTCCCGAGCACGGAGCAGCGGTGGACAAGACCGATGCCGCCGTCGTGCGGGACGCGCTCGGCGTCGGCATCGCCGTCGGACTCTCCGGGTTCGCCTTCGGAGTGACCTCGGCGGGCAGCGGCCTCACCGTGCTGCAGACCTGTGCGCTCAGCCTTCTTGTCTTCACGGGAGCCTCGCAGTTCGCGCTCGTGGGCGCGCTCGCGGCTGGTGGCAATCCGCTCACGGCGGCCGCGGGAGCGTTCTTCCTGGGGGTGCGCAACGCGTTCTACGGGCTGCGGCTCTCGCAGTTGCTCGCTCTCCCGCGCGCGGTGCGGCCGTTCGCCGCGCACTGGGTCATCGACGAGACCTCCGCCGTCTCGCTCGCGCAGCCGACCCGGCGCAGTGCGCGCATCGGCTTCACGGTGACCGGGCTGTCCCTGTACGTGCTGTGGAACCTCACCACCTTGGTCGGCGCCCTGGGGGCCGAGGCCATCGGTGACACGGACGCCTGGGGGATCGACGCGGCGGGGCCCGCCGTCTTCCTGGCCCTGCTCGCGCCCATGCTGAAGTCCGCCACGGAGCGCATGGTCGCCGGGCTCGCCGTCGTCCTGGGGCTCGGTCTGCTGCCCGTGCTGCCCGCGGGAGTGCCGGTGCTGGTGGCCGCGCTCGCCGCGCCCGCGGTGCTCTACATACAGGGGCGGCGGCAGGCCGACACCTCCATCACCTCTACATCCACGTCCACGTCCACGTCTAAGTCCACGTCTCAGTCCACGTCCACGTCTACGTCGCAAGGAGCGGACCGTTGAACATCTGGATCGCCATCGGCGTCACCGCTGTGGGCTGTTACGCCGTCAAACTCATCGGCCTGCTGGTTCCCGCGGGTGCCCTGGAGCGGCCCGTGGTGCGGCGTCTCGCGGCGCTGTTGCCGGTCGCGCTGCTGGCCGCTCTCACTGCTCAGCAGGCCTTCGCGGACGGGCGCACGCTGGTCCTCGACGCCAAGGCGGCCGGGCTCGCCGCGGCCGCCTTGGCCCTCGTGCTGCGCGCGCCCTTCCTGGTGGTCGTCGCGGTCGCCGTAGTGGTCACCGCGGGAGTGCGGGCGCTCACCGGATGACCTGCTTCGTGTGACGTGACGCCCGGGGGCTTTCGTCCCTCTGCCTCATACATGTCCGAGGCGACCTCCAGGGCGTGGAACGCCACCCCACGTCGCCTCCAGGGCGGCTGGGTAATGTGACGCGTCACAAGGAGGCGCCGGAACCGGACGAGGGAGGAACCGTGTCCCTGTCGCCCGAGGCGCGCTCGCTCGCCGCACGCTGCGAACCGCGCGTCAACGAGCTGGCCCGCCGGATGGCGCGGGAGTCCTTCGAGGAACTGCCCGGGTACGCGGAGCTGCCCGACGACGTCAAGGACCTGGAGATCGCGGCGACCGCCCGGCACGGCGTACGCCTCTTCCTGCGCCGCGTCGGCGACCCGGACCCCGACCGGTCCGGCAACCACCGGGTGTTCCGCGAGCGGGCCGCTCAGCGCGCCGAGGAAGGCATGCCGCTGCACCTGCTGCTGCGGACCCACGCCCTCGGCGTCTACGCGCTCTGGCAGGCGCTGCGCGACGTCGCACGACCCGGCGAGGAGGCCGCCCTCGTCGAGCTTGTCGACATCCTGTTGCAGAGCCATCCGGCCATCGTGGGCGCCGTCGCCGAGACGTATCTGGACGAGCGGTCCGCCCTGGAGGCCGAACAGCGGGCGCAGCAGCGGTCGTTGGTGCGCGGGCTGCTCGACGGGATGGTCCCGCCCGGCCATGTGCTCCTCGACCAGCTCCGCCTCGAAGGGCCCGCGCTCGTCCTGGCGCTCGGCCTGGAGACGCCGCCCGCCGAGGGGCCTGTCGCGGTCCGGCGCCGGCTACGGCGGGTGCAGACCGTACTCGACCACTCCTTCGGCGTGGAGGTCCTGGCGCTCCTGGACGGCGACGGCGGCCGGGTGATCGTGCCCGAGGACTGCGCCCCGCCCGAGGACCTGCCGCGCCGCCTGAGCCGGGCCAGCGGCCTGCGGGTGCGGGTAGCCGCGGTCCCGGCGGCCGGCCCCGAGGACATCACCGACGCGGGCCGCACCGCGACCGAGATCCTGCGCATCGCGCGCGCGTGCGGGGTGCCGCCCGGCCTGCACCGCCTGGACGACGTCCTGCTCGAGTACCACCTCTCGCGCCGGAACGAGAGCAGCCACCGCATCGCCGCGCTGCTCGACCCGGTCGCCGACCGGCCCGAGCTCGTGGAGACGCTGCGGACGCACCTGTCCCACCAGCAGGACCGCAGGGCGACCGCAGCGGCGCTCGGGCTGCACCCGAACACCGTCGACAACCGGCTCGCGAAGATCGCCGACCAGACCGGCATCGATCTGTCGTCACCGCGCGGCACGGCGCTCGCCCTCGCGGCGCTCTTGCTGCGCGACGCCGAGAGCTGACCCACGCACGTGCGAGGTGCCTGATGCGGGCCGGACCGGCTCATGAGACCTGGTCCTTGAGGGCCGACCTTGAGGAGCTGATCTTTGAGGGTCGGCCTTCGGAAGCTGACTTCTGTAGGCGGGCGGCATCGCCTCCTCTACAGAGGACGCCCGTACGCGCGCAGGGTGCGCAGTGCCTCGATCGTCACCATGGGACGCGCCTCCAGGGCGGTTCCGGGCGCCCACTGCCGCCAGCGGAGCGGCCAGCCGCCGTCCGCCTGTTGTTCGCGCTCCAGATGGTCGAGCGAGCGGGCCATCTCCTCGTCGGTGAACCAGGAGCGCGCCAGCGACTCGGGCGCCTTCGCGTAGTCGTACGGGAAGTGATGCTCGCCCGGGGCGTATCCGGGAGCGACCTGATACTCGTCCCTGTGGTCCGGATCGAGCACCACGAGCCGCTGCTCGCGTACGAGACGGCCGACCCGGTCGGCGGCGGCCCGCGCGCGTGAGCGGTCCGGTACGCCGTCCAGGAAGGCGACCGCGGCCTCCACCTCGTACGGATGCGACGTCTTCAGGGACTCGATGGCGGACCAGCAGAAGTCCGTCGCGCGGAACAGCCAGGCGTGCCACACCTCGTTGCGGTGCAGCAGGCCGACGACGGGGCCGGTGGCGAGCAGGTCGCTCGGTGGGTCGTCCACCACGGGCACGAACGGCGCGCAGGGGTAGCCGCGCTGGCTGGGATGCACCGCCGGAAGCGCGCCTTCCAGGGTCGAGACGGCGGTCAGGTAGCGGCACACGCGCTCCACGCGCTGCCCCGAGCACCGCCCGACGGAGTCCAGGACGCGCAGCGCGTGAGCGGTGGCCAGGGGCTGGCTGACCGGGCCGCGCAGATCGGGTTCGAGAGCGTGCCCGTAGCCGTCGTCCTCGTTGCGATACGCGGCCAGCGCGGTCTCGACGGCGTCGGCCGCCGCGGGCGAACCCTCCAGGAAGTGGTAGGCGAAGCGGCGCTGTTCCAGAACGCGCGCGGTCAGCCAGACGAACGGTTCGGCACGAGAGAGCGGGGAGCGTGCCGAGGACGATGAGGGGAGTGGGGAAGCTCCGGTTTCGGCCATGCACCGACCGTAGGGTGGAAAGCGTTCTCAGCAAGCCTCCCCGGCTCGGCTGCACTCTCAGGGGCGGGATACTGGAGTCATGCGGTTGACGGTCTTCTGGCAGCAGATGGCGGAACATTTCGGTTCCGGGTACGCGGACACCTTCGCGCGCGATCACGTGATGGCGGGTCTGGGAGGGCGCACCGTCCAGGAGGCGCTCGACGCCGGCTGGGAAGCGAAGGACGTCTGGCGTGTGGTGTGCGCCGCCATGGACGTCCCGGCCGAGAAGCGCTGAGCGGGGTGGATGAGCGAGGACGGCCACCGATGGCCGGCGGAGTGGGCGAGACTGGCCCCGTGGCTGCGACAGACGAGAACCTCCAGGTGGCGGTCGACGCCGCTCCGCCCGGTACGACGCCGCCCGAGCGACCGCCGGGCGCGGCGTCCGGCACGCGCGTGGGCATGCCGCGCTGGCTGCCGCGCGCCATGGTGCTGGCCCTGGCACTCATCGCCTGCTTCCAGCTGGGCAATTGGGCCTTCCACCAGCTGACCGGGTTGCTGATCAACATCCTGATCGCGTTCTTCCTGGCGCTCGCCGTGGAGCCCGCGGTGAGCTGGATGGCCGCGCGCCGAGTGCGTCGCGGTCTGGCCACGGCGCTCGTCTTCCTGGCCGTGATGGTCGTGGGCGCCGGTTTCGTGGTGCTGCTCGGATCGATGCTCGCGGGCCAGATCGTGGACATGGTCGAGGACTTTCCGAAGTATCTCGACCAGGTGATCAACTGGATCAACCAGACGTTCCACACGGACCTCAACAGGGTGGAGGTCCAGGACAGTCTGCTGCACTCGGACTGGCTCCAGAAGTACGTGCAGAACAGCGCGACCGGCGTCCTGGACGTGTCGGCGCAGGTGCTCGGCGGCCTCTTCCAGCTCCTGACGATCCTGCTGTTCTCGTTCTACTTCGCCGCCGACGGACCGCGGCTGCGGCGCGCGCTGTGCTCGGTGCTGCCGCCCGCGAAGCAGGCCGAGGTGCTGCGCGCCTGGGAGATCGCCGTCGACAAGACGGGCGGCTATCTGTACTCGCGCGGCCTGATGGCACTGATCTCCGGGATCGCGCACTACATCCTGTTCGCGGCGCTCGATGTGCCGTACGCGCCCGTGCTCGGAGTGTGGGTGGGCCTCGTCTCGCAGTTCATCCCCACCATCGGCACGTATCTGGCGGGCGCTCTGCCGATGCTGATCGCCTTCACCGTGGACCCCTGGTACGCGCTGTGGGTGCTCATCTTCGTAGTCGTCTACCAGCAGTTCGAGAACTATGTGCTGCAACCGAAGCTGACCGCGAAGACCGTGGACATCCACCCGGCGGTCGCCTTCGGGTCGGTCATCGCGGGGACGGCGCTGCTCGGCGCCGTAGGCGCGCTGATCGCGATCCCCGCCGTGGCCACGCTCCAGGCGTTCCTGGGGGCCTACGTGAAGCGCTACGACGTCACGGACGACCCGCGGGTGCACGGGCATCGCCGACGTGGCGGCGCGTCCCTCCTCGCGCGGGCGCGACGGGCGCTGAAGGAGCCGCGGGAAGACTCGGAGACCGATGCTCAGTAGGACTTGGTAGGTCTTAGCAAGCAGGACTTAGCCAGTAGGTCTTAGTACGTCTCAGGTCTCGTAGGTGAGGGCGGCCCAGGTGCCGGTCGCGAGGACCGCGGCCACATAGGCGCTGACGGCCGCATACATGACGCGGTTCTTGGTGAGCTCGCTCCACGACGTACGGGTCATGAGCCAGGCCAGTACCGGCAGGACGAGCACGGCGTGCAGGCTCACGCCGTGCAGTGGCTTCAGGGCGGCCGTCGAGTGATAGGCCGCCTCCTGGTGCCCCGTCCGCGTCAGCGTTACCCCGCGCGCGATCATCGCCGCGCCGGACGCGAGGGCGACCAGGAGGACGGCGAAACCGGCGCGCACGGCGAGAGGCATTCCGGTGGGGCCGTCCGGACGGTTCCTGAAGGCGACGATCGCGAAGACCGTCAGCAGCACCACCAGAACGCCGCCGCCCACCGCGAGCGACATGGAGACGGCGGTGTCGAAGGCGGTCTCCATGTTGAGATGCGACGGAACCCCGCGCCAGGCCTGGAGAGTGATGCCGCCGACCTCCAGGACGCAGTCCGCCGTGAACACGACGAGAAGGACGTTCCTGAGTCGTGCGCCCACCTGTAGGTACGACGTCACCCAGGTGAGGGCGATCAGCGTCAGCCCGAAGGAGAGCCCGAAGGTGACCGGCTTGCGCCAGGAGACGGGGCCGTCCCACGGGCCGCCGTCCACACCGAAGACTCCGAGGTGGAAAGCGCCGGAGGCGATGAGCGCCAAGCCGGTCGCGTAGGCGATGCGCTCGGCCGGGCGGGCTGCGCGCCGCCGGGCGTCGGTTCCAGTGGCCCGCATGATCTCCATGCGGACAAGGCTCGTCGCGTGCGCCCGTCGAGTCGTCGTCCCGCCGAAGACGCTCGCCGTACGCCGCGGGGAGTACGCGGTGACGTGCCCGGGAGAGTCAGGGGCCGCCCCCCCCGGAGACGACCGTCAGGAGCGCTGTCGTCGGCGCATCACGGCGACGGTCGTCCCGATGCCCGATGCCCGATGCCCGATGCCCGATGCCCGATGCCCGATGCCCGATGGCCGAGACCAGCAGCCAGCAGCCTGAGACCGCCCAAGACCAGCGGCAGCAGCCGCAACGAGACGAAGCCGTTGATCCTCGCGTTCTCGGGGGAGCCGGCGCGGAACAGCACCTCGACCCGCTCACCCACACCGTGGGCCGGAGGATTGGATCCAGGAACACGGCGCCGAACGCGATCACCCCGCACGTGATCCACCGGCTGGCGCCCCGCCCGCGAACGCTCCGCCCACGCACCTGAACCCGCACGTCATCCCCCTCGTCGCTCATCGGGAGCGAGGACGTCATCCCGGATGCGACAGGTCGCCGTGTGCCGCGTGGTGCGCTTGACACCAAAATCGAACATCCATTCTTATGGAGTGTCCAGGGGCTCTCTCGCCAGTAATCCCAAGGGATTCGAGAAGAGTGACCGGGCGAGGAGCCTCGAGTTATCCACAGGCCGGACGGGCGTCGAGGCCGATTGTCAGTGGCAGGCGTTAGCGTCTTTGACGTGAAGCGATCGACTCAAGCAAACCGGGTGGAACCCATGGCAGGAACCGACCGCGAGAAGGCGCTCGACGCCGCGCTCGCACAGATTGAACGGCAATTCGGCAAGGGCGCAGTGATGCGCATGGGCGAGCGGCCGAATGAGCCCATCGAGGTCATCCCCACCGGGTCGACCGCGCTCGACGTCGCGCTCGGCGTCGGCGGCATCCCGCGCGGCCGCGTGGTGGAGGTGTACGGCCCGGAGTCCTCCGGCAAGACGACCCTGACCCTGCACGCCGTGGCCAACGCGCAGCGCGCCGGTGGCTCGGTGGCCTTCATCGACGCCGAGCACGCCCTCGACCCCGAGTACGCGAAGAAGCTCGGCGTCGACATCGACAACCTCATCCTGTCGCAGCCGGACAACGGCGAGCAGGCGCTCGAGATCGTCGACATGCTGGTGCGTTCCGGCGCCCTCGACCTCATCGTCATCGACTCCGTGGCGGCCCTGGTGCCGCGCGCGGAGATCGAGGGCGAGATGGGTGACTCGCACGTGGGTCTTCAGGCCCGTCTGATGAGCCAGGCGCTCCGGAAGATCACCAGCGCGCTCAACCAGTCCAAGACCACCGCGATCTTCATCAACCAGCTGCGCGAGAAGATCGGCGTGATGTTCGGCTCGCCGGAGACCACGACCGGTGGCCGCGCGCTGAAGTTCTACGCCTCGGTGCGCATGGACATCCGCCGCATCGAGACCCTGAAGGACGGCACGGACGCGGTCGGCAACCGCACCCGCGTGAAGGTCGTCAAGAACAAGGTCGCGCCGCCCTTCAAGCAGGCCGAGTTCGACATCCTCTACGGCCAGGGCATCTCCCGCGAGGGCGGCCTGATCGACATGGGCGTGGAGCACGGCTTCGTCCGCAAGGCCGGTGCCTGGTACACGTACGAGGGCGACCAGCTCGGCCAGGGCAAGGAGAACGCGCGCAACTTCCTCAAGGACAACCCCGACCTGGCCAATGAGATCGAGAGGAAGATCAAGGAGAAGCTGGGCGTCGGCGTGAAGAAGGCGGAGGAGCCGAGCGTCGAGCCGGCCGTGGACGCGGCAGCCCCCGCGGCCACCGAGGACGCGGCCAAGACGGTGCCCGCGCCCAAGGCCGCCAAGTCCAAGGCCGCGGCGGCGAAGAGCTAGTCCGTGACACGACGAACCGACTGGGCCGAGTACGACGCCGCCCACCTCGCCGTCCCCGCGGACCAGGGGCGCGGGGACGGCGAGGCGTACGACGCTGCCGGGTACGGGGAGGGTGGATACGACAGCGAAGCGGGGGACGGCGCGGCGGACGGGCCGCGCCGGGGTGGACGTGCGCGGAGCGGGGCCGGGCCGCGCGGGCGTCGGCGCCGGAGCGGGTTCGGGGACTCGTCCGGTGCCGAGCAGGACGACGGCCCCCCGGACCCGTCGAGGGCCGGACGGGGGGAGCCGTCCGGGGACCCGGCGGAGCGGGCGCGGAACATCTGTCTGCGCCTGCTCACCGGGACCCCGCGCACGCGCAAGCAGTTGGCCGACGCCCTGCGCAAGCGGGAGATCCCCGACGACGTGGCGGAGGAGGTGCTGTCCCGGTTCGAAGAGGTCGGGCTCATCAACGACAGCGCCTTCGCCGACGCGTGGGTGGAGTCCCGGCACCACGGTCGGGGGCTGGCCCGTCGGGCGCTCGCCCGTGAACTGCGTACCAAGGGTGTCGACTCCGCGGTGATCGACGAAGCCGTCGGGCAGCTCGACACCGAGCGGGAGGAGGAGACCGCGCGTGACCTGGTCGCCCGCAAGCTCCGCTCCACGCGCGGCCTCGACCGCGACAAGCGGCTGCGGCGCCTCGCGGGCATGCTCGCCCGCAAGGGGTACCCGGAGGGCATGGCGTTGCGTGTGGTGCGGCAGGCGCTGGAGGAAGAGGGCGAGGAGACCGAGGACTTGGGGTTCGAGGAGTAGGGGTTCGAGGTGTAGGGGCTCTGCCGGGGTCGGGGCCGGGGTCGGGGCCGCATCCAAGCGGGGCGGCCTTTGTCCAAGGCCCCGGGGGTGTTCAAGGCCCCGGGGGAGACTTTGGAGCCTGTGCCCGCATCCCGCCTCGCGGCGGTGGTCGGCGCAGGCACAGGCTCCTACTGGTGCAGCTTTCCTCTCATCGGGCCCGTTGTTCCGGGAGGCCCGTGGCCTCAGGCCTTGTGACCTCAGGCCGTGTGACCTCAGACCCCGTGGCCCCAGGACACAGCTTTCCGGGCCGCCGTCGGCAGACCGGGGGTTGAGGCCAGCGGGCGCGGCAACGGCTGGGCTGTCGACGACCGAGCACCGGACCTTCCGGGGCCAACGAGTTACCCGCAGCCGCCATGCTCACCACAGCGGCCGCGTTCACCGCACCTCCGGGTTCGCCGCAGCGTCCGAAGCCGCCACCACGTCCGGAGTGATCCAGTCGTACGGAGTCACCGGAGCGATCTAGGTGTCCGGAGTCACCGGAGTCACCGGAGTCACCGGAAGTCCCGCCGTTCGCCACGCCTGGAAGCCGCCGACCAGATCCGTCGCGCGGTGCAGCCCCAACTGCCGCAAGGACGCGGCCGCGAGGCTGGACGCGTATCCCTCGTTGCAGACGACCACGACCCGCAGGTCGTGGCTGGTCGCCTCCGGGGCGCGGTGGCTGCCCTGTGGGTCGAGGCGCCACTCCAGTTCGTTGCGCTCGACCACGAGGGCGCCCGGGATGAGCCCGTCGCGCTCCCGCAGTGCCGCGTACCGGATGTCGACCAGGAGCGCCTCGCCGGCGGAGGCCGCCGCGAAGATCTCCGCCGCCTCGACCCGGTCGAGCCCGGACCGTACGTGCTCCAGGAGTTCGTCGATGCCCACCGGGCGCGTGGCGTCGCTCACTGCCAGTCCTCCGGACGCTCCACCGACTCCAGGCGCAGCACGGGGCCGGTACGGCTGTAGCGGCGGATCTGCGGGAGCGGCGGGTAGTAGGCGTGGACCGAGACGGCGTGCTCGGTACGGGACTCGTTCAGCACCTCGTGCACATGATGGCGGCCGAAGGCGCGACCCTGGCCGGTGCGCAACTGCCGTTGCCTGTCGACGTTTTCGGACAGTTCGAGGGTCTTCCAGCCGTCGGTGGGCAGCCGGGCGGCGAGTGAGTGCTCCGTCAGTTCACCGGCGGCGGTGAGGAACGCGCCGACGGACTCGGCGTGGTCGTGCCAGCCGGTGCCGGTCCCCGGCGGCCAGCCGATGAGCCAGGCCTCGCTGCCACCGGGGCCTTCGAGCCGCACCCACGTACGGCCTTCGGGATCGAGGGGGAGGGAGGCGACGAGGTCGTGGTCCGCGGCGGTGCGGCGGACGAAGTCGAGGAGTTCCGCCTGCGTGGGCGGCGCGATCGTGGTCGTACCAGTCGTACGAGGAGACGTGTGCGGTGACACGGGTACCGTCCTGAGGAGTTCGCGAAGGGCGCGCGCCGCGGCGGCCGTGGGAATGGCGGCGCAGGGCAGGGCGCGCGGGGAAGAAAAGAGGCGACTTCAGCAGGACGGGCGACACATGCAGCCCGCGTAGCGGACGAGGTCCATATGGACCCTCCGCCACAGGCGCACATCGGTGTCGATCGTCACGCTCCGCAGTACAGCATGGTGGTGGGCGCCGGTCAACCGACCGTGAGGACGCCCACCCTCTCCATGTTCAGGCCCGGGCGGCGCTCTCCGCGCTCTTCGGGCTCTCCTTGGGGTCCGCGTCCGACGCGGGCCCGCCGAGGGCGGAGCGCGCCGCTTCGTAGAGCTCCGCGGGGCGCACCCCGCTCAGTGCCGTCACCAGATGGCCGTCGGGCCGGATCAGCAGCACGGTGTGCGCGGCGGCCTCCGGGTAGCTCTCGGTGACCAGGAGTTCCGCCTCGTGCGGCAGCGCGGCGACGGCCGCCGCGAGCCGCGGCATCAGACCCGCCGACATCCAGTGCTTGCGGTCCCAGACGCCGGTGCCCGGCGCGACGAGGACGACGAGCAGCGGTCCGAGACCGAGCCGGTCGCGGAGCTGGACGAACGAGCCGTCGGGCGCCGTCACCCGTACATCGGCGACGGGCGCGCCGGGGCGGTGCCGACCTCCACCTGCGAGGTGGAGCGCGCGGGCGCGAGCGGCGAGTCGGCGTACGCCCCGGGCGCGCCGAGCGGGCCGTGCCCCAGGTGACCGTCGGTGAGCAGTGCGTCGTGTCCGCGGGCCGACCCGGGAACGTACGACCGCAGGCCCTTGCCGCCGCGCAGTATGGGCAGCGCCTGGTCCGCGGCGCGCAGCCGTCCGGCGACGACCGCGCGTCGCTCGGCCTGGTAGCTGTCGAGGAGCGCGTCGGAGCTGGGGCGCGGCCCGTCGTGCCAGGCCAGCGCCAGTTTCCAGGCGAGGTTGTCCGCGTCGCGCAGACCCTCGTCCAGGCCCTGGGTGCCGAGTGCGCCCAGGAGGTGCGCGGAGTCCCCGGCGAGGAAGACGCGGCCCACGCGCCAGCGGCGGGCGAGCCGGTGGTGGACGGTGTGGACGCCCGTGTCGAGCAGCTCGTACGGCGGGGTGGAGCCTCCGCACCAGCCCGCGAGGGTCTCCCGGATGCGGGTCACCAGGACATCCGGGGTGACCAGGTCGCTGCGGGGCGGCAGCAGCCAGTCCAGGCGCCAGACGCCGTCGGTGAGGGGCCGGCCGACGACTTCCGCGCCCGAAGGACCCGAGGTCCGCCACGGAGGGCTCCGATGGAGCAACGCCTCACCGGGCCACGGAAGTTCCGTGCGCAGCGCGGCGACCGCGTGTCGTTCGACGGCGGTGCGGCCGGGGAACCGGATGTCGAGGAGCTTGCGGACCGTGGAGCGCGGACCGTCGCAGCCGACCAGGTAACTGCCGCGCCACCACGTGCCCTTGGGGCCGCGGGTGTGGGCGGTCAGGCCGGTCCTCTCCTCCTCGATCGAGTCGAGCCGGGAGTCGACGGCGACCTTGATGAGCCGTTCGCGTGCGACGGCCGCGCGCAGAGCGCCCGTCAGGTCGTGCTGGGCGATGTGCAGCGGGGCGGGCAGCGGCCCGCCGGGCTCACCTTGCTCGCCAGGCTCCCCGAAGGTGAGGGCGCGCATCTCTTGCTTGCGGCGCAGCGAGCGCCAGCCGGTCCAGCGAGTGCCGACGCCGTCGAAGGACGTTCCCGCCAGGCGTTCGGCGAGCGCCGCGGTGTCCTCGCGCAGCACGACGGTACGGGCCGGACGCTGCTCGTCCTTGCCGGGGCCTTCGTCGAGAATCACGGACGGGACGCCCTGACGCGCGAGGGCGAGGGACAGCGTGAGCCCGACCGGGCCCGCGCCGACGACGATCACCGGATCCACGGCGCGGCTCCTCCTGCCCCGAGAAGCCCGCCGACGAGCGTCCCGCGGTGATCCGCGGGTGGCGTACTGGACGTACAAGGACGGGCAGTTGGAGCGGGGTGCGCGTTCACAGAGCGTATGCAACCCATTGCCGGTGCTTGCGTCAAGTGACGGAGGCAGTGGCGCTCTCGCCACTGCCTCCGTGATACACGACCGGTCGATGACGCGGCCTCGGATGCCGCGGACGGGCCAGGCCCTAGATGTATTGATCACGAGCGTTGTTGACACTGGCGGGTCTTGATCATGGCGAAGACCTCCGGTGTGGTGGAGCTGTCTAGGACTGCACCACACGGAGGTCTTCGTGTCCCACCGTAATGCCCGGCTGACCGTGCACGGCAGGCGCCTGCTGGTCGAACGTGTCGCGTCCGGCCGTCCCGTCGCCCATGTCGCCGCCGAGATGGGCATCTCGCGGGCGACCGCCCATAAATGGCTCCGGCGGTGGCGAGCCGAGGGCGGGGCGGGCCTGGCCGACCGCTCCAGCAGGCCTTTGACGACACCGCATCGGACCCCGGCGAGTATCGAGGCCGACGTCTGCCGGCTGCGGACCGACCGCAAGCTCGGGCCGGCCCGGATCGGCCCGATCCTGGGACTGCCCGCCTCGACCGTGCACCGCGTTCTGACCCGCCACCGGCTGAACCGGCTGTCCTGGATCGACCGGCCGACCGGCACCGTGATCCGCCGTTACGAACGCGACCGGCCCGGCGAACTGATCCACATCGACGTGAAGAAACTCGGCCGGATTCCCGACGGCGGCGGCCACAAGGCCCTGGGCCGCCAGGCCGGCCGCGTCACCCGCAACAACATGGGTTACGACTACATCCACTCGGCCGTCGACGACCACTCCCGCCTCGCCTACAGCGAGATCCACCCGGACGAGAAGGCCGCGACCTGCGCGGCCTTCCTCACCCGCGCGGCCGCGTTCTTCGCCGAGATGGGCATCACCCGCATCGAACGCGTGCTGACGGACAACGCCTGGGCCTACCGCAAGGGCCTGGCCTGGAAGAACGTCCTGGCCGAACTCGGCGCGAGTGGCAAGCTCACCCGCGCCTACCGGCCCCAGACCAACGGCAAGGTCGAACGCTTCAACCGCACCCTGCTCGAGGAATGGGCCTACCTGCGGCTCTACACCTCAAACGACGAACGCACCGCGGCCCTGGCAGACTTCCTGCACACCTACAACCACCACCGCAGCCACACCGCACTCGGCGGCCAGCCACCCATCACCCGCGTCAACAACCCTGCGGGTCAATACACCTAGACGCCGCCCCCGGCGCCGGTCGCCGCCGTGCCCGCCACGGCCGCCGGCGGCAGCACCGCCCCCGTCGACTTCTTCGCCCGCCGCAGCCGTGCCTCCAGCCACGAGGCGAACGTCGTCAGGGTGAAGTTGATCGCGACGAAGATGACCGCCACGATCGTGAAGCAGGCGATCGTGTTCGCTCCGTAGGCGGCACTCATCGGCCGTACGGAGGCGAGCAGTTCGGAGAACGTGAGCATCGCGCCGCCGAGCGCGGTGTCCTTCACGATGACGACGAGCTGGCTGACGATCGCCGGCAGCATCGCGGTCACCGACTGCGGCAGCAGGATCGCCCGCATCGTCTGGCCCTTGCGCAGACCGATGGCGTACGCGGCCTCCGTCTGGCCCTTGGGCAGCGACTGGATGCCCGCGCGGACGATCTCGGCGAGGACCGAGGCGTTGTAGAGCACCAGGCCGGTGACGACCGCGTAGAGCGGACGGTCGTCCGAGGAGACGTTCGTGAACTCGGAGTACGCCGCGTTCGCGAAGATCATCAGAATGAGGACGGGGATCGCGCGGAAGAACTCGACGACCGTGCCCGACGGAATGCGCACCGCCAGGTGGTCGGAGAGACGGGCGATACCGAAGAGCGCGCCCAGCGGCAGCGCGATGACCATCGCGTACCCGGCCGCCGTCAGTGTGCTCTCCAGACCCGGCCAGATGTAGGTCTCCCACGGACGGCTGTCCGTGAAGAACGGCTTCCATTTGACCCAGTCGAGCTGGTTCTTCTCGTTGAGCTTGGTCACCAGCCACCACACGACGAGCGCGAAGACGGCGAGGAACCCTATCGAGTACAGGATGTTGCGCCGCTTGGCCCGGGGGCCGGGGGCGTCGTAGAGGACCGACGTCATCGTTTCACCGCCACCTTCTTGCTCACCCAGCCGAGGATCAGACCGGTCGGCAGCGTCAGGCAGATGAAGCCGAACGCGAAGACGGCGGAGATCAGGATGAGCTGGGCCTCGTTCTCGATCATTTCCTTCATGAGGAGCGCGGCCTCGGCGACACCGATGGCCGCGGCCACCGTGGTGTTCTTCGTGAGCGCGATCAGCACGTTGGCGAGCGGGGCCACCACGGAACGGAACGCCTGCGGAAGGATGATCAGCCGCAGCACCTGGTTGAAGCTGAGCCCGATCGCGCGGGCCGCCTCGGCCTGGCCGATCGGCACCGTGTTGATGCCCGAGCGCAGCGCCTCGCAGACGAACGCCGCCGTGTACGCGGTCAGACCGAGCACCGAGAGCCGGAAGTTGATCGTCGCGAACTCTTCGGAGCCCAGGTCCATGCCGAGCGTCTGGAAGAGGCCGAGCGAGGTGAACACGATGATGACGGTGAGCGGAATGTTCCGCACGATGTTGACGTACGCGGTGCCGAAGCCGCGCATCAGGGGGACCGGGCCGACTCGCATCCCGGCCAGGACGGTTCCCCATATGAGGGAGCCGACGGCTGAGAGAGCGGTGAGTTTCACCGTCACCCAGAACGCTCCCAGCAGGTCGTAACCTTCAAGAAAGTCGAACACGATCTCCCGCGCTTCCGCGTGTGTGGAGGGCTGCCGGATGTGGGGAGGGCGCGGCGGTCCGTCCTTGCGGAGGGACCGCCGCGCCCTGCGTCACCACGTCACTTGACGATGTTGCCGATCTTCGGGGCGGGCTCGTTCTTGTAGTTCGCCGGGCCGAAGTTGGCCGTCACGGCCTTCTCCCAGGAACCGTCCGAGACCATCTTCTCCAGGGCCTTGTTGATCTTGGCCTTGAGGTCGCTGCCCTTCTTGACGCCGATGCCGTAGTTCTCGTTGGTCATCTTGAAGCCGGCCAGCTTGAACTTGCCCTTGAACTCGGCCTGCGCGGCGTAACCCGCGAGGATCGAGTCATCGGTGGTCAGCGCGTCGATGGCCTTGTTCTCAACGCCCGTCAGGCACTCCGAGTAGCCGCCGTACTCCTGGAGCTGCGCCTTGGGGGCCAGCTTGTCCTTGACGTTCTGGGCCGACGTCGAACCCGTCACCGAACACAGCTTCTTGCTGTTCAGGTCCTTCGGGTCCTTGATGCTGTTGTCGTTGGCGCGGATCAGGACGTCCTGGTGGGCCAGGAGGTACGGACCGGCGAAGTCGACCTTCGCCTCACGCTCTTCGTTGATCGAGTACGAGGCGGCGATGAAGTCCACGTCACCGCGCTGGAGCATCGTCTCGCGGTCGGCGCTCTTGGCTTCCTTCCACTCGATGTCACCCGCGTCGTAACCGAGCGCCTTCGCCACGTACGTGGCGACGTCGACATCGAAGCCCTTGTACTTGCCGTCCGGGGTCTTCTGCCCGATGCCCGGCTGGTCGATCTTGATACCGATGGTGATCTTGCCGCCGCCCGAGCCGGCGTTGTCGCTGTCCTTGTCGTCCCCGCCGCAAGCGGTGGCGGTGACGGCGAGCGCGAGGGCGACGGAGGCCGCCGCGGTGACCTTGCGGAGCTTCATGAGGAACATCCTTCGTGTCGGCAGATTCGGCAGGTGGGAAAGGTTCAACACGCGCGCGCGGGGCGCCGGTCGAGGGCGCACGCGCGAGACACGCGTCTAGTGGTGCAGGATCTTCGACAGGAAGTCCTTGGCCCGATCGCTGCGCGGGTTGCTGAAGAACTGGTCGGGGACGGCCTCTTCGACGATGCGGCCGTCCGCCATGAAGACGACACGGTTGGCCGCCGAGCGGGCGAAGCCCATCTCGTGCGTGACCACGACCATCGTCATGCCGTCCCGGGCGAGCTGCTGCATCACCTCGAGGACCTCGTTGATCATCTCCGGGTCGAGCGCGGACGTCGGCTCGTCGAAGAGCATCACCTTCGGGTCCATCGCCAACGCCCGTGCGATGGCGACGCGTTGCTGCTGGCCGCCGGAGAGCTGCGCGGGGTACTTGTCCGCCTGCGTGCCGACGCCGACGCGGTCGAGCAGCGCGCGGGCCTTCTCCTCGGCCTGCTTCTTGTCCGTCTTGCGGACCTTGATCTGGCCCAGCATCACGTTCTCGAGCACCGTCTTGTGCGCGAAGAGGTTGAAGGACTGGAAGACCATGCCCACATCGGCGCGGAGCCGGGCCAGCTCCTTGCCCTCCTGCGGCAGCGGCTTGCCGTCGATCGTGATCGCGCCGTCGTCGATGGTCTCCAGGCGGTTGATCGTGCGGCACAGGGTCGACTTGCCGGAACCGGACGGGCCGATGACGACCACGACCTCGCCGCGCGAGATGGTCAGGTCGATGTCCTGGAGCACGTGCAGCGCGCCGAAGTGCTTGTTCACCCGGCTCAGCGCGACCAGTGCGTCGGGAGTGGCGTCCTTGGTCACCGAAACATCGGTCATCGGGGTGGTGCTCCATCCTCCTCGGTTGGGAGGACAGTAGTAACCCGGTACGACCAGCGTCATTACATCTGAGGGGAAATTGAGCATAACGATCCGGCCGCAACCGGACACTATGCGTGAAGGCGACGCGGGGTCCGCGTACCGGGTGCATAACGGAACAAGGACGTAACCCGCAGGCACTTGACGACATCCTTATGGATCGGCGTGGATGCCTTGGTGAACATGGAGAGACCGGAATGCGTGAGGGGGCCGGAATGAGACTGCTGCTCGTCGAGGACGACGACCATGTGGCCGCGGCCCTGTCGGCGGTCCTGTCCCGCCACGGATTCGCCGTGCACCACGCGCGCAACGGCGAGGAGGCGCTCCAGGCGCTCGTGCCCGAGGCCGCCGCGTTCGGTGTCGTCCTGCTGGATCTGGGCCTGCCCGACCAGGACGGCTACGAGGTCTGCGGAAAGATCCGCAAACGCACCTCGACACCCGTGATCATGGTGACCGCGCGCGCGGACGTACGGTCGCGCATCCATGGCCTCAATCTCGGCGCGGACGACTACGTGGTGAAGCCGTACGACACGGGGGAGTTGCTCGCCCGCATCCATGCGGTCAGCCGGCGCAGTACGGCGGGGGAGGCCGCGCCCGCCGCGGAGAGCGGGCTGCGGCTCGGCCCCGTGCACATTGAACTGCCCACCCGGCAGGTCACGGTGGACGGCAGCGCGGTCCAGCTCACCCGGAAGGAGTTCGACCTGCTGGCCCTGCTCGCGCAGCGGCCCGGCGTCGTCTTCCGCCGGGAGCAGATCATCAGCGAGGTGTGGCGCACCAGTTGGGAAGGGACGGGGCGCACCCTGGAGGTGCATGTCGCCTCGCTCCGCTCCAAGTTGCGGATGCCCGCCCTCATCGAGACCGTGCGCGGCGTCGGCTACCGGCTCGTCGCCCCGGCCGCGTAGCGGACCCCGTAGAGTCCCGGGGTGCGCACACGCCTGCTTCCGCTGCTCATCGTCCTCATGGCGGGCGTACTTCTCGCGCTCGGCTTCCCGCTCGCCGTGAGCGTGGCTTCCGCGCAGCAGCAGAAGGTCGTGGTCGACCGCATCGACGACACCGCGCGGTTCGCCTCGCTCGCGCAGTTCGTCACGACCCGCCCCGCGGCGGGCGCGGCCGCCGAGACCGACGAGCGGCAGCAGACGCTCCAGAAGGAGCTCGACCGCTACCACGACGTGTACGGGATAAGGGCCGGTGTCTTCTACCGGGACCGCGCCCCCATGGGGCGCGCGCCGAGCACCTTCCGGGTCCCGCTGGGTGAGGGCGCCGTACGCGACGCCTTCGAGGAGGCGCTGTACTCGCGCGGCAGCCACGATCCGCCGCAGGTGTGGCCGTGGCAGCACGGCCGGCTCGTGGTCGCCTCGCCCGTCATCCGTGACGGTGACGTCGTCGCGGTCGTCGTCACCGACTCGCCGACCGGCGCGATGCGCGCCAAGACGCTGCGCGGCTGGCTGATCATCGCGGCGGGCGAAGTGGCCGCGATGCTGCTCGCGGTCGGCGCCGCGCTGCGCCTGACCGGCTGGGTGCTGCGCCCCGTACGGGTCCTCGACGCCACGACCCACGACATCGCGACGGGCCGCCTCAAGTCCCGGGTCGCGGCCGCGGGCGGTCCGCCGGAACTCCGGCGCCTGGCCCGGTCGTTCAACGAGATGGCCGATCACGTCGAGGACGTCCTGGAGCAGCAGCGCGCCTTCGTCGCCGACGCCTCGCACCAACTGCGCAACCCGCTGGCCGCCCTGCTGCTGCGCATCGAAGTCCTGTCGTACGAGCTGCCGGAGGGCAACGAGGAGATCGCGTCCGTACGGGCCGAGGGCAAGCGCCTCGCCCGGGTCCTCGACGACCTGCTCGACCTGGCCCTGGCCGAGCACGCCGCCGCCGACCTGCACCTCACCGACCTGGGCGACCTCGCCGCCGAGCGGGTCGACGCGTGGCGTCCCACCGCCGACGAGAAGGGCGTACGGCTCGTCGCCGACTGCCCCGCCGCGACCGGCTGGGCCGACCCGATCGCGCTGTCCAGCGCCCTGGACGCCGTGGTCGACAACGCCCTGAAGTTCACGCCCGCGGGCGAGGAGGTACGCGTCACCGTCGTGGCGAACGGCGACACCACCGCCATCGAGGTCGCCGACCGCGGTCCGGGCCTGCGCGAGGAGGAGCTCGCCCGGATCGGCGACCGGTTCTGGCGCAGCACCCAGCACCAGAACATCAAGGGGTCGGGCCTCGGCCTGTCCATCTCGCGGGCCCTCCTGACGGCCGGCGGCGGCACCCTCACGTACGCCACGCACGAGCCGCACGGCCTCAAGGTGACGCTGCGCGTGCCCAGGACCGCGCCCGTCCCGCGGTCCCGGGACGAGACCGGCGCCTCACAGCTCGACGACCGGCTCACCACGTCTCAGGGCTTGACCGACCGGTAGTAGCGGCGGGCTCCCTCGTGCAGGGCCAGCGGGTCCGTGTAGACGGCCGTCCTGAGGTCGACGAGCTGGGCCGCGTGCACCTCGGCGCCGATGCGGTCACGGCTGTCGATCACCGTACGGGTCATCGCCTCGGTCAGTTCCGGATCGGTGCGGTCGGTCGTCACCAGGAGGTTCGCCACGGCCAGCGTGGTCACGGGCTCGCCCTGCTGCGCCGCCGGATAGGCGTCGGCGGGCATGACGGCGGCGCGGTAGTAGCGGGAGGCGTCGCCCTGTTCGTGCAGCTTCTTCAGGAGGCTGCCGAGCTCGATCAGGCGGATCGGGAACTCGTCCGACAGATCGCGCACGTGGTTGGTGGGCAGGCCGCCGGACCAGAAGAAGGCGTCGATCTTGCCGGACCTCAGGGCGCGCGGCATGGCGTCTATCCCCAGGTTCTGCGGCTGGATGTCCCGGTCGATGTCCAGATCCGCCGCGGACAGGAGCCGGTCGGCGATCAGCCGCACGCCGGAGCCCGCGCCGCCGACGGCGACCTTCTTCCCGCGCAGGTCGGCGACCGACTTCACGGAGGACGACTTCGGTACGACGAGCTGCATGTAGTCGTCGTACAGGCGGGCGCAGCCGCGCAGCCGGTCGGCACCGGGCAGGCCCTCCGACTGGTACTTGGCGACGGCGTCGGCCGCGGCGATCGTGAAGTCGGCCTTACCGGTCGCCACGCGCTCCACGTTCATCCACGAGCCCTCGCTGTCGGCGAGCGTCACGTCGAGGTCGGGCAGGTCGCGGGCGAGCGCCGATTCGAGGAGGTTGCCGTAGCGCTCGTAGACACCGGTCCTGGCGCCCGTGCTGAACGTGATCCGGCCGCTCGGCCGCTCGTCACCCAGCGGCAGCAGCCACCACAGCAGCAGCCCGCACACCACGAGGCCGGCCACGGAGCCCAGGAGGGCGCGGTGGCGGGAGAAACGGGCGGACGGCTGCGGCATGGGCGCGATCCTGCCAGGTCGCACCCGGCCTGACCAGGCCCGGCGGACTCGGGCAGCGGCGGCTCAGCCCCGGCCCATCGGCGCCCGTCCGTTCCCCTTCGCCGGGGCGCGGAGTGAGGTGGCGGTTCGCTCCGGTGACAGCAAGTCGTGGCCCCGCGCGAGCAGTTCACGAGGATCACGCTCGACGTGCGCGGTCGCGGCACGACGGATCTGTCCGTGCCACAAGGCGAGTTCGAGGAACGCGCCGCCGCCGAGCGCGCGGAGGCCACCGAGCCACCCGACCGACCCAGGCGGCCGCCGAACAGGAGGTTCCGCTGCCCGCGACCTCCTGAACAGGAGCAGCGGCGGGCGAGCAGGGGCCGGCCCGGAAAAAACACGTGGACCCTGCACCCGCCGCCGCGGGACACTTTCCCCCCGATGCCGAGGGGGCGGACGTGTCGACCACACCCGAGTCACCCCGCACCACCCCGGGCCGCGGAGCGGTCCTGCTGGCGCTGCGCTGCTACGGACGCGAACTCGCCCGGCAGCGCCGGCTGACCGCTCCCGCCCTGCTGCTCCCGGCGTTCGGCAACATCGGCCTGCACTACGTGGCACCGCTCCTCGTCGCGAAACTCGTCGGCGACATCGCGGGCTCCGGCACGGTCGGTATCGCCGAAGCGCTCCCGTACGTCCTCGCCTTCGCCGGTGTCCTCCTGTTCGCCGAGACGCTGTGGCGCTTCGGCTTCCACTGCCTCAACCGCCTGGACGCGCGCGGCGTCGAGCGGCTCTACGTCTTCGGCATGGACGAGCTGTACGCGAAGGACGCCACGTTCTTCCACGACAACTTCGCCGGATCGCTCACCAAGCGCGTCCTGAGCTTCGCGTCCCGCTTCGAGGAGTTCGTCGACACGCTCGTCTTCCAGGTGACGGGCAGCCTCGTGCCGCTGCTGTTCGGCTCGGTGGTGCTGTGGACCTACGAACCCCTGCTCGTCGTCGGCCTGTTGTCGATGATCACGCTGACCGGGCTGTGCGTCGCACCGCTCATCCGCCGCCGCCAGCGGCTCGTCGACGCGCGCGAGGCGGCGATCGCCCGGGTCGCCGGACACGTCGCGGACAGCCTGATGAACATGGACACCGTCCGCGCGTTCGCCGCCGAGGAGCGCGAGGCCGCCGAGCACCGCACCCGCGTGGCCGAGTCACGGCGCCTGATGCTCCGCTCCTGGGACTACGGCAACCTGCGCATCGACACCGTCGTCGCCCCGCTCTCCGTCCTCACCAACGCGCTCGGACTGCTGCTCGCGGTCACGCTCGGCGCCGGGCACGGCGTCGAGGGCGTCGTCGTCGCCTTCACGTACTACACGAACGCGACGCGCATCATGTTCGACTTCAACCAGATCTACCGCCGCCTGGAGAGCTCGATGACGGAGGCGGCCCAGTTCACCCAGCTCCTCCTGGAGCCGCCGACCGTCCTCGACCCGCCGTCGCCCGCACCCGTGCGCACGGGCCGCGCCGACGTCAGGTTCGAGCGGGTGACCTTCGCGCACGCGGGCGGCCGACCGCTCTTCGAAGGCCTCGACCTGGACGTGCCCGGCGGCGCCCGGATCGGCTTCGTCGGCCGCTCCGGCGGCGGCAAGACGACCCTGACCCGGCTGCTGCTGCGGATGACCGACCTCCAGGGCGGCCGGATCCTCGTCGGCGGCCAGGACATCACCGGTCTCCGCCAGCGGGACCTGCGCGGCCTGATCGCGTACGTGCCCCAGGACCCGGCCATGTTCCACCGCAGCCTGCGCGACAACATCGCCTTCGCCCGGCCCGACGCCACCGAGGCCGAGATCCGGCGCGCGGCCGAGGCGGCGCACGTCACGGAGTTCGCCGACACCCTCCCCGACGGCTTCGCGACCCTGGTCGGCGAGCGCGGCATCAAGCTCTCCGGCGGCCAGCGCCAGCGCGTCGCCCTGGCCCGCGCCATCCTGCGCGACGCCCCGATCCTGCTCCTGGACGAGGCGACCAGCGCCCTCGACTCCGAGAGCGAGGTCCTCGTCCAGGAAGCGCTGTGGCGCCTCATGGAGGACCGCACGGCCCTCGTCGTCGCCCACCGCCTGAGCACGGTCGCGGGCATGGACCGCCTCGTCGTCCTCGACCGCGGCCGCATCGTGGAACAGGGCACCCACCAGGAACTGCTCGACTCCGACGGCACCTACGCCCGCCTGTGGCTGCACCAGTCGGGCGGCTTCCTGGACGACGGCGCGCAGGACCAGCGGCCCGAGGAGGCGCGGCTGAGGCCGTGAGGCGGCCGTGAAGACGTGTCGTCCGGACGGCCTACCCTTGTTCCATGACCAGCAGCGGCGACCGGAGTCAGGCAGTGGACGTTCAGGACCCCAAGACGTATGAAGTGCTCACCTACGGGTGCCAGATGAACGTCCACGACTCCGAGCGCCTCTCGGGCCTCCTTGAAGACGCCGGTTACGTCCGCGCCCCCGAGGGCTCCGACGGCGACGCCGACGTCGTGGTGTTCAACACGTGCGCGGTGCGGGAGAACGCGGACAACAAGCTGTACGGCAACCTCGGCCGGCTCGCTCCCCGTAAGACCTCGCGTCCCGGGATGCAGATCGCCGTCGGCGGCTGCCTCGCCCAGAAGGACCGCGACACCATCGTGAAGAAGGCGCCCTGGGTGGACGTCGTCTTCGGCACGCACAACATCGGCAAGCTCCCCGTCCTCCTGGAGCGCGCCCGCGTCCAGGAAGAGGCGCAGGTCGAGATCGCCGAGTCCCTGGAGGCCTTCCCCTCCACGCTGCCGACCCGCCGCGAGAGCGCGTACGCGGCCTGGGTCTCCATCTCGGTCGGCTGCAACAACACCTGCACCTTCTGCATCGTCCCCGCGCTGCGCGGCAAGGAGAAGGACCGCAGGACCGGCGACATCCTCGCCGAGATCGAGGCCCTGGTCGCCGAGGGCGTCTCCGAGATCACGCTCCTCGGCCAGAACGTGAACGCGTACGGCAGCGACATCGGCGACCGCGAGGCCTTCAGCAAGCTGCTGCGCGCCTGTGGCCGGATCGAGGGCCTGGAGCGCGTGCGCTTCACGTCCCCGCACCCGCGCGACTTCACGGACGACGTGATCGCGGCGATGGCCGAGACGCCGAACGTGATGCCGCAGCTCCACATGCCGATGCAGTCCGGCTCGGACACCGTCCTCAAGGCGATGCGCCGCTCGTACCGCCAGGAGCGCTTCCTCGGCATCATCGACAAGGTCCGCGCGGCCATCCCGCACGCGGCCATCACCACCGACATCATCGTGGGCTTCCCCGGCGAGACCGAGGAGGACTTCGAGCAGACGATGCACGCCGTCCGCGAGGCCCGCTTCGCGAACGCCTTCACCTTCCAGTACTCCAAGCGCCCCGGAACGCCGGCGGCCACCATGGAGAACCAGGTCCCCAAGGAGGTCGTGCAGGCGCGCTACGAGCGTCTCGTCGCCCTCCAGGAGGAGATCTCCTGGGAGGAGAACAAGAAGCAGGTCGGTCGCACCCTGGAGCTCATGGTCGCCGAGGGCGAGGGCCGCAAGGACGGCGCCACCCACCGCCTCTCCGGCCGCGCCCCCGACAACCGCCTCGTCCACTTCACGAAGCCGGACGAGGAGGTCCGCCCCGGCGACGTCGTCACGGTCGAGATCACGTACGCGGCCCCGCACCACCTCCTCGCCGAGGGCGCACCCCTGTCCGTACGGCGCACGCGCGCGGGCGACGCCTGGGAGAAGCGCACCAAGGAAGTCCAGGACAAGCAGCAGGGCGTCCTGCTCGGCCTCCCCAAGGTGGGCGTCCCCGAGCCGCTCCCGGCGATGACCGGGGGCTGCGCCGTCGACTGACGGGCACCGTGATCGGGGGTCCGGCGACGGCCGGGACACGGCTCCCTCCTGCGCGAGCCCGCCCGACCAGTAGGCTGCCGATCATGCTTGTCGCCGCCGCCGTCTGCCCCTGCCCGCCCCTCCTCGTGCCCGAGGTCGCCGCCGGGGCGGCCCCGGAACTGGACGCCGCGCGCGCGGCGTGCGACGAGGCGATCGCGGCGCTGCTCGCGGCCGCTCCCGACCTGATCCGGGTGATCGGCGAGGGCCCGCGCACCGGCGTCCACCGGCCGGGCGCCAAGGGCTCCTTCCGCCCGTTCGGCGTCGACCTCGACGTCCACCTGGGCGCGCCGTCCGACGCCGTGGAGGCCACGCTCCCGCCGTCCCTCTCCGTAGGCGCGTGGCTGCTCGCGCGCGCGGGGTGGACCGGGAAGGTCCTCGGCCACGAGGTGACGGCCGACGGGTCGGCGCCCGACGTCGCCGAGAGCGGCTGGCGCCTCGCCGACGGCCCCCTCGGCACCGAGCGCATCGGCTTCCTCGTCATGGGCGACGGCACCGCCTGCCGCACGGTGAAGGCCCCCGGCTATCTGGACGAGCGCGCCGAAGGCGTGGACGCCGACATCGCGGAGGCCCTGCGCACCGCCGACCGGGACGGGTACCTGGCCCGCCTCGACGAGGACCTCGCCCGCGAGCTCAAGATCTCCGGCCGCGTCCCCTGGCGGCTCCTCAGCGACGCCTGGGACAAGCAGGACGGCACGGCCCGCCTCCTGTACGAGGACGCCCCCTACGGAGTCGGCTACTTCGTCGCCTCCTGGACCTGACCTCCGAACCGGTCGCACACGGCGGACGGCCGCGGAACCCAGTGGTCCCGCGGCCGTCCGCCCTGCACACCCGCGACGTCAGGACGCCGCCGGGGGCGACGGCGTGCCCCCGCCGTCCTTGCCGTTCGCGTCGGGTCCGGAGAGCTTGTCCAGGGCATCCTTCGCCTTGTCCGTACCCTGCTGGATCTTGTCGCTGTACTTGCCCTTGGTCTTGTCGTCGACCGCCTTGGCGGCCTTGTCGAGACCCTGGTCGATCTTGTCCCCGTGCTGCTGCGCGAGGTCGGAGACCTTGTCCTTCGCAGGGTTGAGCTTGGCTTTCAGAGTGTCCAGGAAGCCCATGGGAGCACCTTCCGCGCGGAACCTACTTACGGACGCTCTCGCCGGCCTCGTTGTCGGCGGCCTGTTCCGCCGACTGCTGCTTCGGAATCTCCACGCTCTCCGTCGCGGCGGCCTCCACGGTCTCGCCGGCCTCGGCCTCCGTGGCCTCCTGCTCGGCCGTGGGGGCCTCGGCGGCCTCGGTCGCGGCCTCGGCCTCCTCCGCCTCCGGGTCGGCCGTCAGAGTGGCGGCCTGCGCCTCGGCGGTTGACGCCTCGTCGCTGGTCTTGGCCTTCCGGCGAAACATGGCAAAAACGCCCATTTCAACTCCATACGTTACTCGTGTGGGCGAGTTCCCGCCCTGCCCGGTGCGTCTCATTGCGTCGCACGGGTCACCGGTCCTCGAACCGGGCGGCCGGAACCTCGCAACAGGCAACGACCCCGCACCCGTGCCGTCACGTAGCTCGTTCGAGAAGAGGCCCCGAGGTTTGCGAGACTGTGCCGGTGAAGAGCGCAGCTCCCGCCCCGCGGGTCATCGCCGTCGTCGGTCCCACCGCGGCAGGAAAGTCGGATCTCGGTGTCTTCCTCGCCAAGGAACTCGGCGGCGAAGTCGTCAACGCCGACTCCATGCAGCTGTACCGGGGGATGGACATCGGTACCGCCAAGCTGACGCCCGAGGAGCGGTCCGGCGTCCCCCATCACCTCCTCGACATCTGGGACGTCACGGTGACCGCGAGCGTCGCCGAGTACCAGAGGCTCGCCCGCGCGGAGATCGACCGCCTCCTCGCCGCGGGCCGCTGGCCCATCCTCGTCGGCGGATCAGGGCTCTACGTAAGAGGCGCCGTCGACAAGATGGAGTTCCCCGGCACCGACCCCGAGGTCCGTGCCCGCCTGGAGGACGAGCTCGCGCTGCGTGGTTCCGGCGCCCTGCACGCCCGCCTCGCCGCCGCCGACCCGGAGGCCGCGACCGCCATCCTGCCGAGCAACGGCCGCCGCATCGTGCGCGCCCTCGAAGTCATCGAGATCACCGGCAAGCCCTTCACCGCCAACCTCCCGGGACACGACTCCGTCTACGACACCGTCCAGATCGGCGTCGACGTGGGCCGCCCCGAACTCGACGAACGCATCGCCACGCGCGTGGACCGCATGTGGGACGCGGGACTCGTCGACGAGGTGCGCGCGCTGGAGGCCCAGGGTCTGCGCGAGGGGCGTACGGCGTCGCGCGCCCTCGGCTACCAGCAGGTACTCGCGGCGCTCGCGGGGGAGTGCACCGACGACGAGGCGCGCGCCGAGACCGTCCGCGCCACCAAACGCTTCGCGCGCCGCCAGGATTCATGGTTCCGGCGTGACCCCCGGGTGCATTGGCTCAGTGGGGCCGTCGCCGAACGCGGGGAACTCCCGGACCGCGCAATGGCGTTGGTCGAACGACCGGTTACAGCCTGATCACGTGATGGCATCGGGACGCTCGGGCGGTCATCCCGGCCTCCCGGAGCGTGCCATCATCGACCATCGATCGACCAGTGGAGTCCGAAGTGGGAGGGCGCGTGGCGATGGAGGCCGGCCCTCGTGACACCGCACCAGGCGGCGAGCAACTGAGCCCCGACGGTCCTGAGAGGACCCCTGACGGCGTGATCGCCGACGGTCCGACCGCGGACGAGATCGCCGCGCAGGACGAGGCGGCCGAGGTCGAGGTCGAGCTGCGCCCGCAGCGTCGACTGCGGATCTGGCAGCTCGCCCCCATTGTGATGCTCGCCACCGTCGGGTCCCTGATGTTCGCGTTCCCGCTGTTCTTCGAGTTCGGTGACGGCGGCGCCGTCGTCGCGATGCTGGGCCTGCTGATCAGCTCCTGCGCCGCGGGCTGGGGCATGATGGCCGCCCGCCGCGTCGGCTACACCCTGCCGGGCCTCCCGCCGCGCGGCTCCGGCCGCTGGCCGGACTGGCGGGTCGTGGGCGCCTATGTGGTCGTGGTCGCCGCCGTGGCGGTCCTCGCGGTCTGGCGCGTCGCCCGCCTGCGCTGAGGCGCCGCGCGGGACCCCCGAGCCGGTTGTCGGACCGATCTCGTACGATCGACGAATGACGACCTTCCTCAAGGGCCACGGGACCGAGAACGACTTCGTGATCATCCCGGATCCTGAGAACGCGATCGCGCTGCCCCCGGCCGCCGTCGCGGCTCTGTGCGACCGTCGCGCCGGTATCGGCGGGGACGGCGTCCTGCACGTCGTGCGCTCCGCCGCCCACCCCGAGGCGCGGCACCTGGCCGACGAGGCCGAATGGTTCATGGACTACCGCAACGGGGACGGCTCGATCGCCGAGATGTGCGGTAACGGCGTGCGGGTCTTCGCCCGCTACCTCCAGCTCGCGGGACACGTCACCGAGGGCGATGTCGCCGTGGCCACCCGGGGCGGTGTGAAGGCGGTCCACATCGACAAGGAAGGCCTGATCACGGTCGGCATGGGCAAGGCGACGCTCCCCGCGGGCGACGTCACGGTCAGTGTCGACGACCGCACCTGGCCCGCGACGAACGTGAACATGGGCAACCCGCACGCCGTGGCCTTCGTCGATGATCTCGGTCACGCCGGCACCCTCTACGACCCGCCGCTCTTCGCACCGGCGAACGCCTACCCGCAGGGGGTGAACGTCGAGTTCGTCGTGGACCGCGGCCCCGGACACGTCGCCATGCGCGTCCACGAGCGCGGTTCCGGAGAGACCCGCTCCTGCGGCACCGGCGCCTGCGCCGTCGCTGTCGCGACCGCCCGCAGGGACGGCCGGGACCCGGCCGTGACCGGGGCCCCCGTCACGTACGAGATCGATCTGCCCGGTGGCAGGCTGACGATCACCGAGCGGCCCGACGGCGAGATCGAGATGACCGGTCCCGCCGTGATCGTGGCCGAGGGTGAGATCGACGCGGACTGGTTCGCGGGAATCGAAACCGTAAACCCGTGAACCTTCGCTCGAATGGGTGATCCGTTTCACGCTGGGCGAGAGCGGGACTGCGCCACGTGATGGGCTCGGTAGCATCAAGCACCGGTCCGGACGGGTGCCCCCGCCAGCCCGCCACCGGTCGAACCAGCCGGAGGTGCTCATGAGTGCGGAGGCGACCAACCCCGCGACCCCGGGGCCGATCACGCCCGGAGCACACCGCCGGCGCGCCCGCCCACGGATCGATCTGCGGCGTCTGGGCCGCGCCGCGCTCCTCGGCCCCGCCGCCCGCGACCGGCTCCCCGACGCCATCGGCCACGTCGTGGAGGCCCACCGCGCCCACTACCCGGACGCCGACCGGGAACCCCTGCGCCGCGCCTATGTGCTCGCCGAGTCCTCGCACCGCGGCCAGATGCGCAAGAGCGGCGAGCCGTACATCACCCACCCGCTCGCGGTGACGCTGATCCTGGCCGAGCTGGGCGCGGAGACCACGACGCTGACCGCCTCCCTGCTCCACGACACCGTCGAGGACACGGACGTCACCCTCGACCAGGTGCGCGAGGAGTTCGGCGAGGAGGTCGCCTATCTCGTCGACGGCGTCACCAAACTGGAGAAGGTCGACTACGGAGCCGCCGCCGAGCCCGAGACCTTCCGCAAGATGCTGGTCGCCACCGGCAACGACGTGCGCGTCATGTCGATCAAGCTCGCGGACCGGCTGCACAACATGCGCACCCTCGGCGTCATGCGCCAGGAGAAACAGGAGCGCATCGCCAAGGTCACCCGAGACGTCCTCATCCCGCTCGCCGAGCGCCTCGGTGTCCAGGCCCTGAAGACCGAGCTGGAGGACCTGGTCTTCGCGATCCTGCACCCGGAGGAGTACGCGGAGACCCGGACGCTCATGGCGCTCAACGCGGCGCGCGGCGACGACCCGCTCGCCGCCATCGCCGACGAGGTGCGCGGCGTGCTGCGCGAGGCCGGACTGAGCGCCGAAGTCCTCATCAGGCCACGGCACTTCGTGTCCGTGCACCGCGTGAAGCGGAAACGCGGCGAGCTGCGCGGCTCCGACTTCGGCCGCCTGCTCGTCCTCGTTGCCGAGGACGCGGACTGCTACGGCGTCCTCGGCGAACTCCACACCTGCTTCACGCCGGTGGTCGCGGAGTTCAAGGACTTCATCGCCGTACCGAAGTTCAACCTGTACCAGTCGCTGCACACCGCCGTGGCCCGCGGCGACGGCGAGGTCGCCGAAGTCCTCATCCGTACGCACCAGATGCACAAGGTCGCCGAGGCCGGCGTCGTCGCCCTCGGCAACCCGTACACGCCCTCCGGCGAGGAGCACCTGGACACCGTCGGCGAGCGCGCCGACCCCACCCGGCCCGGCTGGCTCTCCCGGCTCCTCGACTGGCAGCAGTCCGCGCCCGACGCCGACACCTTCTGGTCGACGCTGCGCGAGGACCTCGCCCAGGACCGCGAGATCACCGTCTTCCGGCCCGACGGCGGCACCATCGGCCTGCCCGCGGGCGCCAGTTGCGTGGACGCCGCGTACGCGCAGTACGGCGAGGACGCGCACGCCTGCATCGGCGCGCGGGTCAACGGCCGCCTGGCGACGCTCAGTACGGTCCTCAGCGACGGCGACACGGTCCAACTGCTCATGGCGGGAAGCGAGGGCGCCGCCGCCTCCGAGCCGTCCCGCGACTGGCTCGACCACGCCCGTACGCCCGCCGCGCGCATCGCCATCCGCCGCTGGCTCGCCACGCATCCGGAAGGCCCGAGCGACACCGGGTCGGCGCCGCGGGCGCCCTACAGCGGCCCGTCCGCGCGGCCCGCCGCGGCCAACGCCGTGGTCGACCAGCCCGGAGCGTCCGTACGCCTCGCGGGCTGTTGTACGCCCGTACCGCCCGACGAGGTCACCGCCTTCGCCATCCGCGGCGGCGTCGTCACCGTCCACCGCGTCGCCTGCTCCGGAGTGGAGCGCATGAAGGGCGCCGGGCGCGCCGAGATCGGCGTGCACTGGGCGGACGCGCAGAGCGCCGAGTACCGCGTGACGCTCCTCGCCGAGTCCTTCAGCCGCCCGCACCTCCTCGCGGACCTCACCGAAGCCATAGCGCTCGAGGGCGTCGCCATCATCTCGGCGACCGTCGAACCGCCCGCCCAGGGCCGCGTCCGGCACACGTACACCCTCCAACTCCCGGACGCCGCCCACCTCCAGGGCCTGATGAGAGCGATGCGCAACGTGCCGGGGGTGTACGACGTGGGGCGCGCCCAGCACGCGACGGCCGACGCCCTGTAAGCCATCGCCGGACCCCGTTCGAGTGGTGCGGCGCGTGCCGTCCGTGGCGCGGCCGCGCGCGCTGATAGCCGTAGTCCATGCCGCTCAGCTCACTCAGCCACCTCAGCCCCTCGTCCGCGGGGCGCGCGGGCCGCGCGCCGCCGCCCTGCTCGCCGCCGGTGCCTCCGTCGCCCTGCTCGCCGCCGCCGCGCCCCAGCCCGCCGTTCCGCTCGGCATCGGCGACCGGCTCTTCCCGCACCTCGGCAACCCCGGCTACGACGTGCGGTCGTACGACATCGCCTTCACCTACCGGGGCGACAACAGCAAGCCGCTCGACGCCGTCACCAAGATCGACGCTCGGGCGACCACCTGGCTCGACCGGGTCAACCTCGACTTCTCGCACGGCACCGTCCGCTCCGTGGACGTCAACGGCGCCCGCGCGGACTTCGCCACGAGCGCCGAGGACCTGATCGTCACGCCCCCGCGGTCGATCGCGCCCGGTGAGCCGCTGCACATCACCGTGCGGCACACCAGCGACCCCGTGCCCGGCAAGGAGGAGGTGGGGTGGGTGCGCACCAAGGACGGGCTCGCGATGGCGAACCAGGCCGACGCCGCGCACCGCGTGTTCCCCTGCAACGACCACCCCGCCGACAAGGCCTACTTCACCTTCCGCGTCACCGCGCCGAAGGGGTACACGGCCGTCGCCAACGGGCTTCCTGTAGCGACGTCGCCGACCACGCGACAAGGAGGAGCCACGGACTGGGCCTACCGCACCGCCCACCCCATGGCCACCGAACTCGCCCAGGTCTCCATCGGCCACTCCGCGGTCCTCCACCAGAAGGGACCGCACGGCCTGCCCGTACGCGATGTCGTTCCGGCCGGCGACGTCAAGGCGCTGCGCCCCTGGCTCGACAAGACGCCCGCGCAGCTCGCCTGGATGGAGCAGAAGGTCGGCCGCTACCCCTTCGAGAACTACGGGCTGCTCGTCGCCCGCGCCACCACCGGCTTCGAACTCGAGACGCAGACGCTCTCTCTCTTCGAGAGAGAGCTGTTCCTGCGCCCCGAGTACCCGGAGTGGTACGTCGAATCGATCATGGTCCATGAGCTGGCGCACCAGTGGTTCGGCGACAGCGTCAGCCCGCGTACCTGGTCCGACCTGTGGCTCAACGAAGGACACGCCACCTGGTACGAGGCCCAGTACGCCGAGGAGAAGGCGCGGCAGCCCATGAAGACGCGGATGCGGGAGGCCTACCGCGCCTCCGACGCCTGGCGCGCGGCCGGCGGACCGCCCGCGGCGCCCAGGGCTCCCGCCCACGGCGAGAAGATCAGCATCTTCCGGCCGGTCGTCTACGACGGCAGCGCGCTCGTCCTGTATGCGCTGCGCCAGGAGATCGGCAAGGACGCCTTCGAGCGGCTCGAACGGCGCTGGGTGAGCACGCACCGTGACTCCACCGCCACCACCGAGGACTTCGTCGCGCTCGCCTCCCGGACCGCCGGACGCGACCTGAGCGACTTCTTCCAGGCCTGGCTGTACGGGGCGAAGACCCCGCCGATGCCGGGGCACCCGGACTGGGTGAGCGAGAAGCCGCAGAAGTAGGCGGTGATCGCGGGCTTCAGCCCGGTCGCCACGGGAAATAAGTCGGGTGACGAGACGCCCCGTGCCGTGCGAACATCTTCAGGTCGACGGCGCGGGAATCCCGGGGACGGGCCGTGCGTTGTCACTGATGACGGACGAGGCGTCCGTCACAGATTCCGTATCCCACAGACGTAAGGATCCAATGACCTCCTCTTCTTCCCCTTCCCAGGACGCGCAGAGCTTCGCGCAGAACAACCCCGAAGGTCTTCGGGCCGATGCCCTGATGGAAGAGGACGTCGCCTGGAGCCACGAGATCGACGGAGAGCGGGACGGCGACCAGCTCGACCGCTCCGAGCGCGCGGCCCTGCGCCGCGTCGCCGGCCTCTCCACCGAGCTCGAGGACGTCACCGAGGTCGAGTACCGACAGCTCCGCCTGGAGCGCGTCGTCCTCGTCGGCGTCTGGACGTCGGGAACGGTCCACGACGCGGAGAACTCCCTCGCGGAGCTGGCCGCCCTCGCCGAGACCGCGGGCGCGCTCGTGCTCGACGGTGTCATCCAGCGCCGGGACAAGCCCGACGCCGCGACGTACATCGGCTCGGGCAAGGCCATGGAGCTGCGCGACATCGTCCTCGAGACCGGGGCCGACACCGTCGTCTGCGACGGTGAGCTCAGCCCCGGCCAGCTCATCCACCTCGAAGACGTCGTCAAGGTCAAGGTGGTCGACCGGACCGCCCTGATCCTCGACATCTTCGCCCAGCACGCCAAGTCCCGAGAGGGCAAGGCGCAGGTCGCGCTCGCGCAGATGCAGTACATGCTGCCGCGTCTGCGTGGTTGGGGTCAGTCGCTCTCCCGGCAGATGGGTGGCGGTGGCTCCTCCGGCTCCGGCGGTGGCATGGCCACCCGTGGCCCCGGTGAGACCAAGATCGAGACGGACCGGCGACGGATCCGCGAGAAGATGGCGAAGATGCGCCGGGAGATCGCGGAGATGAAGACGGGCCGCGAGATCAAGCGCCAGGAGCGCAAGCGCAACAAGGTGCCGTCGGTCGCCATCGCCGGCTACACGAACGCGGGCAAGTCCTCGCTGCTCAACCGCCTCACGGGCGCGGGCGTCCTGGTGGAGAACTCCCTGTTCGCCACCCTCGACCCGACCGTGCGCCGGGCCGAGACGCCGAGCGGCCGGCTGTACACGCTGGCCGACACCGTCGGTTTCGTACGGCACCTGCCCCACCACCTCGTCGAGGCGTTCCGCTCCACGATGGAGGAGGTCGGCGAGTCCGACCTGATCCTGCACGTGGTCGACGGTTCGCACCCGGCGCCGGAGGAGCAGCTCGCCGCCGTGCGCGAGGTCATCAGGGACGTCGGCGCCACCGAGGTCCCCGAGATCGTCGTGATCAACAAGGCGGACGCGGCCGACCCGCTGGTCCTCCAGCGGCTGCTGCGCGTCGAGAAGCACTCGATCGCCGTCTCGGCCCGCTCGGGCCAGGGCATCGAGGAGCTGCTCGCGCTCATCGACGCCGAACTGCCGCGGCCCTCGGTCGAGATCGAGGCCCTGGTGCCGTACACGCACGGCCAGTTGGTCGCGCGGGCGCACTCCGACGGCGAGGTGATCTCCGAGGAGCACACCCCGGAAGGCACGCTCCTGAAGGCCCGCGTCCACGAGGAACTGGCGGCCGAGTTCGCGCCGTACGTCCCCGCGGTGGTCACGGCCTGACGCGTTCGCCGTCGTACGCGCTGTACGTGAAGGGCCCCCTCCGATCGGTCGGAGGGGGCCCTTCACGTCGTGGAGCCGTCGGGCGACCGTCTTACCGGCTGCCGTACTTCTCACTCATGTTGTCGAAGAGCTGCTGGGCCTCGGCGCCCAGCTGCGGTCCTGCCAGCCAGGTGTTGCCGGCCGGGCCGATCGACGTGTTCGACACCAGGACGGTCTTCCCGGCGCGGACGCGGAACCAGCCGCCGCCCGACGAACCGCCGGTCATGGTGCAGCCGATGCGGTACATCGTCGGCTGCTCGGGGCTCAGCGAGAGCCGGCCGGGACGGTCGAGGCACTTGTGCATCAGCAGGCCGTCGAACGGCGGCGCGGCCGGGTAGCCCCACGCGCCCATCGAACCGACCGACGACACCGACGGCGTCGAGAAGTCCACGGCGAGGGCCGTACCGACGGTCTCCTCCAGCGACTTGGTGCCCTGCTCCGGCTTCACGTGCAGCACGGCGAAGTCGTACGGAGCGCCCGCGCCGCCCGACGCGGCACCCTGGTCGATCCACTCGTTCGAGGTGGACGCCCAGTCCGCCCAGTAGGTGCCGTACGGGGCGATCTGCTGCTGCGTCGCGTTGCGCAGCGTGGCCGCGGACTTGCCCAGGTCGTTGTACGACGGCACGAACGCGATGTTGCGGTACCAGCCGCCCGCCGCGCCCGCGTGGACACAGTGGCCCGCGGTCCACACCAGGTTGGACTTACCGGGGTTGCGCGGGTCCTTCACGACGGTGCCGGAGCAGACCATCGAACCCTCGGGGGAGTCGAAGAAGACCTTGCCGACCGGCGCCGCGTTCCGGTGGTACGGCGTCTTCTCGGCCTGCGCCTTCACCGGCTCGGGCTCGGGGTCGGTGACGCCCTGGTCGTCGGCGTAGTCCTTCGCCGCGATCGTCTTGTTCGGGTCCTCGGCGGACTTCATCCGCTCGGGCTTCCACAGGCCGTCGATGACCGGGTTGACGAAGTCCTTGGCCTCGCGCAGCCAGTCGTCCTTGTCCCAGTTCTTCCAGTCCCCGTTCTTCCACTTGTCGGGGTCGATGCCGTGCTTCTTCAACTTGTCGGCGACGTCGCCGGGCAGCTTCGCGCCGCTGTCGGACCCCTGCGAGGTGGTCGCGGCCGGCTTGCCGGCGGCTCCGTCGTCTGTGTCCTTGCTGTCGTTGCAGCCGGTGACGGTGAGTGCCAGCGCCGCGGCGATGCCGGTCGCGGCGAGGACGGCGCGTCGCCCGCGACCGCGCGCGACGGATGGACGTATGGAACGCATGGTGAGATGACCCCCGGTAAAAAATGTCATGAGCGTGTCATTCGGGGCACAGGTGACTCCGTGAACCCGCTGAGACACGGAGCCCCCACTATGCCTGGGGAGTTGGGTACGAACGGCGGCGGGGTGGTGAAGGTTTCTCCACCCCGCCACTCAGGGGTGACGCGGCCGTGAGGCAGGCGTCACCCGGGCATCACCGGCCGGCGAACTTCTTGCTCACCGAGTCGTAGATCCCCTTGGCCTCCTTGCCGAGCCGCGGCCCGGCGAGCCAGCCCGCCGTCACCGGACCGATCGAGGTGTTCGACACCAGCGCCGGCTTGCCGTCCGAGCCCTGGCCGACCCAGCCGCCACCGGACGAACCGCCGGTCATCGTGCAGCCGATCCGGTACATCGTCGGGTCCGTCTTCGTGAGCGACAGCCGGCCCGGCTTGTCCGCGCACTGGTACAGCTTCTGGCCGTCGTACGGCGGCGCCGCCGGGTAGCCCTTCGCGGTCAGCTGCGCGACCTTCGGCACCGCCGGCGCGTTGAAGTTCACCGGAAGCGCCGAACCGACCGTCTCCTCCAGGGACTTGGCGGTGCTGCCCTTCTCCGGCGTCACGTGGATCACGGCGAAGTCGTACGGAGCGCCCGCGCCGCCGGTCGGACCACCCTGCTCGATCCACTGGTCCGAGGTCTGCGCCCAGTCGCCCCACCAGACACCGTAGGGAGCGACCTCCTCCTTGGGCGCGCCCTGCAACTCCGCCGCGGACTTGCCGCTGTCGTTGTACGACGGCACGAAGGCGATGTTGCGGTACCAGCCGCCCTTCTTGCCCGCGTGCACACAGTGGCCCGCGGTCCAGATCATGTCGGACTTCCCGGGGTTGGCCGGGTCGGCGACCACGGTCGCCGAGCAGACCAGCGAACCCTCGGGCCCGTCGAAGAACAACTTGCCCGCGTACGGGGCGCTGCCGTGGTACGGGCTGGCCGCGGCCGCCGCCTGCACGGGCTTCGGCTCGGGGTCCGTCACCCCCTGGTCGCCGGAGATGTCGCTGTCGTCGACCTCGTTGTCCGGGTTCTTGTCGGCGTCACGCATGCGGTCCGAGTCCCACAGACCGTCGATGATGGGGTTGACGAAGTCCTGCGCCTCACGCAGCCACTTGTCCTTGTCCCAGTTCTTCCACTCGCCGTTCTTCCACTGGTCGAGATCGATCCCGTGATCCTTGAGCTTGTCCTTGAGGTCGTCAGGGATCTGGATCGAGTCGCCGCCCGCGGTCGCGGAAGCGGTCGGCTTGTCGCTCGCGTCGTCCTCGCTCGGACCGCACGCCGTGGCGGTCAGAGCGAGAACCGCGCCGAGCGCAACTGCCGCCGCCACAGGGGACGTTCTGCCGCGCACGCTCCTCGAGCGGCGAGCGGCGAGCAGCGGGCGTATGGGTCGCATGTCGTGAATCCCCCTGGGCTTCGAGATCGTTGCACTGCCGTACGTGTGCGGTGGACGAGCGCCGTGGCCCCTCCCCGGACGGCACCCCACACTATGCCGGTGCCGTCGGGGACGACCGACGGAACCGCAACGGTTCCGTCACGGAGGGATCTTGTGCGGGCCACGGATCGTTACAACCTCTCGTCCCGACGGGCACGGGGGCGGGGACGGCGTCGCACATGAGGTCGCGAACGGTCGCGAACGGCTCGTGAACGACTTCGGTGCGGCTCGCGGACGGCACGTGGCGAAGGTCTCTTCATGAGTCCGCGTTCGACCCGTGTTCCTCCGGCCACATCGTCGTTGGTACGTACGGGGGATCCGCAGTCGGCGTTCAATCCTCGAACCGTCCTGGCATGCCAGGACGGTCCTTCTGGTCTGCGCGCGCCAACTGCCCCCGCCTTGGGATGAGTCGACGAGCCCTGTCGGCCGTATATGCAGCCATATCTGCAGCGGGAGGACCAACAGCCGTGGCCGTGACCGATTCTGCGTCCGTGACGGTGCCCGCCCCGTACGACGGGGAGGCGCGCGAGAGCGTCGCACGCGACAGCGCCGTGCACGAAGGGATCCTGCGCCGCCAGTCCGCTCGGGAGTCGGCGGCGCGCACGTATGCGCGCGCCCTGCCGATCGTGCCCGTGCGTGCCCGCGGACTCACCATCGAGGGCGCCGACGGCCGTCGCTATCTGGACTGCCTCTCCGGTGCGGGCACGCTCGCCCTCGGCCACAACCACCCGGTCGTCCTGGAGGCCATCAGGAAGGTCATCGACTCGGGCGCACCGCTGCACGTCCTCGACCTCGCCACCCCGGTCAAGGACGCCTTCACCACGGAGTTGTTCCGTACGCTGCCGGCCGGTCTCGCCGACCGGGCCCGCGTCCAGTTCTGCGGCCCGGCCGGGACCGACGCCGTCGAGGCCGCGCTGAAACTGGTCCGCACCGCCTCCGGGCGCTCCGGCATCCTCGCCTTCACCGGGGCGTACCACGGCATGACCGCGGGGGCGCTCGAAGCGTCCGGCGGCGCGCAGGACGTGCGGGTCACGCGCCTGCCGTATCCGCAGGACTACCGCTGCCCCTTCGGTATCGGCGGCCCGCGCGGCGCCGAAATCGCCGCGCGCTGGACCCGGTCCCTGCTCGACGACACCAAGTCCGGGGTGCCGCGGCCCGCCGGGATGATCCTGGAACCGGTCCAGGGGGAGGGCGGCGTGATCCCCGCCCCCGACGCCTGGCTGCGCCGGATGCGGTCCCTCACCGAGGACCGGTCGATCCCGCTGATCGCCGACGAGGTGCAGACCGGCGTCGGCCGGACCGGCGCGTTCTGGGCCGTGGAGCACAGCGGTGTCGTCCCCGACGTGATGGTCATGTCCAAGGCGATCGGCGGCAGTCTTCCGCTCGCCGTCATCGTCTACCGCGACGACCTGGACGTCTGGCCGCCGGGCGCGCACGCGGGCACCTTCCGCGGCAACCAACTCGCGATGGCCGCGGGCGCCGCCACACTCTCGTACGTCCGCGAGAACCGGCTCGCCGAGCGCGCCGGTGAACTCGGCACCCGGATGCTCGGCCAACTCCAGCATCTGGCCGAGGATTTCTCCTGCATCGGTGACGTCCGGGGCCGCGGCCTGATGATCGGCGTCGAACTGGTCGACCCGGAGGGCGCCCCCGACACCGGCCCGTCCGGCCTCGCCGACGCCCCACTGCTCGGCGCACCCGCCGCCACACCGCTCCCCGCCGCACCGGACCTCGCCGCGGCCGTCCGCGACGCGTGCCTCGACCGGGGCCTGATCGTCGAGCTCGGAGGTCGCCACTCCAGCGTCGTTCGTCTCCTGCCGCCCCTCACGATCACCGATGAGCAGGCCGCTGCCGTCGTCGACCGGTTCGCGGACGCCCTCGTGGCCGTCGCCCGTGCCCGGCACGCCTGAGCCCGGTCGCACACCCCCGGCGGTAGCAGCAGCGGAACACCGGACCAGCAGCACCACGGCCCACCGCCTCACGGAGCCCACCACCCCACGCAAGGAAGCACTCTTGAACGCCACTCCCGCATCCGACGGCCGTCCCCGTCCCTCTGCCGGCGGCGCCTGCGACACGCAGCCCTCGCGCACTTCGGAACGCGAAACGGTCCCGCGGCAGATGGGCGGCGGCCAAGAGGCCGAGCGTCTGCACCCGCCCACCGCGGACTCCTGGGGACATCCGGACCTCCTGGGGCACCAGGACCTTCTGGACCACCCGGACCCCACCACTGCCGCCCAGAGCGCGGCAGTCGAGAACCTGCTGCGCTGCTGGGTACGTGAGAACGCCATCACCCCTCCTTCTCCCGGCACCCTGCGCGTCCCGCTGCCCGCGAGCGGTACCGCACTCCTCGTCCCCGTCCTCTACTGGTCGCCCACCGGCTGGCACCGTCTGGGCCCGCCCCGGCTGGAGGGCGCCCCGCACAGCGCCCCCTCCGTGGACGCCGTGACCCTCGCGGCCCTGCTGGGCCGCGAATCGGTGCCCGGCGACACGGGCACGGGTCCCGGCCACGGCCGCGACGCCGAGGGCGCGGCGGCGCAGTTCGCCTCCGCCACCGACACCGCCGTCGGCGATGGTGGTGGCGGCGACGGTGGCGGAGACGACGGTGGCGGAGGCGATGGTGGCGACCTGGTGGGCCGGGTCGCCGACTCGGCCCGCCGCACGGCCACGTTCATCGCCGACCGGCGCGAGGAGCCCGCCGACGGCCCCGACCGCTTCCTCGCCGCGGAGCAGTCGCTGATCCTCGGCCATCCCCTGCACCCGACACCGAAGAGCCGCGAGGGACTCTCCGAGGCCGAAGCCCGCCTCTACTCACCCGAACTGCGCGGCTCCTTCCCGCTGCACTGGATGGCCGTGGCCCCCGACGTCCTGGCCCAGGACTCGGCCTGGACCGAGCGAGGCCGCACGGTCTCCGCAGGCCGACTCACCTCCCGGCTGGCCGGCCCCGAGCTCGCGGTGCCCGACGGCTACGCGGCCGCCCTGCCCCTGCACCCCTGGCAGATCCGCGAACTCCAGCACCACCCCGCCACCGCCGCCCTCCTGGACGCCGGACTGCTGCGCGATCTGGGCCCGCACGGCGCCCCCTGGTTCCCCACCTCCTCCGTCCGCACCCTGTACCGCCCCGACGCACCCGCGATGCTGAAGCTCTCCCTCGGCCTGCGGATCACCAACTCCCGTCGCGAGAACCTCCGCAAGGAACTCCACCGCGGCGTCGAGGTCCACCGCCTCCTGCGCAGCGGCCTCTCCGACCAGTGGCGCGCCGCGCACCCGGGGTTCGACATCGTCCGCGACCCGGCCTGGCTGGCCGTCGACGACCTGTCCGGCGAGCCCGTCCCCGGTCTCGACGTGATGATCCGCAACAACCCCTTCCGCCCTGGCGACGACGCCACGTGCATCGCCGGCCTCGTTTCTCCACGCCCCTCCTACGCCCCCAAGGCCCACGAGGACCGGACGGCTCGCGAGGACCGCACGGACCTCACAGACCTCACGGACGTCTCGGACCGCGCGGACATGGCTGGCCGCGAAGACCGGACGGGCGGGGGTGGACCGACCCGCATGACCTCCCGTCTTGCCGACACCGTCACTCGCCTGGCGGCCCGCACCGGACGCCCCCGCTCCGCCGTGAGCGCCGAGTGGTTCCTGCGCTATCTCGAACACGTCGTCCGCCCCGTCCTGTGGCTCGACAGCGAGGCCGGCATCGCGCTGGAAGCCCACCAGCAGAACACCCTCCTCCTCCTCGACGCCGACGGCTGGCCCATCGGCGGCCGCTACCGCGACAACCAGGGTTACTACTTCCGTGAGTCCCGCCGCGCCGAACTCGACCGGCGGCTGCCCGGCATCGGCGCCCACAGCGACACCTTCGTCTCCGACGAGGTCACCGACGAGCGGTTCGCCTACTACCTCGCCATCAACAACGTCCTCGGCCTCATCGGCGCCTTCGGCTCCCAACGTCTCGCCGACGAGCGCCTGTTGCTCGCGGCGTTCCGCCGGTTCCTCGGCGACGCGGCCACCGGACCCGCGCGCCTGCGCAGCCCCCTGCCGAGCCGACTCCTGGACACACCGACGCTGCGCTGCAAGGCGAACCTGCTCACCCGCATTCACGGCCTCGACGAACTCGTCGGCCCCGTCGACACCCAGTCCGTCTACGTCACCATCGCCAACCCCCTCTACGCCTAGCCCCGAGCGCTGCTCCCCGATCCCGCTCGACCCTGCCCCCTCCGCACCCCCGAGAACCCGCGTCCTTTTGCGACCCGCGAACCCGAGGACCCCGCCTCACACCCCCACCTGACCCCCTTCCTGACCCTTCCTGAGAGGAGCGTCGCCGTGCCCCCCATCGATGCGAGCACCGACGCAGGCACCGCACCCGTCGCCGAGCCCCGTACGTCCGCCGCGCGCGCGGAGAACACCGACGGCCAGGACACCCTCGACCTCCGGCTCCCCGACGAACTGCTCGCGCTCATCGCCGAACAGAACGCCACCGGCCCGGGCACCGGGCCCGCCACCACGGGCCGCCCGGACCGCCCCACAGCGCTGACCGAGCACGATCTGCTCGACGACGTGGGGGAGTGGGGCCCCGTCGCCACCCCCTCAGGCGTGTTCCAACTCATCCCGGCCCGCGTCGAACGTGACGTGCCGCTCATCAGCCGGTGGATGAACGACCCGGCGGTGGCCGCCTTCTGGGAACTCGCGGGACCCGACAGCGTGACCGCGGACCACCTGACCCCCCAGCTCGACGGCGACGGGCGCAGCGTCCCCTGTCTCGGCGTCCTCGACGGCACGCCGATGAGCTACTGGGAGATCTACCGCGCCGACCTCGATCCGCTGGCCCGCCACTACCCCGCCCGCCCGCACGACACCGGAATCCACCTCCTCATCGGTGGTGTCGCCAATCGCGGCCGAGGGCTCGGGACCACCCTCCTCAAAGCCGTCGCCGACCACGTGCTCGACCATCGCCCGCAATGCGCGCGCGTCGTGGCAGAACCCGACCTTCGCAACACCCCTTCCGTCTCAGCCTTCCTCAGCGCTGGTTTCCGCCTTTCTGCCGAGGTGGACCTCCCCGACAAACGGGCGGCGCTCATGATGCGTGACCGAGCCCTGCGCGCCGCGCTCTGAGCCGGTCACTCACAGTAACGAAGTTCGACCCGATCCGGTTCCCTCGCGAGGAGTCCCCGTGCCGAATCCGTCCATCGTCCCGAGTTCCGCAGAGCAGCCCGCGCTGTACGACCCGCCCGAGCTCACGCGTGAGAACTGGGACAGGGCGGGTGCGCGGCTGCTGGCCAAACTGATCGGCGAGTTCGCTTACGAGGACCTGTTCCGGCCGGTGCCCGAGGACCCCGCGGCGGCGGCAGGGCCCGGCCACCACCCCCACACCCTGACGATCCCGCCCGGCCCGGACTCCGCCGGCGGCGTGCTCCGCTTCCGCGCCCGCCGGGGGGCGTACGGCAGCTGGCAGGTCGACCCGGCAAGCCTGCGCTGGTCAGCCGCACCGGCCGAGTCCACCACCGACGAGCGGGCCACGAACCAGCCGACCACGAATCAGCAGGCCACGGACGAGCCGACCACCCATGGATCGGCCACCGAGGAACGAGCCACCGACCCACTGGCCTTCCTTCTGGCCGCCAAACACGTCCTCGGCCTGGACGGCACCACCCTCGGCCACCTCATCCGCGAACTCACCGTCACCCTCGCCGCCGACGCCCGCCTCGACCACACCGCTTTGAGCGCCGACGGGCTCGCCGACCTCGGCTACGCGGAACTGGAGGGGCACCAGACCGGTCACCCCTGGATCGTCCTCAACAAGGGCCGCCTCGGCTTCTCCGCCTCCGACACCTCCCGGTGGGCCCCCGAGGCCCGTCGCCACACCAGCCTCCCCTGGATCGCGGTGCACACGGGTCTCGCCACCTACCGGGGCGCGGCCGGCCTGGAATCCGCGGACGGGCTCTACGCGCGGGAACTCGACGGGCCCGTCCGGCAGCTGTTCGCGGACACGCTCCGTGCTCGCGGCCTGGACCCGGCCGCGTACCTCTACCTTCCCGTGCACCCCTGGCAGTGGGACGACGTCGTGCTGCAACTGTTCGCACCCTCCGTCGCCACGAACGCGATCGTCCCGCTCCCCACCGACGGCGACCTGCGCCTGCCCCAGCAGTCGATCCGTACGTTCCTGAACACCACCCGCCCGGAGCGGCACACGGTGAAACTGCCGCTGTCGGTCCTCAACACCCTTGTCTGGCGCGGACTCCCCACCGAGCGCACTCTCGCGGCTCCCGCGGTCACCACATGGATGCACGGACTGCGGGACGCCGACGCCTTCTTGCGGGACGAATGCGGTGTCATCCTGCTGGGCGAAGTCGCCTCCGTGACGGTGAAGCACCCGCTCTACGACGGCCTCGACGAAGTGCCGTACCAGTACAAGGAGCTGCTCGGCGCGATCTGGCGCGAGCCCGTCGCGCGGCACCTCGCACCCGGGGAGCGCGCCCGCACCCTCGCCTCCTTGTTGCACACCGACCCTGAAGGACGCGCGTTCACCGCGGAGCTCGTCGTCCGCTCGGGCCTCGACCCGAAGACCTGGCTGCGCCGCCTCTTCGCCGCACTGCTGCCGCCCCTGCTGCGCTTCCTCTACCGCTACGGCACCGTGTTCTCCCCCCACGGCGAGAACGCCATCGTGGTCTTCGACGACCAGGACGTACCCGTACGCCTCGCGGTCAAGGACTTCGTGGACGACGTCAACATCAGCGCCGAGCCGCTCCCCGAACACGACTCCATGCCCCAGGACGTACGGAACGTCCTCCTCACGGAGCGCCCGTCCTTCCTCACCCAGTTCATCCACTCCGGGCTCTTCGTCGGCGTCTTCCGCTATCTGGCGCCCCTGTACGAGGCTCAACTCGGCGTCCCCGAGGAAGAGTTCTGGACGCTGCTGCGCGCCGAGATCCTGCGCCACCACGCCCGCTTCCCCGAGCTGAAGGACCGCTACGAGATGTTCGACCTGCTCACCCCGCGCATCGAGCGGCTCTGCCTCAACCGCAACCGGCTGCACCTCGACGGTTACCGCGACCGCTCCCACCGCCCGCACGCCGCGGTGGAGGGCACCGTCGCCAACCCCCTGCACCAGCCTTGATCGCGGGAATGTCAGTGGTGCCGTTTAGGGTGGTCGACCTATGACGAAGCCCTCACTCCCCGATCTCCTGCACGCCGCCGTCACCTCGGTCGGCGGCACGGAGCGCCCTGGCCAGGTGACCATGGCCGAGACCGTCGCCGAGGCGATCGACGGCGGTTCCCATCTGCTGGTCCAGGCGGGCACCGGCACCGGAAAGTCCCTGGGCTACCTGGTGCCGGCCCTCGCGCACGGGGAGCGTGTCGTGGTCGCGACGGCGACGCTGGCGCTACAGCGCCAGCTCGTCGAGCGGGACCTGCCGCGCACCGTCGAGGCGCTCCACCCGCTGCTGCGCCGCCGCCCCAGCTTCGCCATGCTCAAGGGCCGGTCGAACTACCTGTGCCTGCACCGCCTCCACGAAGGCGTGCCGCAGGAGGAGGAAGAGGGCCTCTTCGACCAGTTCGAGGCGGCCGCGCCGACGAGCAAGCTCGGCCAGGACCTGCTGCGCATGCGGGACTGGGCGGACGAGACCGAGACAGGCGACCGGGACGACCTCACCCCCGGTGTCTCGGACCGCGCCTGGGCCCAGGTGTCGGTGTCCTCACGGGAGTGCCTCGGCGCGTCCAAGTGCGCGTACGGCCAGGAGTGCTTCGCGGAGATGTCCCGCGAGCGCGCCAAGCTCTCCGACGTCATCGTGACCAACCACGCGCTCCTCGCGATCGACGCCATCGAGGGCGCCCCGGTCCTGCCGCAGCACGAGGTCCTGATCGTGGACGAGGCCCACGAGCTGGTCTCACGAGTCACTGGCGTGGCGACCGGCGAGCTGACCCCGGGCCAGGTCAACCGCGCGGTCCGCCGCGCCGCGAAGCTCGTGAACGAGAAGGCCGCGGACCAGCTCCAGACCGCCGCCGAGGGCTTCGAGCGGCTCATGGAGCTGGCCCTGCCCGGCCGCCTCGAAGAGATCCCCGAAGACCTCGGCTACGCGCTGATGGCGCTGCGCGACGCCTCCCGCACGGTGATCACGGCCCTCGGCTCCACGCGCGACAAGTCCGTCCAGGACGAGGACGCCGTCCGCAAGCAGGCCCTCGCCTCCGTGGAGACGATCCACGACGTCTCCGAGCGGATCACGAACGGATCGGAGTGGGACGTCGTCTGGTACGAGCGCCACGACCGCTTCGGCGCTTCCCTCCGCGTCGCCCCCATGTCCGTGTCGGGGCTGCTGAGAGAGAAGCTCTTCTCCGACCGTTCCGTGGTCCTGACCTCGGCGACCCTCAAGCTCGGCGGCGACTTCAACGGCGTGGGCGCGTCCCTGGGTCTCGCCCCCGAGGGCACGACAGGGGACGACCTCCCGGTGTGGAAGGGTGTCGACGTCGGCTCGCCGTTCGACTATCCGAAGCAGGGCATCCTGTACGTCGCCAAGCACCTGGCCCGCCCCGCGCGCGAGGGCACCCGCAGCGACATGACGGACGAACTGGCCGAGCTGATGCAGGCCGCCGGCGGCCGGACGCTGGGCCTGTTCTCCTCCATGCGCGCCGCGCAGGCCGCGGCGGAGGAGCTGCGCACCAGGCTCCCCGAGTTCCCGATCCTGCTCCAGGGCGAGGACACCCTCGGCGAGCTGATCAAGAACTTCGCGGCCGACCCGAAGACCTGTCTGTTCGGCACGCTCTCACTGTGGCAGGGCGTGGATGTCCCCGGACCCAGCTGCCAGCTGGTGGTCATGGACAAGATCCCGTTCCCGCGCCCCGACGACCCACTGATGAGCGCCCGCCAGAAGGCGGTCGAGGACGCGGGGGGCAACGGCTTCATGGCGGTGGCGGCGACGCATTCCGCGCTCCTGATGGCACAGGGCGCGGGCCGCCTCGTACGGGCGACGGGGGACCGCGGCGTCGTCGCGGTGCTCGACCCCCGCCTGGCCACGGCCCGCTACGGAAGCTATCTGCGGGCTTCGATGCCGGACTTCTGGTACACGACGGACCGCAATCAGGTACGCCGCTCGCTCTCGGCGATCGACGCGGTGGCGAAGGCCGACGGCACGTAGTCCCGTACCGGGGCCCCTCGCGGACAGCGCTGGGCCCCGGAACCGGCGCAGTTGGTCCCGGGGCCCGGTCAGGGAGGTGCGTCAGACGCGCCGCAGTACGGCAACCACCTTGCCCAGGATGGTCGCCTCGTCACCAGGAATCGGCTGGTACGCGGAGTTGTGCGGCAGCAGCCACACATGGCCGTCCTCACGCTTGAAGCGCTTCACGGTGGCCTCGCCGTCCAGCATGGCGGCCACGATGTCACCGTTCTCGGCGACCGGCTGACGGCGGACCGTGACCCAGTCACCGTCGCAGATCGCGGCCTCGATCATGGAGTCGCCGACGACCTTCAGGACGAACAGCTCACCGTCACCGACCAGCTGCCGGGGGAGCGGGAAGACATCCTCGACCGACTCCTCGGCGAGGATCGGCCCACCGGCGGCGATCCGGCCGACCAGCGGCACGTACGAGGCCGCCGGCTTGCCCGCGGTGTCCGTGGGCTGCGCGCTGGGCTGGTCCGAGCCCCGGACCTCGTACGCGCGAGGACGGTGCGGGTCCCTGCGCAGGAAGCCCTTGCGCTCGAGAGCCATCAGCTGGTGGGCGACCGACGACGTGCTGGACAGGCCGACCGCCTGACCGATCTCCCGCATCGACGGCGGGTAGCCCCGACGCTGCACCGAGTCGCGGATGACCTCGATCACCCGACGCTGCCGGTCGGTGAGGCCCGAGCTGTCCGCGCGGATCCCTGGGGGTCGGCCGGGCAATGAGCGCCCGGGCTTGGGACCCTCCTGGCTCATGGATGCGTCATTCATGGCATGCACCGGCTCGAGTCGGCCCTGGGAGTGGCCCTGGGCAGTGATGGTGGCGCTGTCTGCGGTCGTGGTCACGTCGGTCGGCCCCTCTCGAGAATGTCTCCCTAGCTAGCCAACGGTAGTTCCTTTCGAAAGGTTGCGCCAAACACACGTTCGAGTGAAAAATCGCAGATTACTTGTTGTGATCATGCGCCTAGGTGTATGGCTGCCAACCGGCCGGACGGGCAATTCGGTTCAATCCGGTACGCTTCTCCGCCGGGGCCGAGGCCCGCTCCGTGGGCTCCCTCAGTCTGCCATCCGTCGCCTCGTGGACGAGGCACCACCCCCGATTCCCGTGCGTCGCACCGGTGAGGCCTGTGGCCTGTGGGGCTGGGGCGGCGTTCCGCGCGAACTCCCGGGCCGCGACACGCTCTAGGGCCGAAAAAGCAGCCGAACCCCAGATGTAGTGGTTGGATTGCATCAGCAGCCCAGAAGTTGTGGTCCCCGGTCCTTCAGGCCCGTGGTCATCGCCTATGCTTGGGGCTGTCGCGAGGGGCATGACCAGCCTCTCGTGGCTATCGAGTCGTGCCGTGAAGGAGGGTTGGGAGTTCATGCACTGCCCCTTCTGCAGGCATCCCGACAGCCGTGTCGTCGACAGCCGCACCACCGACGACGGCACGTCGATCCGCCGTCGCCGTCAGTGCCCGGACTGCTCCCGTCGTTTCACGACGGTGGAGACGTGCTCACTGATGGTGGTCAAGCGGAGCGGGGTGACCGAGCCCTTCAGCCGCACCAAGGTCATCAACGGCGTACGCAAGGCATGTCAGGGGCGGCCGGTCACCGAGGACGCCCTCGCCCAGCTCGGCCAGCGGGTCGAGGAGGCGGTGCGCGCCACCGGAAGCGCCGAACTGACCACCCATGACGTGGGTCTGGCCATACTCGGCCCACTTCAGGAGCTGGACCTCGTGGCCTACCTGCGATTCGCGTCCGTCTATCGGGCGTTCGACTCGCTGGACGACTTCGAGTCGGCGATCGCGGAACTGAGGGAACACACGCGCGGCGCTCAGGCGGCCGACGCGGGCGGAGAACGCGTAGAGAGCGACTGCGGGCCCGGAGGGACGGTCGAAGTCCCGGTGCCCGCCCACGCTGCCGACTGACCGGCCGAGGCCGGGCGGCGGCGACCACAGACCTGTTGCGGACGGCGAGAGCGGCGTCCGCGACACAAGACACACACCGTGCACGGGAAGATCCGGGCACTTTTGGGCGTTTTAGCCCGGTATATGGGAGGCGGCATGACAGAGACGGCGAGCGGCCCGGCACGAGGTTCCCGTACGAAGGGTTCCAAGGCCACCAAGGGTCTGCGTATCGAGCGCATCCACACCACCCCCGGCGTGCACCCGTACGACGAGGTGGAATGGGCGCATCGCGACGTCGTCATGACCAATTGGCGCGACGGCTCGGTCAACTTCGAGCAGCGTGGCGTCGAGTTCCCCGACTTCTGGTCGGTGAACGCGGTCAACATCGTCACCAGCAAGTACTTCCGCGGTGCTGTCGGCACGCCGCAGCGTGAGGTGAGCCTCAAGCAGCTCATCGACCGCATCGTGAAGACGTATCGGAAGGCAGGCGAGGACTACAAGTACTTCGCTTCGCCCGCCGACGCCGAGATCTTCGAGCACGAGCTGGCGTATGCCCTCCTGCACCAGATCTTCAGCTTCAACTCGCCGGTGTGGTTCAACGTCGGTACGCCGCAGCCGCAGCAGGTCTCCGCCTGCTTCATCCTTGCCGTCGACGACTCCATGGAGTCGATCCTCGACTGGTACAAGGAAGAGGGCATGATCTTCAAGGGCGGCTCCGGCGCCGGCCTGAACCTCTCCCGCATCCGCTCCTCCAAGGAACTGCTGTCCTCGGGCGGCAACGCCTCGGGTCCGGTCTCCTTCATGCGCGGTGCCGACGCCTCCGCAGGAACGATCAAGTCGGGTGGCGCCACGCGCCGCGCGGCCAAGATGGTCATCCTCGACGTCGACCACCCCGACATCGAGGACTTCATCGAGACCAAGGTGAAGGAAGAGGAGAAGATCCGCGCCCTGCGCGACGCGGGCTTCGACATGGACCTGGGCGGCGACGACATCACGTCCGTCCAGTACCAGAACGCCAACAACTCGGTCCGCGTGAACGACACGTTCATGAAGGCGGTCGAGGAGGGCGGCAAGTTCGGTCTCACCTCCCGTATGACGGGCGAGGTCATCGAGGAGGTCGACGCCAAGTCGCTCTTCCGCAAGATGGCCGAGGCCGCCTGGGCCTGTGCCGACCCCGGCATCCAGTACGACGACACCATCAACCACTGGCACACGTGCCCGGAGTCCGGCCGGATCAACGGCTCGAACCCGTGCAGCGAGTACATGCACCTGGACAACACGTCCTGCAACCTCGCCTCGCTGAACCTGATGAAGTTCCTCAAGGACGACGGCCTGGGCAACCAGTCCTTCGACGTCGAGCGCTTCTCGCAGGTCGTCGAGCTGGTCATCACCGCGATGGACATCTCGATCTGCTTCGCCGACTTCCCGACCGAGAAGATCGGCGAGAACACCCGCGCCTACCGTCAGCTCGGCATCGGCTACGCGAACCTGGGCGCCCTGCTCATGGCGACCGGCCACGCCTACGACTCGGACGGCGGCCGCGCCCTCGCCGGCGCCATCACGTCGCTGATGACGGGTACGTCCTACAAGCGCTCCGCCGAGCTGGCGTCGGTCGTCGGCCCGTACGACGGCTACGCCAAGAACGCCACCCCGCACCAGCGCGTCATGAAGCAGCACGCCGACGCCAACTCCGTGGCCGTTCGCGTGGACGACCTGGACACCCCGATCTGGGCCGCCGCCACGGAGGCCTGGCAGGACGTCGTCCGCCTCGGCGAGAAGAACGGTTTCCGTAACGCCCAGGCGTCGGTCATCGCCCCGACCGGCACCATCGGTCTCGCGATGTCCTGCGACACCACCGGCCTCGAGCCCGACCTCGCCCTGGTCAAGTTCAAGAAGCTGGTCGGCGGCGGCTCGATGCAGATCGTCAACGGCACGGTCCCGCAGGCCCTGCGCCGCCTGGGCTACCAGGAGGAGCAGATCGAGGCGATCGTCGCCCACATCGCCGACCACGGCAATGTGATCGACGCCCCGGGCCTCAAGACCGAGCACTACGAGGTCTTCGACTGCGCCATGGGCGAGCGCTCCATCTCCGCGATGGGCCACGTCCGCATGATGGCGGCCATCCAGCCGTGGATCTCGGGCGCCCTCTCCAAGACGGTCAACCTGCCGGAGACGGCGACCGTCGAGGACGTCGAAGAGGTCTACTTCGAGGCGTGGAAGATGGGCGTCAAGGCGCTCGCGATCTACCGCGACAACTGCAAGGTCGGCCAGCCCCTCTCCGCCAAGACCAAGGAGAAGGAGAAGACCGAGGTCACCGAGAAGGCCGAGGCCGAGATCCGCAAGGCGGTCGAGAAGGTCGTCGAGTACCGCCCGGTCCGCAAGCGCCTCCCCAAGGGCCGTCCCGGCATCACCACCTCCTTCACGGTGGGCGGCGCCGAGGGGTACATGACCGCCAACTCCTACCCGGACGACGGTCTCGGTGAGGTCTTCCTGAAGATGTCCAAGCAGGGCTCCACCCTCGCGGGCATGATGGACGCCTTCTCCATCGCGGTCTCCGTGGGTCTGCAGTACGGCGTGCCGCTCGAGACGTACGTCTCGAAGTTCACGAACATGCGCTTCGAGCCGGCCGGCATGACGGACGACCCGGACGTGCGGATGGCGCAGTCGATCGTCGACTACATCTTCCGTCGCCTGGCGCTCGACTTCCTGCCGTTCGAGACGCGTTCCGCGCTCGGCATCCACTCCGCCGAGGAGCGTCAGCGTCACCTGGAGACGGGCTCCTACGAGCCCGCCGACGACGAGGTCGACGTCGAGGGCCTGGCCCAGTCGGCGCCGCTCGCCCAGGAGCTGAAGGCCGTCGAGACGCCGAAGGCCGAGTCCGCCGCCGTGGTGCCCGCCCCGAAGCAGGCCCACACCAGCGCCGAGCTCGTCGAGATGCAGCTGGGCATCCAGGCCGACGCCCCGCTCTGCTTCTCCTGCGGTACGAAGATGCAGCGCGCCGGCTCCTGCTACATCTGCGAGGGCTGCGGCTCGACCAGCGGTTGCAGCTGATCACCGAGCGTTGATCTGATCGCTTGAGCCGAGGGCGGCGGGACCATCACGGTCCCGCCGCCCTTCGGTGTTCGTACGCGCGCCTGCGCCACCACGTTCGCTCGGGCGTCGCTCTGGCGTTCGCTACAAGGAGCCCATCGCGGCGGCGAACGTGGCGAGGTCGCCGTCGAAGCCCCGTATGACTTCGCGGAACGACCACTCGCCGTCGGCGTCGCGGGTGAACTCGCCGATGGTGGTGGCCGAGTGGCCGGCCACGGCCGAGAGGTCGTGCTGCGACAGGTCGGTGTGGCCCTCGCGTATCCGCACGGCGGTGTTCGCGACGTTCCAGAACGTCTTCGTGCTGCCGGACTCGTCCTCGTTCTGCTGGATGGCCACGCCCACGACCACGCGCGCGTACCGCGCCGCGAGCCGGTCGAGCTCGATCGTCATGACCTCGTCGAAGCCGAAGCCCTGCCCGGTCCTGCTGTCCCGGTTCAGCGTGATCGTCCCGTCGGGGGAGCGGCTGTCGAAGTGGACGAGGTAGTCGGGTCTGCCGTGCGGATCGTCGCTCGTATAGGTCGCGGCGACGAGGTCCAGGTCGTCGGGGGGTGAGCCTATCGGGCTCGGATCCCACTTCAGCCCGACCTCGACCTTGTCGATCCCCTTGCGAAGGCTGCTCACCGAACTCCCCCTTCTCGGTGCTCCGTTGACTCCTGGTGTCACGTGCTACGGACACGCTACGTCGTCGCACTGACATCGGTGTGCCACGGGCCACGGAGCGAGGGATCATGGGGGAATGACCTGGAGCGGGGAAGAAGTGGATGTCGACGCCTACGTGGCGAGAACCGGTGTCAAGGGGGACCTGAAGCCCGATGCGGAGACGCTGCACGCGCTGCACCGCGCTCATGTGGCGGCGATTCCGTTCGAGAACCTGGAGATGATGCTCGGCAGGCCGGTCCCGCTCGAACTGTCCGCGGTGCAGGACAAGTTGGTGCGCCGCCGCCGCGGCGGCTACTGCTACGAGCACAACCTGCTGTTCGCGGCCCTCCTGGAGCGCATCGGCTTCTCCGTCAGGGGACTTGGCGCCCGCGTCCGTCTGGGCTCCTCTTCTTTGCGCCCTGTGACCCACATGCTGACCCGGGTCTCGACGGGCGAGGGCGAGGAGTGGCTGTGCGATGTCGGCTTCGGTGCCGCGGGACTGAGGGAGCCGATCCCGCTCCAGGACGGCGCCCAAGTGCGCCAAGGCGTATGGGAGTTCGGGCTGGCCCGGGAGGGCGACGACCTGTGGGTGCTGCGCAATCTGCGGCCCGACGGCTGGCGTGACCTCTACGCCTTCACTCTGGAGGAGCGCCATCCTGTCGACTATGTAGTGCTGAATCACTACACCTCCACGCATACAAGGTCGACGTTCATCCGGCGCCCTGTGGTGCAGTACGCCGCCAAGGAGGCGCGGCGCATGCTCACCGGGCGGGATCTGGTCATCGAGTCGGCGGACGGGGAGAGGTCCGAACGAGCCGTTCAGGCAGGCGAGTTGAAGGCCGTACTCGACCGTGAGTTCGGGATCGAGCTGAGCGACGACGAACTCGGCGAGCTGGAGCGCGTGCACTACGCCGGAGAGTGACCCCATGTCACGCACCGCGCCGTACGATGGCGCGGTGCTGGTCAAGTGGATTCGCTGCACTGTGGTGGACCGTCGGGGGTTCGAGCGGGGACAGCGGAAATGGGCGGGGCTCCTTGGAGAGCCGGGGTTCCGGGGGCAGGGCGGGGGCTGGAGCAGGAAGCGTCCTGATGTGGCGCATGTCTTCGCCTTCTGGGAGAGCCGTGCCTTCTACGACTCCTTCATGGCGCGCTCCCACGACCGGCTCGCGGCGTCGCAGTCGGGGACGTACAAAGACATCCAGGTGAAGCTGTTCGACCACCTCTTCGATGTGAAGACCGGCTTCGAGCCGATCTTCACGGACGCGGACGTCGTACGGGTCGCGCACTGCAAGGTGAACGCCGAGCGGGCCGAGCACTTCACCTTGATGCAGCAGAAGGTCTGGAATCCGGCGATGGCCGGCTCGCCCGGCATGATCCGCGGCCTCTTCGGTGAGGCTCCGGGCGACGAGTTCCTGGTCCTGTCGATGTGGAGATCGGCGGCCGAGCACGGCAAGTACCAGGTCGACCGGGTGGAGCGGCTGCTGCTGCGGGCCCAGACGGACGACGACGTGGCCGCCATCGCCGGCGACATCGTGCAGATGGAGCCGACCTGGACGGTGTAGGCGTTCACACGGCACGCGCGCGTGCCGTGTGAAGATACGCCGGATGGGGCCGTACGAGTGCTCGAAATCGGCCGAACCGATCTAGGGTCTGTGCATGGCACGACCGCGGCGCATCGTTCTGGTCCGGCACGGGGAGTCCGAAGGCAATGCCGACGACACCGTGTACGAGCGCGAGCCCGACCATGCTCTGGCGCTCACCGAGAAGGGCTGGCGGCAGGCCGAGGAGACCGGCAAGGGGCTGCGGGAGCTGTTCGGCCGTGAGCGGGTGAGCGTCTACGTCTCGCCCTACCGCCGCACCCATGAGACGTTCCGCGCCTTCCGGCTCGACCCCGACCTCGTACGGGTGCGGGAAGAGCCGCGGCTGCGGGAGCAGGACTGGGGAAACTGGCAGGACCGCGACGACGTTCGGCTCCAGAAGGCGTACCGGGACGCGTACGGGCACTTCTTCTACCGCTTCGCTCAGGGCGAGTCGGGAGCCGACGTGTACGACCGGGTGGGGGCGTTCCTGGAGAGCCTGTACCGCAGTTTCGAGGACCCGGACCATCCGCCGAACGTCCTGCTCGTCACCCACGGCCTGACCATGCGGCTCTTCTGCATGCGCTGGTTCCACTGGACCGTCGCGGATTTCGAGTCGCTCTCGAACCCGGGGAACGCGGAGACACGCACGCTCGTTCTCGGGGAGAACGGAAAGTACGTGATGGACAGGCAATTCGACCGCTGGTGCGAACCGGAATCGTACGGAGTCACCGGATAGGGTGGCAGAGCGATGACCGTTGATTCCTCTCCCGACAGGCGACTGGACCGCGCCCTGTCCAGCCTGCGCGGGCTCTGCGTGGGCGATGCGCTGGGCTCACAGTTCTTCGTTCCGGCGAACTATCCGCTGCTCAAGCGTCGTGCCCTGCCGGACGGCGTCTGGGAGTGGACCGACGACACCGAGATGGCCTGCTCCGTGGTGGCCGTGCTGGCCGCGCACGACCGCATCGACCAGGACGACCTCGCCTGCTCGTTCGCCGAGCACCATGACTTCGACCGGGGCTACGGCCCCGCCGTGAACCGGCTGCTGCGGCAGATCCGGGAGGGCGGCGACTGGCGCGCGCTGGCGTCCGCGCTGTTCAAGGGACAGGGGTCGTGGGGCAACGGCGCGGCGATGCGGATCGCGCCGCTGGGTGCCTACTACGCCGACGACCCCGAGCAGGCCACCCATCAGGCCGAGATCTCGGCGTATCCGACGCATCAGCACCGTGAGGCCGTGGTCGGGGCGATGGCCGTGGCCGCCGCCGCGGCGCTCGTCGCCTCACCGTCCGGCCCGCCGAACCCGGGGACCTGCTGGACGGCGTGATCGCTCTCGTGCCGCGCAGCGCGGTGGGCGCGGGGCTGCGCCGGGCCAAGGACATGCTCGACTACGGCGACCCGGCCACCGTGGCCGCGGTCCTCGGCTGCGGCAGGCGCACGACCGCGCACGACACCGTGCCGTTCGCTCTGTGGTCGGCGGCGCGCGGGCTCGGGGACTTCGAGCGGGCCTTCTGGAGCACCGCGCAGGTGGGCGGCGACATGGACACGACCTGCGCGATCGTGGGCGGCGTCGTCGCGGCCGAGAAGATCGGGGCGCCCCCGGCCGAGTGGCTGGAGCGTACGGAGCCGCTCGCGGAGTGGCTACCGGCCGCGTCGGTCTGACCACCCCGCGCGGCTTTCGCGCCCGTAGGGGGTGAGAGGCGGCGCGAACGCCGGGTCGGCCCGTCCGTCGGGGCAACCCGGCATCCACGTCGTCCGCGCCCTGAGCGGGGCCTCAGCCTCCGGCAGGCCCGACCGCGGTGGCCGTGCCGGCGAGTGCCTCCAGATCGCTCTTGCGGACCTTGATCACCAGACCTGCGACGATCAACGCGAGCACCGCCATGGCCGCCGCCGGTATGAAGGCCGTCGAGATGCCATGGGCCAGTACCTCATTCGCCCACGGAGCGGGCAGCTCGTGGGTCTTGGCGAACGCGGCCTTCTGTTCCGGCGAGGCGTTCGCCATGAAGTCGGCCGCCTGGCTCCTGCCTTCGTCGCGGCTCGCCGTGCCGAAGACCGTGGTCAGGATGGACAGGCCGAGCGAGCCGCCGACCTGCTGTGTCGTGTTGAGCAGGCCCGACGCGGCGCCTGCCTCGTGCGGCGCGACGCCGGAGACCGCGGTGACGGTCACCGTCACGAAGTTCAGCCCCATGCCGAAGCCGAAGATCAGCATCGGGCCGAGCACCCCTCCGACGTACGAGCTGTCGGGGCTGATGAACGTCTGCCACGCCAGGCCGATCACCACCAGCGCCGAACCGCCCGCCATGAACGGCTTCGGTCCGAGCACCGGCAGGAACCGCTGGGACAGGCCCGCGCCGATCGCGATCGCGGCGGTCACCGGAAGGAAGGCGAGACCGGCCTTGATCGGCGTGTAGTCCAGCACGTTCTGCACGAACAGCACGATGAAGAAGAACATGCCGAACATGGCCGCGGCGAGGGCCAGCATGATCACGTACGTGCCCGAACGGTTGCGGTCGGCGAACATGCGCAGCGGAGTGATCGGATCCTTGGCCCGGCTCTCGATCGCCACGAACGCGAGCAACAGGACGACGGCCGCCCCGAAGGACCCCAGCGTCAGACTGTCCCGCCAGCCCGCTTCGGAGGCGCGGATGAAGCCGTACACGAGCGCTGCCATGCCGAGCGTCGAGGTGAGCGCGCCGGATATGTCGAAGCTGCCGGGATGCCGCTCCGACTCGCTGATGTAGCGCGGTGTGACCACGGCGATCAGGATGCCGATGGGTACGTTCACGAACAGCACCCAGCGCCAGTCGAGCCACTCCGTGAGCATGCCGCCCGCGAGGAGCCCGACGGCGCCGCCGCCGGCGGAGACCGCCGCGAAGACCCCGAACGCCCTGTTCCGCTCGGGCCCCTCGGGGAACGTGGTGGTGATGAGGGCCAGTGAGGTGGGTGACGCGATGGCGCCGCCCACGCCCTGAAGTGCTCGTGCGGCCAGCAACTGCCAGGGTTCCTGGGCGAGTCCGCCCAGGAGGGAGGCGAGCGTGAAGAGCAGGATGCCGGTGATGAAGACCCGGCGACGGCCGAGGATGTCACCCGCGCGGCCGCCCAGGAGCAGCAGGCCGCCGAAGGTGAGCGTGTAGGCGCTGACGACCCACGTGAGGTCGGTGGTGGAGAATTTGAGGGCGTCCTGAATGTGCGGGAGCGCGATGTTCACAATCGTCGCGTCGAGGACCACCATGAGCTGACAGGCGGCGATGACGGTGAGTGCGATGCCGGGATGCCCCTCCCGGCGGGCTGTCCCTGGCTTCTGATCTTGCGTTAACTGAGAGGTTGTCACTATGGATCCCCCACAAGAGCGTTAGTGAACGATCGCGTTCACTGTCGCGTTCAACGGTAGTGACTCCCCTTCAGTGAACGCAACCGTTCACTGAACTTGCTGCCGTGTGTTCGGACCGCTCTCGGACTGTCAACGGAGAGATGACGATGGTTACTTCGCGCTGGACGGCCGCTCCCGCCCAGTCGGCCGCTTCCTTGCGTAGGCGTGGTCCCGTGCTGGAACGGGCCATCCTGGAAGCGGCGTTGGATCAGCTCAGTACGGTCGGCTGGAACGGGCTGACCATGGAAGGCGTCGCCGCGGGCGCGCAGACCGGCAAGGCCGCCGTGTACCGGCGCTGGCCCTCCAAGGAAGACCTCGTCGTGGACGCCCTGCGGGCCGGACTGCCGACGCTCGACGCGGTGCCGGATCTGGGCAGCCTGCGCGAGGACCTCCTGGAGCTGTGCAAGCAGGCGAGGGCGGCCATGTACTCGCGGCCCGGCTTCGCGCTGCGCTCGGTGGTTCACGAGTGCGACACCTTCACCGCGGAGCGCTTCCACAGCGTGATCTTCGACGGAGTCATCGAGCCGAGCGTGCGGTTGATCAAGGAAGTCGTACGTCGCGGAATCGAGCGCGGAGACGTGCGCGCCGACGCGTCGGACTCCTACGTGTGCGACGTCATTCCGGCGATGATGATGTACCGCTCCAAGGTGTGCGGAAGTGAATGGGAAGAGGCCGATCTGGTGGAGCTGATCGACCGCGTGATGGTCCCCCTGCTCAGGTCGCACACGGATTGAGGGCGGCCGGGTGTCGCGAGGGGTGCATGGCGGCGTACGCTGTCTGCCGCCATGCCGTACGAAGCACCCACCCACGCCGTCGAGCGCTCACTGCGCGCCACCACCGGGGCCAAGATCGTCGCCGGTGTCGATGAGGTCGGCCGCGGTGCCTGGGCCGGCCCGGTCACCGTCTGCGCCGCCGTCACCGGGCTGCGCCGCCCGCCGGAGGGGCTGACCGACTCCAAGCTGATCAGCCCCAAGCGCCGCGAGGAACTGGCCGGCCTGCTGGAGGGCTGGGTCACCGCGCACGCCCTGGGGCACGCCTCGCACGAGGAGATCGACGACCTGGGCATGACGGCGGCCCTCCGCCTCGCCGCCGTACGCGCCCTCGAAGCCCTGCCCGTGCGACCGGACGCGGTCATCCTCGATGGGAAGCACGACTATCTCGGCGACCCCTGGCAGGTCCGGACGGTGATCAAGGGGGACCGTTCCTGCATCGCCGTCGCCGCCGCGTCGGTGATCGCCAAGGTCCGCCGCGACAAAATGATGGCCGAACTGGGCATCGACCATGCAGACTTCGGGTTTGCGGCCAACGCCGGATACCCGTCGCCGGTGCATCGCGCCGCGCTGGAGGAGCGGGGGCCCACCCCGTACCACCGACTTTCGTGGGCGTATCTTGATGCGCTGCCCCAGTGGCGGCACCTCAAGAAGGCCCGCAGCTGGGCGGACGTCAGCGTTCCGCAGATCGAGGGCCAGCTCGGCTTCGACTTCTGACCGCTGCGCCCGCACTGATGTGCCCCCCCCCCGCTGGCGCAATCCGCACCCGCGTTTGATAGATATCACCTCATGCCTCTCATTCCCGAGGAGCCTCAGATTCACGAGAGCGCCCAGGGTCCCCGCGCCACGCCGGCCAGCAGCCGCACCGCGCCGACCCCTCGTCCCGTACCCGGCCCGCGTCCCGCGGCGCCGCCGCGACCCGGCCGCCCGGGTCCCGTAAGGCCCACGCCTCCCGCGCAGCGCACGCCGCGCGAGTCGGCCGGTGCCCCCAAGCCGGGGTCGAACGCCCCGGCCACGCCTTCGACTTCGGACTCCCAGCCGCAGATCCAGCTCATCCCGGCCTCGGTCGAGGGCGCGCTGGACGCCGCGGAGGAAGCCGTCGACCTGCTGCTCGACACGGGCCGCGCGCCCGGCGAGGTGCTGGTGGTCACCACGGGTGACGCGCACCCGTGGGCCACGCACGAGCTGTCGTTCGGTGCGGAGTCCTACTGGGCGCAGCACGACGCAGGGGACGACGTCTTCTACGCCGATGCCTCCGCCCTCAGCCGTGCCACCGCGCGGCCGGTGGTCGTCGTCGCCATGAACGGCGGCGCCGACGAGACGGCTGTGACGGCGCTGCCGCTCGCCCTCGGCAGGGCCGGTGCGCTGCTGATCGTGTGCGGCGACCCGCAGCGCATCAACGCGCTGCTGGGCGCAGGGGTCTGACGCACGGCTTGCCGGCTGCCCGCACCGCTCGGCGGTGTCAGGGGAGCCCGGCAGGCCGTCGCGCGATCACGGTCCGGCAGATCAGCGAGCCGCCGCGCGGCGCAGCATCTCCGTCGCGGCACCGCCGGTCCGGGGTGCCGGTTGCTCGTCCCCACCGAGCACCTCGGCCACGGAACCCACACTGGGGCGCCGACCGCCGCGGCCCTCGCCGAGCACCTGCCAACCGTCACGAGTCATCGTGATGTAGGCCCCGCAGCGCAGGCCGTGCAGCGTGCAGGCGTCGCGCAGCCCCCACATCCAGGCTCCGTCCTCCTCCGTCCAACGGGCGTCCCCGTCACGGCAGTAGAGCAGGACGGCGGTACGCACCGGGGTCCGTCGGCGCAGATCGTGCGGGATGACCCGGCGCAGCTGGGACAGCAGGGCGTTGCGGAACGTCCAGCCGTCCATGGTGCTCTCGCGGCGCGTGAACGAGGCACTCGCCCGCAGTCGTTCGTCCGGGTCCAGGACGGCCACGACAGCGGTCATCGGCAGGGGTCGGTGGCGGGTGTGCAGGCCGCTGACGACCTCACGCGGATTGCGCAGCAGCGGGATCCCGGCCGCCGCCCATTCCGCGGGTTCGAGCAGCCTGGTCGGTCGGTTGGTGGAATCGGCGGACCTCTCGGTGCGCATCGAGGACGCGGACAGCGATGTCGCCGAGGACGAAGCGAATCCGAAGGTCACGGTCCTCCCTTCGGCTACACGCCCACACTGGGGGCGGGGTCGGACTGGGGGAGCGCACCGCAGCACAGCCCTACCGGACCACGGGAGCCACGCGGGGAGCGAGACCAATTCTTCCCGTCGCGCTGGCACTCGGCAACGAGCAATTGAGCTCGCGGCCCGGTATTTGGCGATGCGTCACCTATATCCCTGCCCACAGGTCACCCCTCGGACGCGCACCTCAGCCTTGCACCGCGAGGACCAGCGGCAACACCCCCTCGGCGCCGGCCCGACGCAGCAGTCGGGCCGCCATGGCCAGCGTCCAGCCCGTCTCCATGAAGTCGTCGACGAGCAGCACCGGCCCGTTCGCGCGCGCGAGCGCCTCGGCCAGCTCGGGAGGCAGCGTCAACGTACCGTCCAGGGCTCGCAGCCGCTGTGCGCTGTTGCTGCGCGGGATGTGCGCGGTGTCGCTGCCGGGCGCGTACGCGATCCGGCCCAGCAGCGGCATACGTCCGACCTGCGCGATGCCGGCGCCCAGCGATTCGATCAGCTGCGGTCGGGTGTGGGACGCCATGGTCACCACGCCCACGGGACGCGGCGTGGCATCGGGGGCGCCCGACGCCCAGCCGCCCGGCCCCTTCGCCCAGTCGGCCAGGACCTCCACGACCGCCCGCGCCACGTCGTCCGGCACCGGGCCGTCCGGAGCCTGGGGCGTGAGCATGGGGCGCAGCCTGTTGCCCCAGCCGATGTCCGAGAGCCGGCCGAGCGCCCGCCCCGTGCCCGCCTGCTCGCCCGCCGGGATCCGGCCCTTCAGGTCGATGCCCACGGCCGTGAGTCCGGTGGGCCACATCTTGCGGGGCTCCACGTCCACACCCGGTCGCCCGAGCTCGCCCTTGGCCGAGGTCAGCGCCTGCGGCGAGACGTCGGTCGTGAACCTCGGCTCCACGCAGTTGTCACAGCGGCCGCAGGGGGCCGCCGCCTCGTCGTCCAGCTGGCGGCGCAGGAACTCCATGCGGCAGCCGCTCGTCGTCGCGTAGTCGCGCATCGCCTGCTGCTCCGCCTCGCGCTGCTTGGCGACCCACGCGTAGCGCTCGGTGTCGTACGCCCAGGGCTGCCCGGTGGAGATCCAGCCGCCCTTGACCCGGTGCACCGCCCCGTCCACGTCGAGGACCTTGAGCATCGTCTCCAGACGCGAGCGGCGCAGCTCCACAAGAGGTTCGAGCGCCGGGAGCGAGAGGGGCCTCTCGGACTGCGCGAGCACGTCCAGGGTGCGTCGGACCTGCTCTTCCGGCGGGAAGGCGAGGGACGCGAAGTAGCGCCAGATCGCCTCGTCCTCCTTGCCCGGAAGCAGCAGGACCTCGGCGTGCTCCACACCACGCCCCGCGCGGCCCACCTGCTGGTAGTACGCGATCGGTGACGAGGGAGAGCCCAGGTGCACGACGAACCCCAGGTCCGGCTTGTCGAAGCCCATGCCGAGCGCGGAGGTGGCGACCAGGGCCTTCACCCGGTTCGCGAGCAGGTCCTCCTCGGCCTGCTGCCGGTCGGCGTTCTCCGTCTTGCCCGTGTACGAGGTGACGGTGTGCCCGCACTGCCGCAGGTAGGCGGTGACTTCCTCCGCGGCGGCGACCGTGAGGGTGTAGATGATCCCGGAACCCGGCAGCTCGTCCAGGTGATCGGCGAGCCAGGCCAACCGGTGCGCGGCGTCGGGAAGTTGCAGGACACCCAGGCTCAGGCTCTCTCGGTCGAGAGGTCCGCGCAGCACGAGCGCGTCGGAGTTTCCGCCCGTGCCCAGCTGGTCGGCGACGTCGGCCGTCACGCGCGCGTTGGCTGTCGCCGTCGTGGCCAGGACGGGGACGTCCCGCGGAAGCTCGGCCAGCATCGTGCGCAGGCGTCGGTAGTCGGGGCGGAAGTCGTGCCCCCAGTCGGAGATGCAGTGCGCCTCGTCGACCACCAGCAGGCCGGTGGCGGCGGCGAGCTGCGGCAGCACATTGTCCCGGAAGTCAGGGTTGTTGAGCCGCTCCGGGCTCACCAGGAGCACATCGACCTCACCGGCGGCGACCTCGGAGCGGACGGCGTCCCATTCCTCGGTGTTCGACGAGTTGATCGTGCGGGCGCGGATTCCGGCGCGCTCGGCGGCCTCCACCTGGTTGCGCATCAGGGCGAGCAGCGGGGAGACGATCACGGTCGGGCCGCTGCCGCGCTCACGCAGCAGGGCCGTCGCCACGAAGTACACCGCGGACTTGCCCCAGCCGGTGCGCTGCACGACGAGTGCACGTCTGTGGTCGGCGACCAGCGCCTCGATCGCGCGCCACTGGTCCTCACGCAGCCGGGCGGTACCGCTCGGATCTCCGACGAGGCGGGCGAGGACGACATCGGCGGCAGTCCGTAGGTCTTCGTTGCTCATGCCCCCATGCAACCCGATGGCACCGACATCGCGCGAACGAGCCCGCCGACCTGTGGACAACTCGTGTCGTGTCCCTGACTGAGGTTATCCACAGGCCAAAACGGAATCAGGAGATCCGTTGCATGGTCGACGCATGACGAATCACAGCCAGCCCGCCGGACAGACCGGCGAGGCAAAGATCACCCTGCGCACCGCCGGTGAACTCGCCGAGGCGCTCCCGTACTTGCTCGGATTCCGGCCGGACGACAGCGTCGTTCTGGTCGCCCTGCATCAGGGGAGGTTCGGCGGCAGGGTGCGCATCGGAATTCCCGAGCGCCCGCAGGACTGGGCGTCCGTCGCGCAGCAGATGGCCCGCTGCCTGATCGGCGAGTGCGAGCGCAGGGACGGGCGCCCCGACAGCGTGGTCGCCTTCCTGTGCCAGGACGGCACGCCCTCGGGAGCGCGATCGGGCCGGCAGGTCATGGAGCGGCTGCGCCCCCTCGCCCAGCTGCTGCGGACGGCCTGTGGCGGCCTCGACGTGCCGGTCACGGAAGCACTGTGCCTCTCCGAGGGCAGGTACTGGTCCTACTGCCTTGCTCTAGCGGCTTGACCTGCAAAGACGTGGCACGTCGCGCTATTGGCTGGCACTCTCCTGGCACATCAGGCTGCAAGCCGGAGCGCGCCCAACACGCCCTGCACGGCGTCGGCGGTCGTGTCGGGGACGTCGTCCCACAGGTGCACGTACACGTCGAGCGTGGTGCTGGGCTTGCTGTGCCCTAGACGGCGTTGGACGACCTTCACGGACTCGCGGTGCTGGATGAGCATCGACGCGTAGAAGTGTCGAAGGGAGTGCATGGACGTGCCGACTGGCACGGGCGCGTGCCCAGCGGCCGTCAGCCGCGTGTTCGCTCGCTTGACGGTGTTCGACCACACGCGCGACCAGTTCCCTGTGTTGAGCGCGTTGCCGTGCCCGTTCGCGAACACCAGACGCGCTGGGCGGCTGTGTGGCTTACGAGTATCGGTGCGGTCGACCAACTCGACCGGCACGGGAGGGAACGCCGCCAGGTGCGCCCGTAGGGCTTCCACAACAGCAGGGGCGAGCGGCACCGACCGGTACGAAGCCTGCGTCTTGGGTTCACCGATGAAGGGCGCCCCCTTGTCCAAGCGGACAAGCTGCGACCGCACGTGCACCACACCGGCTTCAAGGTCGACGGCGCTCCGCTCCAGCCCCAGCAGCTCACCGAGCCGAAGACCTGAACCGGCGGCAAGCCAGACGAGTGCCCGGTACCGGGGCGGTGCCGAGAGCGCGAGCGCTTGCACCACGGGCAGCGGCAGGGGCTTGATCTCGGGTCGTGTTACGTCCGGGCCTGGTACGCGCATCGCGGGTGACTTCGGAATGTAGTCGTGGACGACGGCGTGCGTGAGCACGGCTTTGAACCGGCCGTAGACGATTTCAAGGGTGCTGGCTGCTAGGTCGTCTTTCCGGTCGCTCAGCCATCGCTCGATGTCCAGCCGCTTGATCTGGCCTATCTGGCGTCCGCCCAGGTACGCCAACACGTGACGTTCGAGCTGCCTGCGGGCTCCCTCGGCTGTGGTTAGCCGATGCCTATTCGCCCCAGCCTCCAACTTCAGCCACTCTTCTGCGACTTCGCGGAGCGTCTTGCGTGCTGCTTCAGGGTCTACGAGCGCGCCCCGGTCTAGGTCGTGGCCGGTCTTGCGCGCGAACTGGTCGGCAAGTCCCTTACTTGCAAAGGACTTTCGCCGCGCCGTTTTGTTGCTATCCCGATAGCGGACCGACCAGCGTTTCGTGTCGCCGTGCGCTGCCGTGGCGTACACGGTCTTGGTCTTGGTGCTGTGCGAATGGCACGGCGTCGCGTCGGGATTTCGGGGGCGGCTCGAATGCCACCTGTCGCTGACTGTAGCCATTTCGAAACTCTTTGCGCTCGGCCCCCCTGGCTTTGCTGGCACCCACTCTACCGCTGCACCCCGACACCGAAGCAGCAAGATTTTTTTAGCGCACCGAAAGTTCGCTGACCTGCGAAAACCTCTTACCCATTTCGCTAACAATTCCAGCGCGAGAAAGCCGACCAGAACCTCTTCCCAAGCTGGGCAAAGTGCCGCAGTGTGAGAAAGGAGAAGGAAGGGAACCGAAAAATGGAAAAACTCCTTACCGTCCGTCAGCTAGCCGAATACCTGGACGTACCCATCCAGACCCTCTACATGTGGTCCCACCTCGGAACCGGCCCCACGCCCATCAAAGTAGGGCGCTGCCTTCGATATGAACCGGCCGAAGTACGTTCCTGGCTTGCCGCATCGAAGAAGAAGGAGGCGACGGCATGACCAACCGTATCCCGCGTCAACTCCTGTCCGGAGGCGAAGTGGCCGCACTCCTAGGCGTCGACCCCAAGACCGTCACCAGGTGGGCCAACCTCGGCAAACTGCCATGCTTTCGCACTCCTGGAGGGCACCGGCGGTACCGGCGCGCCGACGTAGAACGACTCACGCGCAGCGGTGATGCCTCATGATCGCAGGAATCTTCGACCTCACAGAAACCTTCCAGGCAGACGGCGGCAAACTACTCGTACTCACACCGGTAATAGCCGACTCACTGCCCACCGCCTCGAAACAGGCAATGGCCATTCGCAACTCGGCATCCACCACAGGGGACGTGGGTCTTGGACTCATCCAACAGATACGTTCTGATTTCGATGGTCCACCAGGCATCGCTGAAGGCGCTCAGCTCGGCGCTTGGGTTCCCCTCCACAATGATCCCGCTCCGCATGTGGGTCCCTCGCCCTGGGAACCTCGCAGGTCGGCAGACGACCCAGAAGTTGGACACCTTGACGTCGGCCGCCCCACGGTTTATCGCGTGCACATCGTATTGTCGAGCGCCAGCCTTCGGTGAAAGGTGAGGCATGGTGCTGACTAGAGCCACGCGAGGGCGGCCACGCCGAAACGTCGCGACTGCCGTGGCGAGGCTTCCAGCTGCCATGAGCCCTGCCCAGCCACTGATGACCAGGGCTACCTGTGCGGTCTCCATAGGACGTTAGCTCCCCCTTCGCTTGCAGCCCCGAGCAGGCGACGCACGCTTCTCCTGTCGTTCACTCGCCAGCACCCTCGGATGGTTCCCAACGCCCGCCACGGAGACTAGAGACCGTGCGGGGGCGCACGCGCGGCTGACTAGTCGTCGTCCGTCGGAAGGCCGTTGACCCAAACTTCGACGGTCGTCTCGAATGGGGTTCCCATGGCGGCTAGCCGCTCATTGACCGTCTCGCTGACGTCGCCAGTCAGGGACTGGGCAAGGTGCAGCATGTCGTCAGGGTGGATGGACCGTCGAGTCGCGACTGGCCCCATAAACGACACGGTGGGTTCAAGCTCTCGTGCCAGCGTTTTGAAAACCTCGCTCGCCTGGCGTGCCTGGTCGTTCCTGGCGACGAGCGTGATTCTGGTTCGGACATCGTCGTCTGTCATGGCGCTTCGCCTGCCTTCCTTGGCCTAAGTATCCGGCGATGACCAGAAGGTAGCTGGCTGGCACTCTCCTGGCACGAGCCTGCGAAAAACAGCAGTAGAGAACCGAAGCTCAGTGGTAGTAAAAACGCAGGTCAGCGCCATGTCTGCGACGTTGTTGCTGGTAGCTGCGGTGTGTAAATAAGTACTGGTCCTACTGCTGCCCGCGCCCCGAGTGCTGCCCGCCCGAGGGGAACGCCATCGACACCGAGGGCACCTCGGTGATGGCGGCGACGGCGGCGTACGCGGGCATCCAGGTACGGCCATCCGTCCAGGAGGTGCGCATGCGCCTCGCCCCGTGGGAGACCGCCCTCGTCACCGAGCAGACGCGAGCCCTGGACGCGGCGGCGATGGATCTCGTCCCGAGGATCATCGGGGGTGTCCCGCGCGAGGAGGTGGAGGCCGACACCCTCGACCTGGCCCGCCGCGTCCTGTGGCGGCTCGCCGAGGCGCCGCAGGACGCGGAACCGCTGGAGGCGGACCGCAAGGACGACGAGCTGGTGGCGCACGACGAGGCCGCCGCGGTGATCCTCGGCCTCCAGGACCGGATCACCCGGGACCGGGCGGCGGAGTGGATGGAGGGCGAGGAGGCGCGCGCCGCGCTCCGGCTCTGGCGGGCCCTGGCCCGACGGTGCGTCGGACCGTACGAGGAGTACGCCGCGGCCCCCTTGTCCCTTGCCGGGTGGGTGGCCTGGTCGCTCGGTGACACGGTCGAGGCGGATCAGGCACTGGAGATGGCCCTCGCCGTCGACCCCGGGTACGTGTTCGCCCGCCTGCTCAACGAGGCGCGGGCCGACGGAGTCGACCCCGAGCTCGTCCGGCGCTCCCTGCGAGGCAAGCGGGCGGACAGGGCCGACGACGAGCCGACGGCGGAGAGCGACGGAAGCGGTGGGAGTGGCGGAGATGACGGCCGCGACGGAGGGGACGACAGCCGTGACGCGTTTCTTCTCGCACCGCGCGGATCCGCGGTGGACCCGGGCATGTCGCGCGCCGCGCGTGGTCTCGAAGCCGCGCTGCGGCGGCGGGGCGAGCGCAGCCCCGGGGCGGGGACGAGGCCGGGTGGCCGATCGGGAGTACGCCCGCCCCGGCGCCCCACGAGCCGTCGCCGCGTCGGCCGACAGCGGACAAGGCGCGACGGATGAGCGGCGCCGCAGGGGCACTCCGGAGCCGCTTCACTGCGCTATGGCGTTACTTGGGGCGGGGCAGCTCCGTTCACCTCGGTGGCGGTAGCGACGGCCGGGCCGTGCCGCCTCCGTGTTCACCAGTCCGGCAGGATGCCGGCGCCTCGCGCGACCGCGCGCGAAAGGAGGCGCCTCATGCGGCAGTCGGAGCTTCGACCGACCCCCGGTGCGGGCCCGGGGGGCCGGCGGGCGTGCATCGGCGGACAGATCTTCGGGCACGGCCACCGGATCGGGCGGACAGGCGCACCACGCGCGGCGTGCTTTCGGGGAGGGGAAGGGTGATGGCGCCGGACATCGGGGGCCGACCCCTGCCCGACGGAGGCAGTGCCCACCGCACGCCACCGCAGGTCACTGCGGCGTCCACAGGGCGCTCCCCGCTTCCAGCCGCGCCTGCGGGGCGCTCCACTCCTCCATCGGTCACGCCCGCCGGGCGCTCCACACTTCCACCGGCCATGGCCGCGGGGCGCCCCACGCTTCCCCCCACCGGTCCGCCACCCGCGCCCGCGCGGCGGCCGACCGGTCAACTCCCGCCCGCGCACCAAGCGTTGATCTGCGTCTCGCTCCCCGGGCTCGCCATCTCCTCCGACGGAGGGCAGTTGACGGCGCAGGGCCTCGAAGGCTTCTACCGCGGCGGCCGGCGCCTCCTGTCGCGCTGCCGGATCCGGGTGGCGGGGCGCGAACCGCAGCCTGTGCAGGCGCGGATGGTGACGGCCGACCGAGCCCGCTTCGTGGGGACCGTGCGCGCGTCCCCCGACGCGGGCCCCGACCCGGACGTCGTCGTCGAGCGGTTCCGGCATGCCGACGGCACAGAGCGGATCACGCTGCACAGCTCGGCATCCCGCCCGCTCCGCCTGCCTCTGGAAGTCTCTCTCGGCACCGATCTCGCCGAACTCGGAGCAGTGGCCGCGGGAATGCCCGGTCGCGAACTGCCCGCGACGGTCCATGACACCGGCATGCGATGGTCGTCGCCCACCGGGTTCACCGTCGTCACCGCGACACCTCCACCGATGGACGCCCTCGCCTCGGCAGGGCTGTTGCGCTGGGAGTTCGACCTGCCGCCCGGCGGCGCGCACACCGTGGAGCTACGGATCCGGGCCGACGGCTCGGGCATCGGCAGAGCCGGGGGGCACAGCACGGTGAAGCCGTTCGCCCCGGCCCGCGCGCACGGCGACGATCCGCGCGTGGCGCCCTTGCTGGGGACCTGCGTCGACGACCTCCAGGCGCTGCTGGTGCGCGACCCCGCGCATCCGCTCGACATCTCCCTCGCGGCCGGCGCGCCGTGGCGCTGCGGCCCCGCCCCGGCGGAGTCGTTGGCGGCCGCGCGGATGGCCCTGCCTCTCGGGACGCGGTTGGCGGCCGGCACCCTGCGCGCCCTGGCCCGCACGCAACTGACCGAACCGGGACCGGAGTTCGGTCGAATTCCCGGGCCGCTGCGCAACGTGGGCCCCCAGCTGCCGCCCAGCTGCACCGGCATCGAGGCCACGCTGTTGTTCCCCGTCCTCCTGGCCGAGGCCAGACGGTGGGGGCTCGTCGAGCAGGAGGTCACGGAGCTGCTGCCCGCCGCCGAGAGGTGCCTCCGCTGGCTGCGCGCCGCCACTCGTGAAGGGCCGTATCTGCCGGACCCCGGTCCAGGTGGTCCCGTGCGCTGCGAGACCCAGGCACACGCCCACCGGGCCGCGCTCCTCGGTGCCGAGCTGCTCGACGCCTACGACCGACCCGGCGGTGCCGAACTGCGCCAGTGGGCGGACGGACTGCGTACACACTTCCGTCAGGACTTCTGGGTCGAGGACCGGGGAGGCGGAAGACCGGCGGCCGCGCGGACCGCGGACGGGCGCCCCCTGCCGCACCTGAGCGGCAGCGCCGCCCATCTGCTGGACACCGGGCTGCTCGCCGCAGGGGCGTGCGCACCGGGCCTGCTGGACAAGGTGCAGACCGAACAACTGGCCCGACTGCTGGGCGGACCGGGCCTGGACTCGGGCTGGGGGCTGCGCAGTCTTGCCGTGAAGGAGGCGTCGTACAACCCGTTCGGGCACCGCGCCGGCGCGGTGCGCGTCCACGAGACGGCGGTCGCCGTCGCGGGCCTGGCCGCCGCCGGCTACGAGAAGGAGGCGTCGTCCCTGCTCAAAGGCGTCCTCGGTGCCGCTGAGACCTTCGCGTACCGGCTGCCCGAGATGTACGCGGGGGAGCAGCGCATCGAAGGCAGTGCCCCGCTGCCGCATCCCGCCGCCTGTAGACCGGCCGCCGTCGCGGCGGCGGCCGGGGTGCACCTGCTCGCCACCCTCGTGGGCATCCGCCCGGACGTGCCCGCCCGAACGGTGACGCTGTCCCCGCTGCGTAGCGCGCCCCTCGGCGAGGTCGGGCTCGCGGGCCTGCGCGTGGCCGGACACGCCTTCTCGGCGCGCGTCAGCAGACTCGGCCTCGCCATGGTCGAGGAGGCTGCGGACGTCCTGCAATTGGGGGTGTGACGGGTCTGCGACGGATCGGAACCGGACAGTCGCGGACCACCCCAGGAACAGCGCGTAGGGAACGCGGGTTCGTGAGCAGTGGCTTCTGCCGCGATGCGGCTTTCCGCGCCCTGTGAGCACCGCCTTCGACAGCCGATCATGAGCAGAACGCACGAGAGGGTTACCCGTCGGTCGCTCTGAGTACGGCGTGCTGCCGGCCACTGAGGGCGGGTGGCCCCTGCTTGCGGAGGCGCTCTCCTGAGTGCTGTGTCGTCCTGCGGAAAGCGCCTTGGCCGAGCGGACGTTGGCGCGGGAGAGCTTCAAGTGTCGCGACGATCGCCGGTTTCAGAAACCGGCGATCGTCGTCTATGTTCCCTCGGCGATTCGGAGCGGGCACGGCCGACAGGGTGAGGCGAAGGCCGCTGGAGGCCGACGCGTTACCTCCGTGCCCCTCCGCTGTGACCGCTGTGGGCGTGAACGGGCTCGGTGCCAGGCCGGTGGTGGAGCCGGAGGCTGATCAGCGCGGTGATCGTGAAGGCGGCGACCTGGTAGAGCATGGCGTGCCGGAACGCGGTGTCCGCATCGGCGGCGGGGGCGTAGTAGGCGAGTCCGGCCGCGGTCACTCCGATGGATCCGCCGAGCTGCTGTGCTGTGGGCAGCAGGCCGGAGACCGAACCGGCTGCGGGGCCGTGCACCTTGGCCAGGACCAGGGTGAACACCGACGCGGTGAAGGCGCCGAACGCGGCTCCGCCGACGGCCAGCACCGGCAGTGCCGCCTGGCGTCCCGTCGCCGAGCCGACGAGGAGGGCCAGCGCCAGGCACATACCGGCGAGGATCAGGGACGCGACGGTGAGCACCGTCGGCCCTTGCCGGCGGGTGAGAGCGGGCGCGACTCTGCTGCCGACGACGGCGCCGGCGGCGAACGGTGCCGACACCAGTGCGGCCGCCAGGGCCGAGTACCCGACAGCGGACTGAAGATGGAGGAAGAGCAGGTAGGTGAAGGAGGGCACGCCCGTGTTGAACACGAACACCAGCAACGTCCCGCTCCGCGCCGACCTGTCACGCAGCACCGCGGGATGGATCAGCGGATCAGGCCGGTGCGGGAGGCTCCGGACGAAGTGACCGAGGGCGGCCGCGGCCACGGCGAAACCGGCCCACGTCCACCATGGCCAGCCTGCTTCCCGCCCCAGCGCCAGGGGCAGGACCAGCGCGCCGGCTCCCATGGCGACCAGCAGCGCACCCAGCTTGTCGACGCGGAGTCCGTCCGCTCCGCGGGTGCGGGGCAGCGCGGTCGCTCCTGCCAGCGAGGCGAGCGCCACCGGCACGGTGAGGAGCATCACCGGCCGCCAGCCGAGGCCGAAGAGATCGGCACTGAGGACGAGGCCGCCGATCAGCGGCCCGGCCAGTGAGGCGACGGCCATGGTGGCGCCGTACAGGCCGAAGGCGCGCGGCCGGCGCGTGGCAGGAGTGGCGGCCTGGATGAGCGACAGGACCTGGGGGGCGACCAGACCGCTGCCCGCGCCCTGCACCAGCCGGGCGACTATCAGCGATGCGGCGTCGGGGGCACACGCTCCGGCCAGCGAACCCGCGGTGAAGACCACGGTGCCCGCCACGAACAGTCGGCGGTAGCCGTACCGGTCGCCCAGCCGTGCGGCGGGGATGAGCAGGCACGCGTACGTCAGGGTGTATCCGGCGAGCACCAGTTGCACGGCGCCGGGACCAGCGTCCAGGCCGGCCTGTATCGCCGGCGCAGCCACCTGGGCGACAGTGACGTTGAGCAGTTGCACAAAAGTGGCGCTGAGCACCACCGGCAGCACGAGGCGTCCGCCGCTCACGGCAGCAGAACCGCGGCGAGCTCGTGGGGCCGGGCTGCGAACGGGCTGTGGCTGCCCGGGAGGGTGCGCACGGTGAACGGGTTGCCGGGCATGGCCCGGTCGGCCTCCGCGATCATCAGATCCTGCACGGCCGTCGGCAGCGCCCGATCGTCCGCGCAGCGCAGGAAGGTCCGCGGGACGCGCCCCCAGCGTTGTGGAGTCACGGTGACCGGGGTGGTGGGGATCGCCAGCGGCAGATCGGGGCTCAGTGCCGAGCGCCAGCGGTCGAAGCGGTCCGGAGCGGTGTCGTGGTAGTGGGTCTGCCGCAGTTCCTCGATGTAGGCGGGATCCTGCGAGAGGGGGTTGATCCGCACGGCGCCCAGTTCCGCGGGGTCACCGAGGTTGAGACTCCGGCCCCGTGCCGTGGCGTTCTCGGGTGCGCCGAGATAGTCGAAGAACCGGGGCCGTCCGGCGGGTACGAAGGCCGAAAGGTAGACGATCTCGTCGACGAGTTCGGGTGCGCGCTCGACAGCCAGTGATGCGGGGCCGCCGCCCGCGCTGTGTGCGACAAGCACGACGCGACGGTGGTGGCGGGCCAGGCGCAGCGTGTCAAGGACGGCCTCGGCGCTGTCGTCCATCGTCACGGTGGCGAGCGCGGACTTCTCGGTCAGCAGGCCCGGCTGGCCCGGCTGGAGGTATCCGGTGGGCAGTGGCGCGTCGAAGCCGTGCCCCGGCAGGTCGATGGCCATGCTCGCGGCACCGAGTGCGGCCAGTGCGCGCTGCGTCGCCGCCCACTGTCCGGAACCGTGCCAGGCGCCGTGCACGAAGACGAAGACGGTGTCCGCGAAGGAAGAATCGGTCATGACCGCAGTCCACGCGACCCGGCCCCGATCATCCAGTGAAAGATCTGACAGGCTGTTCGACGATACATGTGAGGTATGACGGGGAGGCTGGCATGGAGGCGCGGCACCTGCGGTATGCGCTGACCCTCGCGGAGCACGCGCACTTCGGCCGGGCGGCCGGTGCGCTGGGCATCGCGCAGCCACCGCTGTCCAAGCAGATCGCCGACCTGGAACGGGAAGTGGGCGCGCGCTTGTTCGATCGCACCCGCCAGGGGGTGTTTCCGACGGCTGCCGGCGTGGCCTTCCTCTCCAGGGCGCGCAGGGCGCTCGACGAGATCGCGGCGGCCTCGGTCGACGCAGCCAGGGCGGCACGCGGCGAGACGGGGCAGCTGCGTCTGGGGTTCATCGCCTCGGCGCTGCTCGAACCCCTGCCGGACGTCCTCGGTCGGTTCGGCCGCGAACGGCCCGACGTGCGGTTGGAACTGCACGAGATGGCGACCAGGCGCAGCACGCCCGCGCTCGTCGCCGGCGAACTGGACGTGGCGATCGGCCTCGGCCGGCCAGGGGGCGTCGGGGCCGAGCAGTTGGTATCGGTGCCGATCGGACACGACCACCTGGTCGCGGTCGTGAGCAGCACGCACCCGTACGCGGGCCAGGCATCGGTGGACGTGGACCAGCTGCGGCGACAGCCGCTGATCGTCGCGCCGGGGGAGGACGAGCCGGCCGTCGTCACCATGCTGCGGACCCTCCTGGGCAAGGACTCCCCGGCGCTGTCCGGCGCGACCGTCGCGAGGGACATCCACACCATCATCGGTCTCGCCGCCTGCGGTGTGGGCGTCGGTCTGGGACCCTCTCGCATGCTGACGGCCCCACGACGGGGCACGTGGTTCTGCGAGGTGACCCCGCGCACGCCTCTGCCCGATCTGGTCCTGTCCTTCAGCGCCCGGGACCGTTCCCCGACGCTGAACGCCTTCCTCGACGTCATCCGGAAGAACTGCCCCGAGGTCGGCGCCGCGCTCGACCACCGGCTCGGCCCACTCGGACCACGAGAAGAAGGCGACCGCGACGCGCCCCCTACCTGACTTCGCCCAGCCGGACGACGAGCCCGTCCTCGATGTCCAGGAGCCGGGTCCTGGTGCGAAGCGAGCGCACCGCCCGAACCAGAAGATCGTCAACGCCATGACCGCTGCTGAACGTCACCGCTGCTCATGATCACGCGGAACTGCTCGATCGGTGCTCATGACGACGCGGAAGTGCTCACGAAACTGCGGAATCTGCGCAGCGGAAGCAACCAGCGAAGGGACTGTTTATCGTCAGGCAGACGACTATGATCGTTCCATGTCGCCCTACGACCCGTCGGCCTTCCCGCCCTTCGCTGTCACCGTCGACCTGGTCGTGTTGACCGTGCGCCGCCACGCCCTGTGTGCGTTGGCGGTGCGGCGGGGCGAACCGCCGTTTCAGGGCCGCTGGGCGCTCCCCGGTGGATTCGTACGCGACGACGAGGACCTGACGGCGGCCGCGGCGCGCGAGCTGGCCGAGGAGACGGGCCTGTGCGCCCACGATCCCGGCGTGCCAGCGCAGGACAACGGCGCACACCTGGAGCAGCTCGCCACCTATGGGGAGCCGAAGCGGGACCCCCGGATGAGGGTCGTCAGCGTCGCCCATCTCGCGCTCGCGCCTGATCTGCCCGCCCCGCGTGCGGGCGGAGACGCGCACAGCGCCCGCTGGGCCCCGGTCGAGGCACTGCTGCACCAGGGCGGGTACGGGCGGGAGGGTGAGCAGGCCGCGCCGCTCGCCTTCGACCACGCGCAGATCCTGGCGGACGGGGTGGAGCGCGCCCGATCGAAGATCGAGTACTCCTCGCTGGCCACCGCGTTCTGCCCGCCCGAGTTCACCGTCGGGGAGCTGCGCCGCGTCTACGAGGCGGTCTGGGGTGTCGCCCTCGATCCGCGCAACTTCCATCGCAAGGTGACCGGGACGCCCGGATTCCTCGTGCCGACCGGTGGCACCACCACCCGGCAGGGCGGACGGCCCGCCCAGCTCTTCCGGGCCGGCGGTGCCACGCTGCTCAACCCGCCGATGCTGCGACCGGAGGTCTGACGGTCCAGCCGACCGACTCGCGGCGGTGACGCCGCTGCTCAGGCCCGGTGCGTGCCCAGGGTCCGGCCGATCCGGCGATCCGTCGTGGAAGGGGGACACCCGCACCCACCCCTGCCCGAAAAGCCGGAAATGTAGCGTTATCTTGCTGGAGTACCCACGAGACTCGTCCCTCGTCCCTCCGACGGACGGGCCTCGGCCGCCGAGCGGTCTCCCATCCTGCGAGAGAAGCGATGATCCAGGCCATCGGACTGACCAGCAACGCCCGTAAGGAGAGCCCGCCCACGGTCGACGACGTGACCTTCGAGGCGCACGCCGGCCGTGTCACGGCGCTGCTCGGCGCCCGTGGTGCAGGCAAGACGACCACGGTCCGGCTCATGCTCGAACTCCAACAGGGCCGTGGCATCACCTACTTCAGAGGCCGTCCGCTGCACCGCATCGCCCACCCCGCGCGCGAAGTGGGCGTCCTGCTCGGCGACGTACCCGGTCACCCCGCCCGTACGGTCCGCGGGCAACTGCGCATGCTGTGCTCCGTGGCAGGGGTCCCCGTCCAGCGCGCCGACGAGGTCCTCGAAGTCGTCGGCCTGGTCAGCCTGCGGGATCAGCGCCTGGGCACGCTGTCCCGGGGCATGGACCGCCGCCTCGGCCTGGCCTGCGCGCTCCTCGCCGACCCGCACACGCTCGTGCTCGACGGCCCCGCGGCGGGCCTGTCGGTCCGGGAGAGCAAGTGGCTGCACGGCATCCTGCGCGCACACGCGGCCCTCGGCGGCACCGTCCTGTTCACCACCGACGACCCGAAGGAAGCGGCCCGCACGGCCGACCGCGTCGTCACCCTCGACGAGGGCAGGCTCACGGCCGACCAGGAAGTCACCGAGTTCGCGCGCACCCGGCTGCGGCCACGGGTCGCCGTCCGCAGCCCGCACGCCGCGCGGCTCGCCGTCCTGCTGGCCAAGGAAGCGCGCACGGCCAAGCGGTCGGTCGAAGTGGTCACGGAGGACGGCAGCAGGCTCTCGGTGTACGGCAGTAGTTGCGCGGACGTGGGCGAGGCCGCGTACCGGCACGGCATCCTCGTCCATCAACTCGCGGACGAGACCGGCGACGCGGGCCCGGCCGTGGCCCTGACACCGGTGGCGCCGACGCCCGCGGCCCCGGCGCCTGCGGCGGCCGACGACCAGGGTGTGCAGACGGCCGAAGCCGCTGTTCCCGCCGAACCGGCGGCCGGCACGCAACCTGCCACCACCACGGCTCCGCTCGACACCCCTCACACGGCCAGTACGTTCGTGCCGCTCGCCGATGGGGAGCCGACCGGTCGTCGCGCGGATGAGAGCGGTACGACGCACCAGCCGTCGGCGCTGTCGCCGCTGCCCCCGCCCATCACCGTCCGCCCGGCCCGCAGCCCCCTGCGGCCCCTGCGGTACGAACTGCGCCGCGCGACCGGTATCGCCACCGGCTACGTCACCGCCGCGCTCGTCCTCGCCGTATCGGCGCTCCTCTCCGTACTCCTCGCGCGCGTCGGCCACACCCCGCAGCCGCGCCTGCTCGCGGCCTGGCCGCAGGAGCTGCCCCTGCCGCCCGCGGCGCTGGGTGCTGGGCTGCTCGGCGCCTTCGCGTTCGGCGACGAGTTCCGCCATCCCGCACTCGCCGCCGACCGTGGCACGGTCCCGCGCCGCCTGGGACTCCTGGCGGCCAAACTGCTGGTGGGAGCGGCCACCGCCGTTCTCATGGCCGTCCTGGTCGTCGGCTGCGACGCCGCGCTGCTCCACCTCGTGTACGGCGAAGAGCTCACCCAGGTTCCCGCCGACTGGCTTTCGTTGACCGCGAGTTGGTTCGCCCTCGTCATCGCGTGCGCCTGGGCGGGCGTTCTCGCCTCCGGTGTGTTCCGGTCCACGGCCGCCGGCCTCGCCGCCGTGATCGCCGTGCCGATCGTCGTCGTGCCTCTCGTACAAAAGGCCTTGGAGGGACCGTCTGTGCGAACGGCGGCGGGGCTTCCGGCGAGGCTGCGCGATCTCGCCCTCGTGCACTGGCCCTTCGGTGCCGAGCGTTTCGTCGCCGCCGGAGTTCGGATGATCGTTCAACCCGTGGGCGGTGCGCTGATGTTGTCGCTCACTGCTCTGCTCTGCGCATATGTGCTCATGGTGCTGCGTCCCAGGGTGCGATGACGACCGTCCGGCGCCTTCTGGTCCCGCACCGCGCACAACTCCCCACGGAACACGCATTTCTTTCCGATAAGGCGTCAATTGCGGCGAGGGGGGAGATCACCCTTTCGTGTGCTTTTCACCAAAGACCTCAAGGGAGTTGGGGACGGCGCCGACAACAGATTCCGTGACTACCCTTGCGCACACCATGATGACCGCCGCCCGCTCCGCCGACTCGAGCCTCTCCGGACCGGGCGAACTCGACCGCTACCCCTACGCGGAGTCGACCGCCGACCGCGTCGGCGCCTCTCCCTGGGACAACACCGACCAGGATCTCGGCCGGATGGGCCGACGCGCTGCGGGCAGCCGGGGCCGCGGTCTGCACGGTCAACTCGTCCAGCAGCTGGGGCAGATGATCGTCTCCGGCGACCTGGGCGCGGATCGCCCGCTGGTGCCCGAGGAGATCGGCCAGCGTTTCGAGGTGTCCCGTACCGTCGTCCGCGAGTCGCTCCGCGTCCTTGAGGCCAAGGGCCTGGTCAGCGCCCGGCCGAACGTGGGCACGCGCGTGCGCCCGGTCAGCGACTGGAACCTCTTGGACCCGGACATCATCGAGTGGCGTGCCTTCGGGCCGCAGCGCGACGACCAGCGCCGCGAGCTGAGCGAGCTGCGCTGGACGATCGAGCCCCTCGCCGCGCGGCTCGCCGCCGGGCACGGCCGGGAGGACGTGCAGCAGCGCCTTGCGGACATGGTCGAGATCATGGGGCACGCGCTCGGGCAGGGGGACTCGATCACGTTCGCCCGTGCCGACGCCGAGTTCCACTCGCTGCTCATCCAGCTCGCGGGCAACCGCATGCTGGAGCACCTCTCCGGCATCGTCTGCGCAGCCCTTCAGGTCTCCGGCGGCCCCGTCACCGGCTGCGACCGTCCGACCGAGACGTCCGTCGCACACCATGGCCGCATCGCCGACGCGCTCGCCGCGGGCGACAGCTCCGGCGCCGAGGCCGCGATGCGCCAGCTGCTGATGGTCCACCCCGAGGTGGAGCGCGTCGTGCCGGCCCCGCGCGAGCACTGACCGCGCCGAGAGCGCGGCAGAGCGAGGGAGTACGCACCAGATGTCGCCGGACGGCGCCCCCGCATGCCTCGCGCATGAGGAGGAGGCCCCATCCGGCGACTCGGTCGTATGGGTCCGTTGTTCGTGCGGGGGCGGGTGTTCGCCCGTACGATCCGCAATAAGTGACCGACTCTGCCCGTATCCGTCTGTTTTTGACCACTTACGGGGTGTGACTCGGGCCACGCAGATTGGGCGTAACGCTCCTCGGAACAACGCGATGACCTAAGAGGTGACAGCCGAGGAGGGAATACAGCAGCCGTTCAAGGCGCTGTGCATCTCCCCGGCCCCCGCCCGCGCCGCCGACCCATCCCCAAGTCGGCGGTCGTCGGCTCCGGTCCACACAGGACGGGGCCGGAAGCCGTTTTCCAACGTTCCGAGAGGTTGTTCGTGTCGGCCAGCACATCCCGTACGCTCCCGCCGGAGATCGCCGAGTCCGTCTCTGTCATGGCGCTCATTGAGCGGGGAAAGGCTGATGGCCAGATCGCCGGCGATGACGTGCGCCGTGCGTTCGAAGCCGACCAGATTCCGGCCACTCAGTGGAAGAACGTTCTGCGCAGCCTCAACCAGATCCTCGAGGAAGAGGGTGTGACGCTGATGGTCAGTGCCGCTGAGCCCAAGCGTCCCCGAAAGAGCGTCGCAGCCAAGAGTCCGGTCAAGCGCACCGCGACCAAGACCGTCGCGGCCAAGACGGTCACCGCCAAGAAGGTCGCCGCCACCGCCGCCCCCGAGGTGTCGGCCGACGAGGTGGCGGCGGACGACGCCGCGCCCGCCAAGAAGGCCGCGGCCAAGAAGACCACCGCCAAGAAGGCCACGGCCAAGAAGACCGTCGCCAAGAAGGCCACCGCCAAGAAGACGGCGGGCAAGAAGGACGACGAGCTCCTCGACGACGAGGCCACGGAGGAGACCCCCACCGCGGCCAAGAGTGGTGACGAGGAGACCCCCGAGGGTCAGGGCTTCGTCCTGTCCGACGAGGACGAGGACGACGCGCCCGCCCAGCAGGTCGCGGCCGCCGGCGCCACCGCCGACCCGGTCAAGGACTACCTGAAGCAGATCGGCAAGGTCCCGCTCCTCAACGCCGAGCAGGAGGTCGAGCTCGCCAAGCGCATCGAGGCCGGCCTGTTCGCCGAGGACAAGCTGGCCAATGCCGACAAGCTCGCCCCCAAGCTCAAGCGCGAGCTGGAGATCATCGCCGAGGACGGCCGCCGCGCCAAGAACCACCTCCTGGAGGCCAACCTCCGCCTGGTGGTCTCCCTGGCCAAGCGCTACACCGGTCGCGGCATGCTCTTCCTGGACCTCATCCAGGAGGGCAACCTCGGTCTGATCCGCGCGGTCGAGAAGTTCGACTACACCAAGGGCTACAAGTTCTCCACGTACGCCACCTGGTGGATCCGTCAGGCGATCACCCGCGCCATGGCCGACCAGGCCCGCACCATCCGTATCCCGGTGCACATGGTCGAGGTCATCAACAAGCTCGCGCGCGTGCAGCGCCAGATGCTCCAGGACCTGGGCCGCGAGCCCACCCCGGAGGAGCTGGCCAAGGAACTCGACATGACCCCCGAGAAGGTCATCGAGGTCCAGAAGTACGGCCGCGAGCCGATCTCCCTCCACACCCCTCTGGGTGAGGACGGCGACAGCGAGTTCGGTGACCTCATCGAGGACTCCGAGGCCGTCGTGCCGGCCGACGCGGTGAGCTTCACGCTCCTCCAGGAGCAGCTGCACTCCGTGCTCGACACCCTGTCTGAGCGTGAGGCGGGCGTCGTGTCCATGCGCTTCGGTCTCACCGACGGTCAGCCGAAGACCCTCGACGAGATCGGCAAGGTCTACGGCGTCACGCGTGAGCGCATCCGCCAGATCGAGTCCAAGACGATGTCGAAGCTGCGCCACCCGTCGCGCTCGCAGGTGCTGCGCGACTACCTCGACTAGTCACACGCGCTGTACGGCTCTGTGAAGGCCCGGCACGCCCCTTGAGCGGGGCTGTGCCGGGCCTTCGCCGCACGCGTTTGTGAGCGCGTCCTCGCGATGCGTGGCGCGCGCGGCTGAATCACTCTGGGTGTGCTGTTGCCACCCAGAGTGAGGAGCCCGCATGCGTCGCCCCTTCGCGAGAGCGCTGACCGCGCCGTTGGCCGCGCTGGCCGCGGCGGTCGCGCTGCCCTTGACCTCGTCGCCGCCCGCGGTCGCGGACGAGGGAGTCATCGGCGGCCGCCCGGTCCGCGTGGCCGACAGCCCCTGGGCGGTGGCGCTCGCCAGTCGTGACCGATTCGGGGGTACCCGCGCGGGGCAGTTCTGCGGCGGTGTGGTCGTCGCACGCTCGACCGTGCTCACCGCGGCGCACTGCCTGAGCGAGGACGTACTGGGCGCACCGCGCGGCGAGGTACGCGACCTCAAGGTCATCGCGGGCCGGAGCGACCTGCGGGCCGACGACGGCGCGGAGATCGATGTGCGCGACGCGTGGATCAATCCCGACTACGACGGCTACACCAACTCCGGCGATGTGGCGGTCCTCACACTGGCCACACCGCTACCCGGGGGATTCGTGATCCCGATGGCCAACGACGGGGACGCGGCTTACGAAGCCGGTACGGGCGCCGCTGTCTACGGGTGGGGTGACACGACGGGGACGGGCGACTACGCGCGCACCCTGCACGCGGCGCGCGTCCAGGTGCTCCCCGACGCCGTCTGCGAGGAGGCCTATCCGGGCAGCTCGGACGGTAGGTATCTGCCGTCCTCCATGCTGTGTGCCGGTGAGCCGGACGGCGGCAAGGATGCCTGCCAGGGGGACAGCGGGGGTCCGCTGGTCGCTCAGGGTCGACTCATCGGCCTGGTGTCCTGGGGGAGTGGCTGTGGGCGCGCGGGGAGTCCTGGTGTCTACACGCGGGTCTCCGACGTGCTGCGGGTGCTGCGGCAGCACTCCTGACGCGCTCCACGGATACGAGGACGGGCGGCCGCCCCTGGGTCGAGGGGTGGCCGCCCGTTCACCGGCCTGGTGCCGGAGCTGGCTCGTCGTGGGTGCGAGGTGTCAGCGATCCTCGGTCTCGGGGCCTGCCGGAACGGCGGTGAGCCGCTCCGTCTCGTCCTGTATCTCAGCGGCGATCTTCTTGAGTTCCGGCTCGAACTTGCGACCGTGGTGGGCGCAGAAGAGCAGTTCACCACCGCTGATGAGAACGACGCGCAGGTACGCCTGGGCGCCGCAACGGTCACAGCGGTCAGCGGCCGTCAGTGGGCTCGCGGGGGTCAGAACAGTAGTCACGTCGCCTCTTCTCTAGCTCGACGAGCTGTCGTACCAGGGTCAACATCCAACCAGGCCGAAAACGTTCCCGCTCGCGGCTTTTCCTCGAAAAATTTCTCCGAGACCGGCTGTCTGCTGCCGGGTGGCGGCGAATGTGCCGTATTGCGTCTCTTACGAGTCTTACGGGTTCGCGCGTTCTGTCAGGTCGGTCCTCCCCGGCCGGCTTGCCGGTTGTTCATGAGGACGTGCCCGGAGCCTAAATGGTTCATGCCTGGAAGGGAACGTGATGTGTGCTTCACTCCATCGAGGGATCGAACATGCATACGACCTTGGACTAGTCTGGGCTGAGGTGAGGGTGGCGTGACAACGGCTCTACCAGGCCTCGGTACCCTCTGAGCGGCGACCGACGCCGGCCCTGTACCCAAAAGGGCCCCATCTGAAATTCAGCGAGGAGCGAACCGCGTGACCGCCGAAACGTCCGTGCCGTCCACAGCGCTGCTGACCGGAGCAGACCGGGACGGTTCCAACTACACCGCGCGGCACCTGCTCGTCCTCGAGGGGCTTGAAGCCGTACGCAAGCGTCCGGGCATGTACATCGGCTCGACCGACAGTCGTGGCCTGATGCACTGCCTCTGGGAGATCATCGACAACTCCGTCGACGAGGCCCTGGGCGGCTACTGCGACAACATCGAGGTGATCCTGCACGACGACGGGTCCGTCGAGGTGCGGGACAACGGCCGCGGCATCCCCGTGGACGTCGAGCCCAAGACCGGCCTTTCCGGAGTCGAGGTCGTCATGACCAAGCTCCACGCGGGCGGCAAGTTCGGAGGCGGCTCCTACGCGGCCTCCGGCGGTCTGCACGGCGTGGGCGCCTCCGTGGTGAACGCACTGTCGGCGCGCCTCGACGTCGAGGTGGACCGCGGTGGACACACACACGCGATCAGCTTCCGCCGCGGAGTTCCCGGCGCCTTCTCCAAGCCCGGCCCGGACGCCCCGTTCGACCCTTCGGCGCGACTGAGCAAGATCAAGAAGGTGCCGAAGAACCGCCTCGGGACGCGCATCCGCTACTGGGCGGACCGGCAGATCTTCCTCAAGGACGCGAAGCTCTCGCTGGAGAACCTGCACCAGCGTGCCCGGCAGACCGCCTTCCTGGTGCCGGGACTCACCATCGTCGTACGCGACGAGTACGGCCTCGGTGAGGGCGGCAGCAAGGGCGAGGAATCCTTCCGCTTCGACGGCGGCATCAGCGAGTTCTGCGAGTACCTGGCGCAGGACAAGGCGGTCTGCGACGTCCTCCGCTTGACCGGACAGGGCAGCTTCAAGGAGACCGTTCCGGTCCTCGACGACCACGGTCAGATGACGCCGACCGAGGTCACGCGCGAGCTCGCCGTCGACGTCGCGCTGCGTTGGGGCACCGGGTACGACGCGACCATCAAGTCGTTCGTGAACATCATCGCCACCCCCAAGGGCGGCACCCACGTCTCGGGCTTCGAGCGTTCGCTCACGAAGACGATGAACGAGGTGCTGCGCAGCCAGAAGCTGCTGCGCGTCGCCGAGGACGACATCGTCAAGGACGACGCCTTGGAGGGTCTCACCGCCGTCGTCACCGTGCGCCTGGCGGAGCCGCAGTTCGAGGGGCAGACCAAGGAGGTGCTCGGCACCTCGGCGGCCAACAGGATCGTGGCCAACGTGGTGGCGAAGGAGCTCAAGGCGTTTCTGACCTCCACCAAGCGCGATGCCAAGGCCCAGGCCCGCGCCGTCATGGAGAAGGCCGTCGCCGCGGCCCGCACGCGCATCGCGGCCCGTCAGCACAAGGACGCGCAGCGCCGTAAGACCGCTCTGGAGTCGTCGTCCCTGCCCGCGAAGCTCGCGGACTGCCGCAGTGACGACGTCGAGCGCAGCGAGCTGTTCATCGTCGAGGGCGACTCCGCGCTCGGCACGGCCAAGCTCGCCCGGAACTCCGAGTTCCAGGCGCTCCTGCCGATTCGCGGAAAGATCCTCAACGTTCAGAAGTCGTCGGTCTCCGACATGCTGAAGAACGTCGAGTGCGGCGCGATCATCCAGGTCATAGGAGCCGGGTCCGGCCGGACCTTCGACATCGACGCGGCGCGCTACGGCAAGATCATCCTGCTCGTCGACGCCGATGTCGACGGCGCGCACATCCGCTGCCTGCTCCTGACGCTGTTCCAGCGCTACATGCGGCCCATGGTGGAGGCCGGGCGCGTCTTCGCCGCCGTGCCGCCCCTGCACCGCATCGAACTGGTCCAGCCGAAGAAGGGCCAGGACAAGTACGTCTACACGTACTCGGACCGGGAGCTGCGCGAGACGCTCCTGGAGTTCCAGCGCAAGAACGTGCGGTACAAGGACTCGATCCAGCGCTACAAGGGTCTGGGCGAGATGGACGCCGACCAGCTGGCCGAGACCACGATGGACCCGCGCCACCGCACCCTGCGCCGGATCAACATCGGCGAGCTGGACGCGGCCGAGCAGGTCTTCGATCTGCTGATGGGCAACGACGTGGCGCCGCGCAAGGAGTTCATCAGCAGCTCCGCCGCGACGCTCGACCGCTCGCGCATCGACGCGTAACGCGTGCGCCGCGCCCTCCGGCGCGGCCCGGCAGGTGGCTCCACCCACGGGTGGAGCCACCTGATCCACCCGTGATCCACCCTGGCTCCGATCACCTGACCTGCCATTTTCCGTAGCGTCGACGGCGTAGAACACTTCGCTCCCGACCGCTCCACGGAGGCCGTCATGTCCGGGCTCACCGATGTCCTGGTGATCGTCGCTGTTGTCGCGCTCGTGCTCGTGCGCCAGTTCAAGACCGAGCGCCTCTCGACGGATCGCAAGTGGTTGCTGCTGCCCGCCCTCCTCGCGTTCTTCGCGATACGGGACGGCTCCCTCACGGACCCGCACCACCTGGCCGGCTCGGTGATTCTGCTCGTCGCCGAGCTGCTGGTCAGCCTGGGCATCGGCATCGGGTGGGCGTTCACGACGCGCGTCTGGCGGGACGAGCAGGGGGACGTCTGGACCAAAGGCACCGCCGCGACCGTCGGCACCTGGACCGGCGGCATCGCGATCCGCGTCAGCCTCGTCGGCATCGGCCTCGCCCTGGGCATCCACCTCGGCACCTCCGCCCTGATGCTGGGCTTCGCCCTCTCGCTCCTGGTCCGCGCCGGGGTCCTGATGTGGCGGGCCGACGGTGTGCGATCGGCGTACGTTGGTCCTGTCGCGCAGCCGGCCTGGGAGGACCGCAGGTGACCCCGAGCCAGTGGACCGCGTGGCCGTCGCGGGAGGCGCTCTCCCGTGAAGGGCTGACGCGCGCCCGGCGGATGCTGGCGTGGGCCGTGCGGGTGGCGCTCCTCGCGATCCTGCTGTGGACCGCGGTCGAGCAGCGGGACGTCGCCGACTGGGCGGCGGCCCTGGCGCCGGTGGTCCTGCTCGCGTGCGGCGCCGCGGCGTGGGCGTTCTACCGCACGACACTCGCCCATCGACTGCTGCCCTCCCTCGGACTGCTCGCCTTTCTGCTGGCCGTCGCGGTACTGGCGCAGCGCGGTGGGTTCTACGCGCCGGCCACGGTGCTGTGGTGCGGCTGCGCGGTGACCGCGCTGGAGCGCATGCCGCTCGCTGCCGCGGTGCCCGCGACCGGGGTGTCCCTCACCGGGTTCGTCCTGGTCAACGACGACCCGTGGCTCACCACAGCGGCCATCACCATCGGACTCTGCCTCTCCGGTTACGTGCTGCGCCTGGACGCGGAGGCGCGGGGGAACGCACAGCGGCTCCTGGTGCAGGAGCGGGCCGCACGGGTCGCCGAGGCGGAGTCCGCCGCGCTCGCCGAGCGCTCCCGCATCGCCCGGGAGATCCACGACGTCCTCGCGCACAGCCTTTCCGCGCAGCTCGTGCACCTGGAGGCGGCCCGGCTGCTCATCGAGGGCGGGGCCGCCCGCGACCAGATCCTGGACCGGGTCGTCGCGGCCCGGGGCATGGCCCGTGACGGGCTGTCCGAGACCCGGCAGGCGCTCTCCGCGCTGCGGGGCGAGATGACACCGCTGGAGGACTTCCTGCGGGAGCTGGTCGGGTCGTCGGACGGCGCGAGCCTCGTCGTGCGGGGCGAGCGGCGCCCGATGTCGGTGGAGGCATCCCAGACGGTGCGCCGGGTGGCGCAGGAGGCCCTGACGAACGTACGCAAGCACGCTCCGGGGGCGAAGACGGAGATGCGGCTGGAGTACGGGCCGGGCGAAGTGGCCCTGGAGATCAGGGATTCGGGTGCGCTTCAGCCGCACCAGGAGCTCACTGTCAGTGGCGGCGGTTACGGTCTGTTGGGGATGAAGGAGCGGGCCGAGTTGATGGGCGGCACGCTGGAGGCCGGGCCGTACGAGGAGGGGTTCGTGGTGAAGCTGAGGGTTCCGGTATGAGCGGGCCCGCCGCGGGGGCGGGCGCGGGGCGGCCCCCGGCCCGCGTGGTGGTGGTCGACGACCAGACGGTGGTGCGCGAGGGCATCGTGATGCTGCTCGGGCTGCTGCCCGGGATCGAGGTCGTGGGAGCGGGGGGAGACGGCGAGGAAGCGGTCGCGCTCGTGGCCGAACTGGCCCCGGACGTCGTCCTGATGGACCTGCGCATGCCGCGCTGCGACGGAGTCGAGGCGACCAGACGGATCCGGGCGGAGTACCCGGGCACCCAGGTCGTCATCCTCACCACGTACGCGGACGACGAGTCGCTGTTCCCGGCTCTCACGGCCGGGGCGCGCGGATATCTGACCAAGGACGCGGGGGGTGACGAGATCGTGCGGGCGGTGTCCGACGTCCTGTCCGGGGACGCCGGGCTGGCGCCGAGCATCCAGCGGAGGTTGCTCGAGCGTCTGGCTCAGCCCGTGGCCGCGGATCCCGGTCCGAAAGAGCCGCCTGACGGGATGACGGCGAGGGAGGCCGAGGTCCTGGTGCTCATCGCCGACGGGCTGACCAACCAGGAGATCGCCCGCACACTCCACGTCTCGACCGCGACGGTGAAGACCCACATCAACAACCTGTTCGCGAAGGCCGGCCTCAAGGACCGTGCCCAGGCGGTCCGTTACGCCTACGGGCACGGGCTCGCGAGACCGCCGGGTACGTCCGTCACCTAGTCCATCACCTAATGGGGTGAAGGGCTTGCGAGGAGAGTCCGGGATCTTCCCGGTCTGTCCATCCTTGGGCACGCGGCCGATGTGGGCCGCGGACAAGGAGAGTTCGGTGGAGAAGCACGACGGGCGCGATACGGCGCAGCCCCGGGCCGGTGACCGCGGAGGCCTCGGCGATCCGTGGCACGACGCGCTGGCCTCGGGGTGGGGCGAGTGGGACGGCACGGGTGCGGCGGCGCCGGCGGTGCCCGCCCAGTCCGTACCCGCGGAGCGGAGCGCGGCAGGGGTCTACCTGGAGGTGCAGCGCAGTGCCGCCTTCCAGGAAGTACGCGGGCGCTACCGGAGGTTCGTCGTGCCCGCGGTCGCGATCTTCTTCGCGTGGTACGTCGCGTACGTCGTGGCGGCCACGAGCGCGCCCGCGCTGATGGCCCGGCCGGTCGCGGGCGCTGTGAACGTGGCGATGGTGGCGGGGCTCGGTCAGTTCGCCAGTACGTTCCTGCTGACGTGGCTGTACGCGCGCCACGCCCGCCTGCGCCGTGACCGCCCCGCGCTCGAACTGCGCTGGGACACGCAGGAGATGACGCGCGGCATCGACGGCGCCGTAGGCATGAACGGTTCGGCGCAGCCGGGGGCAGCCGCCCCGGCTGGCAGGCCCGATCAGGCGGATCCGGTGAGTCAGGTCGATCAAGGCGGTCAGGCCGGTCACGTCGGCCCGGCCGGTCACGTCGGCCCGGTCGGTCAGGTCGATTCGGTTGGCCCGGTCGGTCAGGTCGGCCCGTTTGGCCAGGTCAACGGCAAGGCGCGGAGCGAAGGCGGGCAATGGTGACCGGGAACCATCAGACTCTGGCGCTGTTGCTGTTCAGCGCGTTCGTGGCGGTCACGCTCGGGATCACGACGTGGGTGAGCCGCAACAGGCATGGTTCGGCGGAGGAGTTCTATGCGGGCGGACGATTGTTCTCACCTATGGAGAACGGTTTCGCCATTGCCGGTGACTACATGTCGGCCGCCTCCTTCCTCGGCATCTCCGGCCTGATCGCGCTCTTCGGCTACGACGGCCTGCTCTACTCCGTCGGCTTCCTCGTGGCCTGGCTGGTGGTGCTCTTCCTGGTCGCCGAACTGGTGCGCAACTGCGGCCGGTTCACGCTCGCCGACGTCGTGGCGTCCCGGATGCGGGAGCGTCCCGTACGCATCGCGGCGGGCACGTCCTCGGTCACCGTGTCCGTTCTCTACCTGGTGGCGCAGATGGTGGGGGCGGGCAGCCTGGTCGCGTTGCTGCTCGGCGGGTCGAGCGGCGCGGCGCAGGCATGGACCGTCGTCGGGGTCGGCGCGCTCATGGTCATCTACGTGTCGTTGGGAGGGATGCGGGCCACCACGTGGATCCAGATCGTGAAAGCGGTCCTGCTCATGGGCGGGACGATCGCCCTGACGGTGCTCGTCCTGGCGCGCTTCCACGGCGACTTCGACGAACTCCTGCGCACGGCCGCCGCGCGCAGTGGGCATGGCTCGGACTTCCTCGTGCCGGGTCTGAAGTACGGCGGGAGCTGGACCGCGCGCTTCGACTTCATCAGCCTGGGCCTGGCTCTCGTGCTCGGCACGGCCGGCCTTCCGCACATCCTGTCGCGCTTCTACACCGTGCCGACGGCGCGGGCCGCGCGCCGCTCCGTCATCTGGTCCATCGGGCTGATCGGCAGCTTCTACCTGATGACGATCGTGCTCGGATTCGGTGCCGCCGCCATCGTGGGCTCGGACGCCGTACGTGGGTCAAATGCCGCGGGGAACACGGCAGTTCCGCTGCTCGCGCTCGACTTGGGCGGCGGCGCGGACTCCACGGGAGGAACGGTGCTCTTCGCGATCGTCGCCGCGATCGCCTTCGCCACGATCCTCGCCGTCGTCGCGGGCATCACGCTCGCGTCCTCGGCGTCGGTGGCACACGACCTCTACGCCACGCTGCGGAAGCGGGGCGCGGACGCCAAGCAGTACAGCGAGGTCACCGTGGCGCGGGTCGCCGCGGCCGGCATCGGTGTGCTCGCTATCGGCCTCGGCCTGCTCGCCCGCGATCTGAACGTCGCGTTCCTGGTCGGCCTGGCCTTCGCCGTGGCTGCGTCGGCCAACCTCCCCGTACTGCTCTACTCGCTGTTCTGGCGGAACTTCACCACGCGCGGCGCCGTGTGGTCCGTGTACGGCGGCCTGGTGCCCGCGCTGCTGCTCGTGGTGTTGTCACCGGTGGTCTCCGGCAGTCCCACGTCGCTCTTCCCCGGCGTGGACTTCCAGTACTTCCCGCTGGAGAACCCGGGGCTCGTCTCCATTCCACTCGGCTTCCTCGCGGGCTGGCTGGGCACCGTGACCTCGGCCGAGCCGCCGGACGAGGCCAAGCACGCCGAGACGGAAGTACGCGCCCTCACCGGCGCCGGGGCCGTCTGACCCGCGTCGCGGGTGACAGGTGACAGGTGACAGGTGACTGGTCGCTGGCCACCGGTGACTAGGGACGGCGATTAGCGGCCCCGCCCCCCGTCAGAGGCCGGCGGCCCACTCGTAGCGGTGCTCGGGCCGCCCCGTGTCCCCGTACTTCAGGCTCAGCCGGACCCGCCCCGTGCGCTCCAGGAGCTTCAGATAGCGCTGGGCGGTCTGGCGGCTGAGCCGAGTGCGGTCGGCCAACTCCTGCGCGGACAGCGGGCCTTCCGCGCCCATCATGGCCCTGCGGACGAGTTCGGCCGTGGTGGGGGAGTGGCCCTTGGGCAGCTCGGGCGCGGGAGTGGCCGACAGCGCGCCGAAGATCCGGTCGACCTCCGCCTGCTCGGCCTCACCCCCGCCGTCGAGGGTGCGCCGCAGTTGCGCGTACGCCTCGAGCTTGCCGCGCAGACCCGCGAACGAGAACGGTTTGACCAGGTACTGCAAGGCCCCGTGGCGCATCGCGGACTGCACGGTCGCCACGTCGCGCGCCGCGGTCACCATGATCACGTCGATCTGGTGGCCGCGTTCGCGCAGCGTACGGGCGACGGTGAGGCCCGTCTCGTCCGGCAGGTAGTGGTCGAGGAGCACGAGGTCGACATCGACGTCCTCGATACGTTCCAGCGCCTCGGCGGCACTGTGCGCCGTGCCCACCACGCGGAAGCCGGGCACCTTCGCCACATAGGCGGCGTTGACGTCGGCGACACGTATGTCGTCGTCCACGACCAGAACCTCGATCATCGGACCTCCTCGGCCGCGCTCGGTACGGGATCGGTGAGGGCTTCCGGCAGCACCACGACGAACTCGGCGCCCCCTGAAGGCGACGCGGTGACCTCGGCCGTGCCACCCTGCCGCTCCGCGAGCCGTCGCACCAGGGCCAGGCCGATACCGCGCTTGCCGTGAGCGGGCGGCTCCTTGGTCGACCACCCCTCCATGAAGACGGCCTCCCGCTGATCGGCGGGCACGCCCGGCCCTGTGTCGCGCACACGGAGGACCGCTGTACGGGCCTGCGCCCGCAACACCACCTCCACGCGCGCGTGGAGCCCCGTACCGGCCGCCGCGTCCAGGGCGTTGTCCACCAGGTTGCCGACGATCGTGACCAGGCCGCGCGGATCCACCAGACGGTCGGGCAGCTCGGTGTCCCGCGAGATGCCGAGGGCCACCCCGCGCTCCGCGGCCACGGTCGCCTTGCCCACCAACAGGGCCGCGAGCAGCGGATCCCGGATCTTCTCGGTGATCTGCTCGGCCGTGAACCGGTGGGAGTCGGCCACCTCGCCGACGAACTCCGCGGCCTCCTCGTACATCTCCAGCTCCAAGAGCCCCAACAGCGTGTGCATCCGGTTGGCGTGCTCGTGGTCCTGAGCCCGCAGGGCGTCGATGAGGCCGCGCGTGGAGTCGAGCTCGCGGCCCAGTTGCTCCAGCTCCGTGCGGTCGCGCAGGGTGGCCACCGCGCCGCCGTCGTCCGTGGGCATCCTGTTGGCGACCAGAACGCGCTGGCCGCGTACGGTCAGCAGATCGGTGCCGGTGACGTGTCCCGCGAGCACATCGGTCGTGCGTCCCGCGCCGAGCACGGAGTCGAGCGGCTGCCCGATCGCCTCGGCGTCCAGGCCGAGCAGCCGCTGGGCCTCGTCGTTGAGCAGGCGTATCCGGCCGGTCCGGTCGAGGGCGACGACGCCCTCGCGGATGCCGTGCAGCATCGCCTCGCGCTCGGCGAGCAGCGCGGAGATGTCCGAGAACGCCAGGTCACGCGTCTGCCGCTGCACCCGTCGCGAGATCAGATACGCGGCCAGCGCGCCCACGGCGAGGGCTCCGCCCGCGTACGCGAACAGGCCGGGGATCGCGTGGATGAGGCGTGCGCGCACGCTGTCGTACTCGATGCCCACCGAGACGGCGCCCACGATGGCCCCGTCCGAGCCCCTCAGCGGCACTTTGCCGCGCGCGGAGCGCCCGAGGGTGCCGTCGTCGATCTCCATGACCTCGTGCCCCGCGAGAGCGTCGCTGGGGTCCGTGGAGACGACCTTTCCGATCCGGTCGCGATCGGTGTGCGACCAGCGGACCCCCTTGTTGTTCATGATCACGACGTACTCGGCGCCGCTGGCCCGCCGGATCCGCTCCGCATCGACCTGTACGGGCCCGTCCGCCGTCGGCCGGGATGACTCCAGGTCCGCGGCGATCCGCGGCTGCGCGGCCGTGGTCTGCGCGATGGCGAGGGCGCGGCGCATCGCCTGGTCGTCCAACTGCTCGCCGAGCGGCGCCAGGAAGAGCCCCGTGGCCAGCACGGCGACCCCGGCGGCGATCGCCACCTGCATCAGCAGGACCTGCGCGAACACGCGTCGCGGCATCGCGAGGCGCAGTCGGCGGGAGGGGGGTTTCGCGCTCATGGTCACGAACGGTACGGGGCGTTCCGCCCTCGTTCGTAGCCCTTGTGGTGCGGATCTCCTCCGCCGCTCTCCCATGATCCTTCTACCGGGCGGGAACCTAGCGTCTACAGAGCTAGAACATCGCTTCTACAGGGCGGGAACCTCGCGTCTACAGGGCGAGAACCCCGCATCCAATAGGGCGAGAACTTCGCTTCTACGCTGCGGGAACCTCACGTACAGCCACGACATCCATGCGGGCCGGAGACGCCAGGGCGGCGCCGCAGCTCTCCGGGCGCGGAGGCAGCGAGGCCCCCTGGACGACCGTCACGCTCCAGTGGCGGCCGTCGACGTGGGCGACGGTCACTTCCCAGGAAGGGGCGTCGGTCCCGACCGCCTCCGTCCGTACGAGGATCAGGTCGTCGGCGCCGAACGCGGAGGCCGCCTGCCGCACAGCGAGCTCCGCCGCCTGCCCCGGGCGGTCCCAGGCGGAGCTGCCGCGGCACCCCTCGGTGACGATCCGGCCCGAGCGCACCGCCTCCAGAACCTCTTTGACGTCGGCTGTCGTCGCCCTTCCATAGGCGTAGCCGTACGGGAGCACCAACAAGGTGGGGGAGAAACGGTGCCCGCCCAGGTGCGTGACCTCCCAGACGCCCTCTTCGCCGGAGAGGGCGAGTTCGGAGGCGAGCGGACGTCCCAGCAGGGCGCAGCAGCGGTCGCGCTTGCCGTTCGTGCAGACGAGCGCGAGCGGGGCGCCTCCATGCGGCTCGCCGAAGCCGCCGTGGTCGCCCGCCCCCAAGGAAGCGAAGTCGAGCCGCGTCAGCGCTTCAGGGTCGGCGACCGTGGCACTCCGCAGCCACGCGTTACCCGGAGCCGTGTGGGCCACATACACCTGATGGCGGGTCGGAGCGTGGAAGTCCGCATGCCGGCCGGGGCGCCGGATGAGCGCCACACGCACTCCGGTGCCCTCGGCGGCCGCCTCCAGCGCACGGCCCACGTCAGGGTCCAGATGGCTGGAGGTCAGGGCCTTGGCGCCCCACGGCCCGGACTGCTCGATCAACAGCCAGGTCCGGGCGGTGGCCGCGGTGCCCGCGAGGGGTTCGTCCAGGTCCTGCGAGGCGGTCGCGCACGTACTCACACAGGCGAGCCTAACCTGCCCGCGAGATCACTCCTCGCCGTGTGGTGACGGCAGGGGCTGCGGTGGACGCAGGCCTACGTAGTGGCCTGATGGGCGCATACGGAGCGGACGTTCGCCGTACTCCTCCAAAGCGTGCGCGATCCAGCCCGCGGTGCGGCCGACCGCGAAGATCGTCTCGCCCGCCTCGGCGGCCATCCCGAACGACGTGGTGAACACGGCGAGCGCCAGGTCCACGTTGGCGTGCAGGTCCGTGTGGCGTGCGGTCGTCGCCACGACGTCCCGTGCCGCCTCCAGGGCGGGGTGCGCGTCCGGCAGTTCCTCCAGGCACGCGAACAGGGCCTGGGCGCGCGGGTCCTCGCTCTTGTAGAGGCGGTGGCCGAGCCCGGGGACACGGCGGCCGGCCCGCAGCTCGTCGGCGACCACCGGCCCGGCGCTGCCCCGCTCCAGGACCTCCAGGAGCATCCGGTGGGCCAGCCCGCTGGCCGCGCCGTGCAGCGGCCCCTCCAGGACTCCCAGGCCCGCGGAGACGGCCGCGTAGGCGTGGGCGCGTGCCGACGCCGCGACCCGCACGGCGAGCGTGGACGCGGCCAGGTCGTGGTCGACCAGGAGCGCAAGTGCCGTGTCCAGAGCCCGCAGTGACGCCTCGTCAGGCCTCTTGTACGTCAGTCGACCCCAGAGGCGCTGCGCGATCGGCTGGCCGTCCATGTAGGTGGCGTTCCGCAGCGGCAGCGCGGCGGCGAGCGTCGGGATCAGGGAGCGCGCGGCGCCGAGGACGGACTGCTCGGAGAGGTCGTAGCGCAGCGGGTCCGCCGTCGCGGCGGCGACGGCCGCCACCCGCAACCGGTCGACGGGGCTGCTGTGTTCGGGCAGCGCGCCGACTGCGCGGCGGGCAGCGGCGAGGGACTCCTTGGGTGCCGCGAACCGGGCGCCGGACCGCAGTGATCCCGTCCACAGCCATTCCGCGACCTCTTCGTACGAATGGCGGGCGGCGAGGGCCGCGGCGTCGACCCCCCTGAAGAAGTACCTGTCGTCCTCGATGAGGGTGATCCGGGTGCGGACGGACAGCTCGTTCGTGCCCGAACTCGGCGCGCTCTCACGCCTGTTACGACGGGCGAGGGCGTCGACCTCACCCGGGTCGAAGGTACTGCCCCTGCCGTCCGGTTTCCGCCTGCTGGAGAGCTGCCCACGGCTCACGTACGCGTACACGGTCTCGGGCTTCACGCCGAGCCGTTCGGCGGTCTCTTTGGTGCTCAGTCGGCGGGCCTGCTGCGCCGGTGCCGGCTCTTCATCCCTCATGGGCGTCACCGTATCCGCATCGCGATGTATTGACTGGATCAATATTGACAGAGATTGAGTCAAGCATGGACAGTCGAATCAAGTCCAGGGAGGAAACATGCCGATCAACGGGACCACTGCCGCCCCCGTCGCCGACGTACCGCGAGGGCTCGCGGGCGTCATCGTCACCGACACCGCACTCGGGGACGTCAGGGGGCGCGAGGGCTTCTACCACTACCGCCAGTACTCCGCCGTCGATCTCGCGCAGACCCGCGGATTCGAGGACGTCTGGCATTTGATGATCCACGGCGAGCTGCCCGACGCCCCCCGGTCGGCCGCCTTCGCGCGGGAGACGGCGGCACT